>JBJOPV010000301.1:0-4449 GCA_046050625.1 Pseudomonadota bacterium
CGACATGCGCATAGGGCAGCGACGAGTGCAGCGGCGTGTCGATCGAGGCCGCGCGGCCGTTGAGGTTGAAGGTGCAGTGCGGCAGGTAGCCGACCATCTCGTCCTCATGGGCCAGGCCGCGGTACAGACCCTTGAGCGCCTTGAGCTTGTCCATGTAGAGGGTGGAGAAGCCGTCGAGCTTCATCGAGCCGACATCGCCGCCCGAGCCCTTGACCCACAGCACCTCGACCGGCTGGCCGGTCAGCGGGTCGGTCTGCGTGATCTTGGCGCTGGTGTTGCCGCCGCCGTAGTTGGTGATGCGCAGGTCCGAGCCCAGCAGGTTGGAGCGGTACAGCAGCAGGCCGGGTTCGTCGAGCGTGGCGGCGCGGGCGTCGTCCCAGCGTGGGAAGGGGCGTATGGAGGTCGGGTTCATGGCAGCGTGTGGGTTCGAAGGTTGTCGGACGACAGTGCGATGGGGACGGAGCTTAGGAGCGCTGACCCGCTGCCACAATCAATGACTTCTGATGATTTCTATAAGCAAAATGATATGGTTTCGGCCGGACCCAAGCTGAGAGGGCGGGATGCTGCCATTTTTGCGGGTTGTCCCGAAGCCCTGAAGGCCGCCGAGATCCGATGACCGGGCGGTCGTTCGGGGAAAGTCCCGAGACGCACCGAGATGTTCCAAGGAGGATGGACCCATGAAGGACCTGCAGCTGCGCGCGCTGCGACTGTTCGAGACGGTGGCGACCACCGGCAGCTTCTCGCGGGCGGCCGAGCTGCTCGACATGAGCCAGCCGGCGGTGTCGATGCAGGTGCGCCAGCTCGAAGGCGAGCTGGGGGTGGCGCTCTTCGACCGCCTGCCGCGCCCGCGCCTGACCGACGCCGGGCACGAGCTGCTGCAGCACGCGCGGCTGATGCTGGCACAGGCCCGTGCCGCGCAGGAGGCGATGCAGGCCCACCGCGATGACGCCCGCGGCCCGCGTGGCCTGCTGCATTTCGGGGTGGTGTCGACGGCGCATTACTTCGCGCCGCGGCTGCTGCGCGAGTTCATCGACCTGCACCCGGAGGTGCGCCCGAAGCTCACGGTGGCGCGCCGCGCCGAGGTGCTGGAAATGCTGCAGGAGCATCGCCTGGACCTGGCGATCATGGGCTATCCGCCCTCGGAAGGTGACCTGGAGGCGGCCAGCTTCGCGCGCCATCCGCACTGCATCGTCGCCGCGCCGGACCATCCGCTGGCCGGCCGCACCGGGCTGCGCTGGAGCGACCTGCGCGACGAGCACTTCATCTTCCGCGAGCCCGGCTCGGCCACCCGGCAGTTCCTGGAGCACCTGCTGCAGTCGCAGTCGATCCAGGTGCGCGCCGGCCTGGAGCTGGCCGGCAACGAGACGATCAAGCAGGCGGTGATGTGCGGCCTGGGCATCAGCTTCCTGTCGGCGCACACCTTCCAGGTCGAGCTGGAGGCTGGCCGTCTGGTGGTGCTCGACGTCGAGGGCCTGCCCAAGCACATCGACTGGTGCTTCGTGCAGCGCCGCGACACGGTGCTGGGCGGCGTCGGCGCGGCCTTCCGCGAGTTCGTGTTCGAGCGCGGCACGGCGGTGGCCGCCTGCCGGGTGCGCTGAGCGGCGCTTCAGTGCGGTTCAGTCCGGTTCGCCGGGGCGTGACCAGTGCGGCTCGCGTCGCTCCAGCCGCGCGGCGATGCCCTCGGCCCGGTCCGGCCAGGCAAAGGCCAGCGCAAAGGCGCGCCGCTCCAGTTCCAGCCCCTGCTGCAGCGGCAGGTTCATGCCCGTGATCACCGTCTCCTTGATGAGCGTCTGCACGGCGGACGGGCCGTTGGCCAGTCGGGTGGCCGCCTCCAGCGCCCGTGGCTCGACCTGATCGTCGGCCACCATCTCCGACACCAGCCCGAGGCGCAAGGCCTCGTCGGCCGCGATCGGTTCACCCAGCAGCAGCAGCCGCATCGCCTGGAACTTGCCCACCGCGCGGGTCAGGCGCTGGGTGGCGCCGCCGCCCGGCATCAGGCCGATCCGGACCTCGGGCTGGCCGAAGCGCGCTCCGGTGCCGGCAATGATCAGATCGGCATGCAGGGCCAGCTCGCAGCCGCCGCCCAGCGCATGGCCGCACACCGCCGCGATCACCGGCTTGCGGCACTGGGCGATGGCGTCCCAGAGCCGGCCCATGCCGCGCTCGACGATCTCGGCCGGCGTGGCGTCGCGGTATTCGTTCAGGTCGGCGCCGGCGCAGAAGGCCCGCGGGCTGCCGGCCAGCACCACGGCGCGCACGCCGTCGTCGGCATCGGCCTGGGTGAAGGCCTCGGCCAGGGCGTGGCGCAGGCGCAGGTTCAGGGCGTTGAGCACATCGGGCCGGTGCAGGCGGATGACGCGCACGCCCGGGTGAGGCTGCTCGATCAGCAGCACCGGCGGCGGCGTGGACGGCTTGGCCTGGACGTGGAATCCGGTCGGGTCGGTCATGAGCTGTCTTCCTGCGTGTCCTGGGTCGTCTTGCGCTCAGACCCGCTCGATGGCCAGCGCGATGCCCTGTCCCACGCCCACGCACATGGTGCACAGGGCGCGGTGGCCGCCGCGGCGTTCCAGCTGGTGCAAGGCGGTGAGCACCAGGCGCACGCCGCTCATGCCCAGCGGGTGGCCGAAGGCGATGGCGCCGCCCTGCGGGTTGATGAAGTCGCCATCGTCGGGCAGGCCCAGGCCGCGCAGCACGGCCAGGCCCTGGGCGGCAAAGGCCTCGTTGAGCTCGATGTGGTCGAATTCGCCCAGGGACAGCCCGGTCTGCGCCAGCAGCTTGTGTACCGCCGGCACCGGGCCGATGCCCATGACGCGCGGCGCCACGCCGGCGGTGGCCAGGCCCAGCACGCGGGCGCGGGGCGTGAGGCCGTGGCGGGCGGCGCCGGCCTCGCTGGCCAGCAGCAGCGCGGCGGCGCCGTCGTTCACGCCCGAGCTGTTGCCTGCGGTGACGCTGCCGCCGTCGCGGAAGGCGGGCTTCAGCCGCGTCAGCTCCTCGGAGGTGGTCTGCGGGCGCGGGTGCTCGTCCACGCTCACCCAGGGGGTGTCGCCCCGGCGGCCGGGCACGGGCACCGGGGTGATCTCGGCGGCCAGCCAGCCGGCGGCCTGGGCGGCAGCGGCGCGCTGCTGGCTGCGCAGCGCGAAGGCGTCTTGGTCAGCACGGCTGATGCCGTGCTCGGTGGCCACGTTCTCGGCGGTGTCGCCCATGCTGTCCACGCCGTGCAAGGCCACCATGCGCGGGTTGACGAAGCGCCAGCCGATGGTGCTGTCGGCCACCTCGGCCTGGCGGGAGAAGGCGCGGGTGGCCTTGGGCATGACCAGCGGGGCACGGCTCATGCTCTCCACCCCGCCGGCCACCGCCAGGTCGAGCGCGCCGCAGGCGATGGCGCGGGCGATGCCGCCCACCGCGTCCAGCCCCGAGCCGCACAGGCGGTTGACGGTGCTGGCGGCCACGCTCACTGGCAGGCCGGCCAGCAGCGTGGCCATGCGCGCGACGTTGCGGTTGTCCTCGCCGGCCTGGTTGACGCAGCCGTAGCTCACCTCCTCCAGCGCGGCCCAGTCCAGGCCGGGGTGGCGCGCCATCAGGGCCTGCAGCGGCACGGCGGCCAGGTCGTCGGTGCGCACGCCGCTGAGGGCACCGGCATAGCGGCCGATGGGCGTGCGCAGGCCGTCGCACAGGTAGACGTTTTGCATGGTGCGGACGCTTTCTCGTTCAGAAGGGCAGGCCACGCCCGAGCGTGGCCGTGTAGTAGCGGTCCCAGAAGGCCAGCTTGTCCTGGAAGGGCACGGCCACCGGGGCGAGGGTGTCGCCGATCTCCATCGTGGCGCTGGCCGGGCCGGTGAAGCGAGGCCATGCGGGCAGCCCGCCGCCGTTGGGATCGCCCGTGCGGGCGAAGTTCACCAGGTAGCTCGAGGCGGTGCTGGCGATGCGCCGGTCCACCGCCGTGTAGGCGCGTGTCGGAGCACTCACGTCGAGGTTGTCGTAGAAGTACACCTGCTCGAGCGAGTGGTAGGCGCCAAACCGCTCGGCCGGGCTCTGGCCGGTGAAGGCCTGGTCGGCGTGGTAGGCCGGGCGCCGGGTGAAGAAATACAGATAGGCCGGTGCCTGGGCCCGTGCGGCGTGGGCGCGTGCGAAGGTCCAGACATTCCACGCGAAGGTGCCGTCACGCATCGGCTGGTAGGCCATGGCCTGGACTTCGGCGTCGCTGGTGGCCGGGTAGGCGGCCCTGAAGTCGGCGGCAAAGCTGCCGAAGCGCGCGGCCGCCGCGCTCTCATAGCCCGCCAGCGTGGTTGCAAAAGGCGGGTAGGGCGTGCCTTCATCGGCGTTCCAGCCGGCCAGCAGCGGCACGGCGTTGACGGTGCCGGACTTCAGCAGCAGGTCGAGCTGATCGGGCAGCAGCACGCCATCGACGATGGGCGCGGTGATGGCGCCGGCGCCGGCCATGATCGCCGC
>JBJOPV010000302.1:0-4419 GCA_046050625.1 Pseudomonadota bacterium
CTGGTCGAGCCGGCCGACCGGCTGCAGGTCGCCGCCGCTGCGCCAGCGCAGCGGCGGGGGCAGCAGCGTCATCACGCTGGGCCAGTGCTTGGGCTTCTGCGAGCACTCGTAGCCGGCGGGCTTGTGCAGCAGGATCAGCGCCTTCTCGTGCCAGGGCCAGTCGCGGCCCTCGACGGTGAGCACCAGGCCGTCGGTCTCGACCGGCTCGTCGGGGTCGTCGATCACCCGGCCGGCCACCGTGACCAGGCCATTGAGCACCAGGCCATCGCAGTCGCGACGGGTGCCGAAGCCTTGCGAGAAAAGCGCCTGCGAGACGGAGAGCGCCGCAGCGCGGCGGGAGGATTTCTTGGCCATCGTGTCCAGGGAGAAAGAGGGTTCGGAGCTCAGGGCCGGGCGGCGGGCACCGCGGCGGCAGCACCGCCGCCCAGGCCGTCGAGCGCGGCCAGCAGCGGTGCGGGCTCGCCCGACTGGCGCAGGCCGACCACCTGCTTGCCGGTCAGCATGCCCTGGCGCTGGCCGGTCGCGTCCAGCACCACCAGCGCCGGAATGCCATCGTCGACCGGATTGCCGAGCTGCTGGATGACCCGGCCGTTGCGGTCGAAATGGCCGATGTCGACCTTGACGGTGACGAAGCGCTCGGCCACCGGCGCCCCCAGCGCCGGCTGCGCCAGGTCGTCGGCCAGGCGGCGGCATTCCGGGCACCAGTTGGCGCCGAACATCACCAGCACCCGCCGGTTCTCGCGCCGGGCCTGGTCGACCGCGCGGCCGATGTCGGCCTGGGCGTCGGCGCGGCGGTCGTAGGGGCCGGGCACGTCCGGGCGCAGATAGCGATTCCAGACCCGCTGGCCGACATAGGCCGCGGGAATCGCCAGCACCACGGCCAGCGCGATCAGCAGGGCGCGTGGGAACTTCTTTCGCGGGGAGGAGGGCTTGCTGCTCGTCATGGGCCGCGATGATGCCAGCCCGCAGGCCGGATCAGCCGAACACGCCGGCCGTGTCCTGCATCTGCGCGCTGACTTGGCCGAGGTGGTGCAGCGTGTCGCCCCACTGCAGCTCCATGCAGGTCAGGCGCTTGAAGGCGTGCGCGCCGACATAGTCGTCGGTCACGCCGATGCCGCCGTGCATCTGCACGCACTGCTGGCCGACGAAGCGCATCGACTGGCCGAGCTGCACCTTGGCCTGCGCGACGGCGCGATGGCGCACCTCGGGCGTGTCGGCCAGGCGCAGCGTGGCCAGATAGCTCATCGAGCGCGCCAGCTCCAGCGCCATCTTGCAGTCGGCCAGCCGGTGGCGCAGCGCCTGGAAGCTGGCGATCGGCACGCCGAACTGGCGCCGCGTCTTCAGGTAGTCGGCGGTCAGCGCGACCAGGAAGTCCATCAGCCCGACCGCCTCGGCGCACAGCGCGGCGACGGCCACGTCGGCGGCGTGCTCGAGCGCGGGCAGCGCGTCGGCCCCGGCCGCGCTCAGGCGGTGTGCCGGGGCCTCCCGGAAAGTGACTTCGGCCGCACGCGTGCCGTCGTGCAGCAGGTGGCCGTGCGTCGTCACGCCCGGCGCGTCGCGCTCGACCAGCGCCAGCGCCAGCCGGCCCGTCTCGTCGCGGGCGCTGACGATGAACGCCTCGGCGCGGTCGCCGACCGGCACCAGGCTCTTGCGGCCGCTCAGGCGCCCGCCGCCGTCCGCGGCCGCCAGCGTCGTCTCGACCCGGTCGAGCCGGTAGCGCGCGCCGCTTTCCTGGTGCGCGAGCACGGCCCGGGCGTCGCCTGAGGCGATGCGCGGCAGCCAGGCCGCCTGCAGCGCCTCGGGCGCGCCCGACAGCAGCACCGGCGCCACCAGCGCCGCCGCTGCATACGGCGCGCCGACCCTCCCGCGGCCGAGTTCCTCCATCACCACCATCGCCTCGACCGGGCCGAAGCCCAGGCCGCCGTGCGCCTCCGGCACCGCCAGCGCGGTCAGGCCGAGTGCGGCCAGCTCGACCCAGACCGCCGCGCTGTCGCCGCCCTCGTCGCGCACGATGGCGCGGTGGCGCTCGAAGCCGTGCGCCCGCTCGGCCCAGCGCCGCACCGCCTCGCGCAGCTGTGCCTGCTCGTCGCTGAAATCGAAGTCCATCGCCGTCTCCTCGTGTCCTTCTCTGTATCCGTGTCGGCGTCAGCCCAGCAGCGTCTGCGCGACGATGTTGCGCTGCACCTCGTTGCTGCCGCCGTAGATGGTGGTCTTGCGGTAGTTCAGGTAGGTCGAGGTCAGCGGGATGCAGTGCGCGTGCGCGTCGCCGCCCGGCCAGACGCCCCCCAGCGCCGCATCGCCCTGCCAGCCGGCCTCCATCGCCTCGAAGAGGAAGGGCAGGCTGTAGGGGCCGCCGGCGAGCATCATCAGCTCGGTGTAGCGCTGCTGGATCTCGCTGCCGCGGATCTTCAGCAGCCCGGCCACGTCCAGCGACTGGCGGCCGCCGCGCTCGGCCGACAGCACCCGCAGCACCATCATCTCCAGCGCGACGATGTCGACCTCCAGCAGCGCGATCTGGTCGCGAAAGCGCGTGTCCTCCCACAGGCCTTCGGCGCGCGCGATGCGCTTGAGGCGCTCGAGCTCGCGCTTGGCGCGGTTGACGTCGGCGATGTTGGTGCGCTCATGCGCGAGCAGGTGCTTGGCGCAGGTCCAGCCCTGGTTCTCCGGGCCGACGAGCTGGTCGGCCGGCACCTCGACGTCGTCGAACCAGACCTCGTTGACCTCGTGCTCGCCGTCGAGCGTGAGGATCGGTCGCACCGTCACGCCGGGCGACTTCATGTCGATCAGCAGGAAGCTGATGCCGGTCTGCGGCTTGCCCTCGTTCGAGGTGCGCACCAGGCAGAAGATCCAGTCGCCGTGCTGGGCCAGCGTGGTCCAGGTCTTCTGGCCGTTGACGATGTAGCGGTCGCCGACGCGCTCGGCGCGGGTCTTCAGGCTGGCCAGGTCCGAGCCCGAGCCCGGCTCCGAGTAGCCCTGGCTCCACCAGACCTCGCCGCTGGCGATGCCGGGCAGGAAGCGGCGCTGCTGCTCGGGCGTGCCGAAGGCCATGATGACGGGCGCGACCATCACCGGCCCGAAGGGCACGACCCGCGGCGCGCCGGCCAGCGCACATTCCTCCTCGAACAGGTGGCGCTGCACCGCGTTCCAGCCGGGCCCGCCGAATTCCTTCGGCCACCCCCAGCCCAGCCAGCCCTTGGTGCCCAGGATGCGCGCCCAGCGCTGCAGGTCCTCGCGCGACAGGCGCAGCGCGCCGTGCACCTTGGCGGCCAGGTCGGCCGGCAGGTTCTCGGCGACCCAGGCGCGCACCTCGGCGCGAAAGGCGGTTTCCTCGTCGGTGAAGGACAGCTGCATCGGCGGACTCCTCGGGCGTCAGGTGCTGGCATCGCAGTGTAGAAATCGCCCGCCGACCGCTCTTGTCGCTGCCGGGACAGCTCCGGGTTGATCCGGATCCGGCCCGCGGACGTCAAGTTCAGGCCGGGGATGCCGATGCTACGCACTGGTACCAGTGCCGACCCTCCGCCTCCGACGCCATGAAGAAGACGCTCACCTTCGTCCATCCCGTGCTGCACCGGCACACCGATGTCTCCCTCGGGGCCGATGCGGTCCTGGTGCTGGGCGGCGTCGCTGCGGCGGTGGCCGAGCTGTTCGTGCTGCTGGATGCCGGCCGTGGCGGCGGTCTGTCCTGGCCGGTGCTGGGCGCGGGCATCGTGCTGGCCCATGCGCGCCAGTGGCGCCATCTGCACACCTGGCCGGTGGCGGCCTCGCTGGCGCTGGCGCTGATGTCCGCGGGCCTGTCGATGCTGATCACCGGCTGGGTGCTCAACCGCGGCATCGCGCGCCGCTACCGGGGCGCCGGCTGGAAGGTGCGCGACACCGAGGGCGAGCTGGGCGAGTATTCCTCGCGCTTCCTGGCGGTCGACGGGCTGGGCTTTCGCGAGAGCGACCTGATCGGCGGGGTGGTGCGCCGCCATCTGCGGGCGGGGCTGGAGAAGGCGGCGGTCGGCGAGGTGCTGGAGCCGGTGATGCCCCCGGTTCGGCGGCGGCGCAGTGGCCGCACCGCGACGGCCCAGGTGCTGCCGCCCTCGTTGCCGACGCGGCACCACCGGCCCATCGAGCACGGTCCGGCGGCGGAGGCCTCCTCGGCCACCGAGGCCGACGCGCCGCGCTGAGCTGAGCGGCCTGCGAGATCTGTCGAGATCAGTCGCGGAAGTTGTTGAAGCTCAGCGGCGCCTCGGTGACGGTCTTCTTCAGCAGCGCCATCGCGGCCTGAAGGTCATCGCGCTTGGCACCGGTCACGCGCACCGTGTCGCCCTGGATGCTGGCCTGGACCTTCATCTTGCTGTCCTTGATCGCCTTCTGGATCTTCTTGGCCAGATCGCTCTCGATGCCGGCCTTCACGGTCACCTTCTGCTTGAGCTT
>JBJOPV010000303.1:0-4393 GCA_046050625.1 Pseudomonadota bacterium
CCATGCCGGTCAGGTCGGTGACCATGGTCTGGAAGTTCACCAGCGCCTCCATGCGGCCCTGGCTGATCTCGGCCTGGTAGGGCGTGTAGGCGGTGTACCAGGCCGGGTTCTCGAGGATGTTGCGCAGGATGACGCCCGGCGTGTGCGTGCCGAAGTAGCCGCAGCCCAGGTGCGAGGTCAGCACGCGGTTCTTGGCCGCAAGCGCCTTCAGCTCGGCCAGCGCGGCCGCCTCGGTCAGCGGCGCGGGCAGGTCCATCGGCGTGGGGCGCGCGATCGAGGGCGGCACGATGGCGTCGATCAGCGCACGGCGGCTGGCCGGACCGATCGACGCCAGCATGCGGGCTTCGTCGGCCGCGGCCGGGCCGATGTGGCGCGCGGTGAACTCGCGCGGGTTCTCGAGGTCGCTCAGGCGGGGCAGGGCGGGGGTCGTCATGGCGGTGGCGTCGTCGTCGGGCAAAGGCGCGGCCCGGACCGGGGCCTGCGGGCGGGCCGGCCGCAGGGCGGTCAGGCGGGAGGCGAGGGGTGGCAGGAGCGCATCACACGAGGCTCCTGCGCGGCGGGCATCAGCCCTGGGTCAGGGCGTCGTAGGCGGTGGCGTCCATCAGCGCATCGAGCTGCGACGGGTCGGACAGCTTGACCTTGAAGAACCAGCCGGCCTTCAGCGGGTCGGTGTTGGCCAGCGACGGGTCGTCGCGCAGCGCCTCGTTGACCTCGACGACCTCGCCCGACAGCGGGGCGTAGACATCGGCGGCGGCCTTGACCGACTCGACCACGCCGGCGACATCGCCCTGGGCGAAGGTGGCGCCGACGGCCGGCAGATCGACGAACACCACGTCACCGAGCGCGTCCTGCGCATGCACGGTGATGCCGACGATCGCGGCGGCGGTGTCGGTGGCGTCGATCCACTCGTGGTCGGCGGTGTACTTGATGCTCATGAAAGGCTCCAGGAAGGCATCCGGCGGGATGCGAGGGTTTGTTCGGAGGGTTCGGGATCAGCGTGGCTGCCGGCGAGCCGCCCGCGCGGGCGGCGTGCGTCTTCAGCCGCGGAAGTATCGGTGAGGCGCGAAGGGCATCGCGGCGACCCGCATCGGCACGCGCTTGCCGCGCACCTCCGCGAACAGCGCAGTGCCGACCGCGGCCAGCACGGTCTCGACGTAGCCCATGGCGATCGGCTGGCCGACGGTGGGGCCCACGGTGCCGCTGGTGACCTGGCCGACGCGGCGGCCCTCGGCGTCGAGCAGCGGGGCACCCTCGCGCACCGGCAGGCGCTCCAGGCCCACCAGGCCGACGCGGCGGCGCGGCGCGCCCCCGGTCAGCTGCGCGCCGATCAGCTCGGCGCCGGGGTAGCCGCCGGCGCGCTCGCCGCCCGGGCGGCGCAGCTTCTGGATCGCCCAGACCAGCCCCGCCTCGACCGGCGTGGTCGCGGTGTCGATGTCGTGGCCGTAGAGGCACAGGCCCGCTTCCAGGCGCAGCGTGTCGCGCGCGCCCAGACCCGCGGGCGCCACCTCGGGCTGGGCCAGCAGCGCGCGGGCCAGCTCGACCGCCTGGGCGGCGGGCACCGAGATCTCGTAGCCGTCCTCGCCGGTGTAGCCCGAGCGGGTGACGAAGCAGTCGGCGCCGGCCAGGCGGAAGTGGCCGCCGGTCATGAAGGTGAGCGCCGCCACGCCGGCGTCCAGGCGCGAGAGCGCCTCGGCCGCCTTCGGGCCCTGCAGCGCCAAGAGCGCACGATCCGGTTCGGGGATGACCTGGCAGCGCGTGCCGATGCCGGCCTGCAGGTGGGCGATGTCGGCGTCCTTGCAGCCGGCGTTGACCACCAGGAACAGGTCGCCCTCGCGGCGCGTGACCATCAGGTCGTCGCGCAGGCCGCCTTGGTCGTTCGTGAAGAAGGCGTAGCGCTGCTTGAGCAGCCCGAGACCGGCGATGTCCTGCGGCACCAGGCTTTCCAGCGCGGCGGCGGCGTCCTCGCCCACCAGGCGCACCTGGCCCATGTGCGAGACGTCGAACAGCGCGGCCGCCTCGCGGCACTGGCGGTGCTCGGCGATGATGCCGGCCGGGTACTGCACCGGCATCGCGTAGCCGGCGAAGGGCACCATGCGGGCGCCGAGTTCGAGGTGCAGCGCGTGCAGCGGGGTCTGCAGCAGCGGGGTGGCGGCGGAGGTGTCGGACATCGGGCGGCTCGCTTTCGTCGAGGTCGAGGGCAATCGGGTCATCGATCCTGAACGGACCGGTCCATCCGTGATCGATGGTGCTGCCCTCGCTGTCCGCTTTACCTGAGAGATTGACGCTGCGCGGTCCGGTCGGATCACGCAGCGCTTGCCCCTTCGGTGGACCGTGTCGCCTCGCCTGCTGGCGCTGCCCGCGGTCTCTCTCCAGTGAGGTGTCGTCGGTGCGTTGCTTCGTTCTTCGCACCGACGCTTGCCAGTCCTTCTGCCTGAGCGTTCGAGGACGGGGTTCCAGACCCGCCTCTGCGCCTTCGGCGGCCGCGCTCGGGGGCGCGGCTCTCTCCTGGCGGCGCGCAGTTTAACCGGGGTGGCGGCGGGCGCCAAGCTGAAGGTGACACGTCGGTGTTTGCATGAGCGCTCGCTCATTGGCCCGTGATGAAGCGTCGGGTTCTGATGTTCGCCACGATCTGGCCGTCAGACCGACGCAACTGCATCCAGTCGTGCTGGCTGTGCTCGTGCGCATCGAATCGCCGAGCCAGACACAGTAGGACAAGGGGGTCACCGATGTTGATGTTGCCGTGGAACACCATCTCGCGCTCGCGAACCTGCTCGGTTGATCCTAGGAGACCCATCTGCCATGCCGCACGGTCAGCCAAAGCCTGGAAGCTGGCGAAATACAGCAGCCCCGCTCCGTTGAAGTCCTGGCGAGGATCCGGGCGCAAGGTGATCTGCCGCGCATCCGTTAGCCGTATAGCATCGGGGAAAAGGGTCTCCCATCCTCCGGTACGGGCGGTTCGCTCGGCCTCCACGGCGTCCTGCACCCAGGCGACCTGCGCCGGACTCCGGGACGTCCTCGGCCCCGCCATCGGCGCACGCACGATCGAGCGGTTGTCGCCGCTGCGCTCGCAGCAGACGAACACCGACATCATTTCCAGCCGTGCTAGCGTCTGCCCGTCGGCTTGGAAGGTCTGCTGCGTCGCGACCCGAGAGCGCCCGGCCGCTTGGCAGGCGATCGACGTGCGCAGAGACAGGTCTTCCCGGGCCGCCTCGAGCCGTGCCGAATGCAGGTGCACCCGCGTGAAGGCGGCATAGACCCTGCGACCCTCCAGATCGGTCAGGTCGCCCGGACGCTGACCTCGGGCTCGAGCCAGGGCCTGCCAGTGATGGTCGCCCGCGGCCTTGAGCAGCCAGTTCTCGGAGAGTCCCAGGGCATCGAGCTGAGGCATCCCGAGCGTGACGGCCGGAGCCATGAACGCCTCATGGGCCAAGGCGCCGCCCGCCTCGACCAGATCAAGGCGGCGCCGGGTGGACTCAGGCCGCGGCATCGGCCAGTTCCTGGGCAGCCGGGCCTGCGCCCGAGGCGTCGCGCAGCCGCTGTTCGATCACCGCCCCGAGATGCCGTGCATCGTCGGCCACGCCCAGGAAGCGCCCTGAGCCCCAGGTGTGCAGCCACGGCAGTCCCAGGAAATACAGCCCCTCCACCGGCGAGACGCCGCGCTGGAAACGCGGGTGGCCACGACCGTCGAAGGCAGGCAGGTCGATCCAGCGGTAGTCCGCCCGGAAGCCGATGGCCCATACGACGGCGCGGATGCCCGCCTCGCGCAGATCCAGGGCTTGCGTCTCCTGAGCCGGGGACCAGACCGGCACGAAAGGCGGCTCCTGCGGCGCATCGATGCCCTTGGTCGCGATGTGGCGATCGATGTCGCGGCGAATGCTCAGATAAACCTCGTCGGCCTCGTCCAGGTTGCGGGCCAGATCGGGAAGGAAACGCACCACCTGGCGCTCGACCCGGTCGACCGACCCGTACAAGCGCACACCCTCCAGCGCGAAACGGCGCAGATCGATCTCGTGCCCACCGTCTCGGCCGGTCATGTAGTGGTTGGTCTTGTGACGAGCCTCGTCTCCCAGCGGATGACGATCGACCGTGAGCTGGTAGAAGCCCATGTCGTGGAGCCACTCGGTCGATTCGCGGCCTCGGTAGACCCGCGGAGAGCGCGGCGCGGAGCCGACTGCCAGATGCACGCGACGCCCGGTCAGATGGAGATCTTCCATGATCTGCACGCCCGACTGGCCCGAGCCGACGACCAGCACCTCGCCGTCGGGTAGCTGCGCGGGGTTGCGGTAGTCGACCGAATGCATCTGGACGATGTCCTCGGGCAGGCTGTGCGCGCTGGGCGGCACGATCGGGAGGTCATAGCCGCCGGTGGCCACGATGACATGGTTCGTCGTGC
>JBJOPV010000304.1:0-4375 GCA_046050625.1 Pseudomonadota bacterium
CGCAACGCCATCTTCACCGGCGGCCTGCGCCCGCACTACTACTGCCTGCCGGTGCTCAAGCGCGAGGAACATCGCCGCGCGCTGGTGGCCTCGGCCACCTCGGGCAGCCCGAAGTTCTTCCTGGGCACCGACAGCGCGCCGCACGCCGCGCACCTGAAGGAGCACGCCGCGGCCTGCGCCGGCTGCTACACCGCGCTGTCGGCCATCGAGCTCTATGCCGAGGCCTTCGAGCGCGCCGGCGCCCTCGACCGCCTGGAGGGCTTCGCCAGCCTGCACGGCCCGGCCTTCTACGGCCTGCCGGTCAACGCCGGCACGATCACCCTGAAGCGCGAGCCCTGGCAGCTGCCCGAGACCCTGCCCTACGGCGATGCCGAGCTCAAGCCGATGGGCGGCGGCGAGACGCTGAACTGGCGCCTGGTGGACTGAGCGGTGCCAGAAAGGCATCCACCCGCCCCTTGACAGCGCAAGGGCATGGCCGCAGATGATGTTCCAGACCCCGAGGAGTCCCGAGTGAAACGCATCGTCCTGTTCCTGCTCACCAACCTGGCCGTGATGCTGGTGCTGGGCATCGCCTCGAGCGTGCTGGGCATCAACCGCTATCTCGACGCGCAGGGGCTGAACATCGGCATGCTGCTGGTGTTCTCGCTGTTCATGGGCTTTTCCGGCGCGATCGTCTCGCTGCTGATGAGCAAGCCGATGGCGAAGTGGAGCACCGGCGCGCAGGTCATCAACGACTCGAACGATCCGATGCACCGCTGGATCGTCGGCACGGTGGCGCGCTTCGCGCAGAAGGCCGGCATCGGCATGCCCGAGGTCGCGATCTACGACGGCGAGCCCAACGCCTTCGCCACCGGCGCCTTTCGCGACGCGTCGCTGGTGGCGGTCTCCACCGGACTGCTCAACAGCATGACCCGCGAGGAGGTCGAGGCGGTCATCGGCCACGAGGTCGCCCACGTCGCCAACGGCGACATGGTGACGCTGACGCTGATCCAGGGCGTGGTCAACACCTTCGTGGTCTTCATCTCGCGCATCGTCGGCTATGTGGTCGACCGGCTGATCCTGAAGAACGAGAAGGACGCGCCCGGCATCGGCTACATCGCCACCACGATCGTGCTGGACCTGGTGCTGGGCGTGCTGGCCTCGATGATCGTCGCCTGGTTCTCGCGCCAGCGCGAGTTCCGCGCCGACGCCGGTGCGGCCAGCCTGATGGGCGACCGCCGTCCGATGATGCACGCGCTGGCCCGCCTGGGCGGCCTCGATCCGGGCGAGATGCCCAGGAGCCTGGCGGCAATGGGCATTTCAGGCCGGCCGAGCGGCTTCATGGCGCTGTTCTCCAGCCATCCGCCGATCGAGGAGCGCATCGCGGCGCTGCAGCAGCTGAAGGCGGGCCGCTGAGACATCCGTCCCGGCCGGCTCAGTAGCGGCCGGTCACCCCGGCCACGCGCAGATAGACATGGGCGACCCAGGCCACCAGCGCGCGCTGCCCCATCACCAGCCAGCGCCCGGAGCGCAGCCGCTGCGGCGTGACCGGCTCCGACACCGCGATCGCGCGGCCGATCTCTCGCGCCAGATCGGCGCTGAAGCCCTCGTCGCACACGATCAGGTTGGCCTCCAGGTTGAGCAGCAGCGAGATCGGATCGATGTTGGACGACCCCACCGTGGCCCAGTCCTCGTCGACCAGCATCACCTTGGCATGCAGGAAGGCCGGCGTGTACTCGTGGATCTCGACGCCGCAGGCCAGCAGTTCGTCGTAGAGCACCCGCGCGGCCATCGCGGCGATGCGGTAGTCGGGCTTGCCCTGCATCAGCAGCCGCACCTGCACCCCGCGGCGCGCAGCCCGGCACAGCGCACGCCGGAACTCCTGCCCCGGGTAGAAGTAGGGCGAGATCAGCCAGATGCGCTCACGCGCCTGGCGGATCGCGTCGATGTAGGCGCGCTCGATGGTGCGGCGCTGGCGGATGTTGTCGCGCACCACGAAGGCGGCCTGCACCGGCGAGAGCGTCTGCTCGAGCAGCGGCGGCAGGCTCCGGCCGCGCCGCGTCAGCCGCATCTGCCGGATCAGCGCCCCCGCCCGCCGCACCGGATGGCCGGCCAGCAGCAGCGAGCGCAGCTCCTGCTGCCAGTCCCGGCCGAACCAGGCACGCGACCACATCGCCCGGGTCGCATGCGCCATCGCCTCGGCCAGCGGGCCGCGCAGCTGCACCGCGAAGTCCAGGCGCGGCAGCTCGGTGCGGCCGTGGTGCAGGTCGATGCGATCGTCGATCAGGTTGATGCCGCCGACGAATCCGGTCTCGCCGTCGACCACGCACAGCTTCATGTGCAGCCGGCGCAGCTGCCCGGGCTGCAGCCAGTGCGTCCAGCGCGACAGCGGCCGGAACACCGCCACCGCGATGCCCGCCGCGCGCAGGCGCGGCGCGATCACCTCCAGGCTGTCATGCGAGCCGAAACCATCGATCACCACGCGCACCCGCACGCCGCGCCGCGCCGCCTGCACCAGCGCCCGCTCGACCGCGCGCGTGGCCTCGTCATCGTGAAAGATGTAGGTGGCCAGCCAGACCTCGTGACGTGCGCGCTCGATCGCGCGGATCATCGCGGGAAAGAGCTGGTCGCCGCCACGCAGCAGCTCGACCTGGTGGCCACCCCGGAACAGCGGCCGCGGCACCAGGTACCAGGACAGCGTCTCCGACAGGCCCATCGTCAGGCCGGCTCCAGCTCGACCAGCAGCGGCAGGTGGTCGGACATGCGCACCCAGGCCGGCCCGCGCGGCACCGTGACCGTGCGGCAGCGCAGCCCGCGGGTGTAGACCCGGTCGAGCGAGAACAGCGGCATGCGCGACGGAAAGGTGCGCATCGCCCGCACCGCGCCCTCGGGCGCGCAGGAGCGCACCAGGCCGGCCTGGCCGAACAACGGATCCAGCCGCTCGCCCCAGTCGTTGAAGTCGCCAGCGACGATGACCGGCGCACCGGCCGGAATGCGCTCGCTCACATACTGCCCAAGACGCTGCGCCTGGCGCACCCGGCTGGCATGGATCAGCCCGAAATGCACGACGATCGCATGCAGCTCGGTGCCCTGCCAGCGCACGCGCACATGCAGCAGGCCGCGCTGCTCGAAGCGGTGATCGGACACGTCGGCATGCTCGACACCGCCCACCGGCCAGCGCGACAGCAGCGCATTGCCATGCTCACCGTCACGGGTGACCGCGTTGGTGCGGTAGGCGGCCTCGTAGCCCTCCGGCGCGAGAAACTCGGCCTGCCCCTGCTCCGGCCAGCCGAACCAGGTGTGGTCGAAGCGGCGCGCGTCGCCATGATGGAACAGCCGCACCTCCTGCAGGAAGACCAGGTCCGCATCCAGCGCCGCCACGCCAGCGCCGAGGTTGTGGATCTCCAGACGGCGCCCCGGCCCCAGGCCGCGCACGCCCTTGTGGATGTTGTAGGTGGCCACCCGCAGCGTGCCGGTGCGCTCGGGCAGCACCGACTGGCGCCACGGCCCGCCCGACAGCGACCGGGTCATCACCGCATCATCCCGAGACGCTGCGGCAGCTGCAGGATGGCCTCGGCATTGCTCGGCGAGAAGCAGCGGTCGGCCGCCTCGCGCCAGGGCAGCCAGACATGGGCCAGATGCTCGCGCGGCGCGAGCTGCACCGGCGTGCCCGCCGGCACCGTCAGGCCGAAGACATGCTCGGTGTTGTGCGTCACGCCCGGTGCGTAGCGGTGGCGCCAGACCGGATAGATCTCGTAGACGTTGCGCAGATCCCAGTCGCGCAGCGCCTCGGTGGGCACGCCAGGCGTGCCGATCAGGATGCCGGTTTCCTCGTGGACCTCGCGCGCGGCCGTCTCGTGCGGCGGCTCCTCGAGGAAGTCCTTCGAGCCGGTGACGCTCTGCCAGAAGCCAGGGCGGTCGGCCCGCTCGATCAGCAGCACATCGAGGGCGGGCGTGTGGATCACGACCAGCACCGATTCAGGAATCTTCGGCGGCCGGAGCTGCGTCTGCGCCGTCGCCTGGGTCATCGTCGTCATGCGGACAAGCATAGCGGCAAGCCAGTGGCACGACTTCGTACCGGGCTCTTCGGCGTCAGCACAGGCCGCCGAAGCGGCCCCTCGCGGCTCAGCCCTGCTGAGCCTGCGCCGCCTGCGCGTTGCGCAGACGGATGTGCAGCTCGCGCAGCTGCTTCTCGTCGACCATCGACGGCGCGCCCGTCAGCAGGCACTGCGCGCGCTGGGTCTTCGGGAAGGCGATGACGTCGCGGATTGACTCGGCCTTGGTCATCAGCGTGATCAGGCGGTCCAGACCGAAGGCGAGACCCCCGTGCGGCGGCGCGCCGTACTGCAGCGCGTCCAGCAGGAAGCCGAACTTGATGCGCTGGTCTTCCGCGCTG
>JBJOPV010000305.1:0-4294 GCA_046050625.1 Pseudomonadota bacterium
CACCGACTGCGCGTCCGGCTGCGACTCGCGCAGAGCCTGCACCACCTTGACGCCCGAGCCGTCGGGCAGGCCGAGGTCGATCATCGCCAGGTCGAAGCGGTGGGCGT
This sequence comes from Pseudomonadota bacterium, assembly GCA_046050625.1. Lineage (GTDB taxonomy): Bacteria > Pseudomonadota > Gammaproteobacteria > Burkholderiales > Burkholderiaceae_C > Sphaerotilus. The sequence goes on from JBJOPV010000305.1 coordinate 108, forward strand.
TGACCTGTTGCAGCGCGTCGTGGACGCGGGCCGATTCCACCACGGTCGAGCCGGGGAACACCTGCATCACCAGGGCGCGCAGCCAAGCGCGGATTTCGGGAAGGTCTTCGAGCAGCAGAATGGTTTTCATGGGCTTTCCTCGGCCGGGCCTGGGAGCGGTCACGCGATCGGATCGCAGTGTGACGGCTCTATCGGCCCGTGCATGGTGAAAATGAACGTGCGAACGAAATTGACAGGATTTCGTGAAAGATCGCAGGTCGTTGTGCTCACAGCGGCAGGGTCAGGCGAATCGTCGTCCCGTAACCAGGCCCGGACTCGACCAGGCACTGGCCCTGCAATTGCTTGGCACGGCCCTTCATGGTGGACATGCCGTGGCCGCGGTCGAGCTTGCCGTCCAGCTCCATCGGGATGCCCTTGCCATTGTCGGCAATGGTCAGTTCGAAGTCGTTGATGTCCTGGCGGATCGAAATCTCGGCGTGCGTGGCGCCGCTGTGCTTGAGGATGTTGCTCACCGCCTCGCGCAGGATGCGCGTGGTCTGCACATAGGCGCGTGCGCTCATGGCGCGCTCGCTCATCAGCAGGTCGTCGGGGGTGTTCCAGGCCAGCTCGACGCCACCTTGCGACATGCGCATCATCACCTCGCTGCGCCAGTCGCCGATGGCGTCACCGAGCTGCATCGCGCGCCCGCCCAGGCCGCGCACCGACAACCGCATCTCTTCGAGTGCCTCGCGGCCCAAGGTGGCAATGCGCTCGTTGTCGCTGGTGTGGACGATGGTCAGCAGCTTGGCGCCAAGATCGTCGTGCAGGTCGGCGGCGATGCGCTTGCGTTCCTTGGCCGTCACCTGCTCGACGCGCAGCTCGGCCATGTGGCTGTAGTTCTTCTCGATGTCGGCAGAGATTTCCTGCACTCGGCGGTCGGCCTGCGCCCGGCCCTGTTCGGCCGCGATCACCTCGCCGCGCAGTTGCTGGTAAAGGCGCAGCACCATGCCGCCGAACATCACCACGACGACGACGCTCAGGGGGTGGTTGCCCGGCAGCAGCAGCGTGACCGGCACGAACAGGGCCTCGAAGCCCAGCACCAGCAGGCCCATGATCAGCGCGGAGCAGACCACCCAGAAGTCAGCTGGCGAGTAGTTCCACGCCCGGTGGAGGAACGCTACCGCCGCGATGGCGACCTCCATCGACAGAATCACCATCCAGGGATGGGTGATGGTGCTGATGCGGTCCGGGGCGGCGATCACGAGGCTCAGTGGCACGACGATGCTCTGCAGCGCAATCGACAGCTCCAGCCACCGTACCTTGATGCCGCTGTAACGCATCAGCGAGAGGATGCTCGCGACAGCGACCGGTGGCATCAGCGCGCCGATCAGCCATTCGTGCGCCACCACCGACACCGGCAGCCGTGCACCGGTCAACATGGCGCACAGCAGCGCCCAACCCACGCTGGCCGCACCGAAGTACCCCAGGTAGGCCAGCCGGGTCAGCGTCGCCAGCGCCAGCGCCGCTGCGCCGACCAGACCGACCAGCAGTGCCAGTGCCTGGGTGGCGCTGACGTTGAAGGTGCGGGCGCGGCGCAGTTCTTCCTCCAGCGCATCCATGCGCCCGATGCGCACCGGCGACAGATAGCCCGCGTGTTCGCTCACGGCCACCTGCGAGCGGACCTGCGCGGTGATCTGGATGTCGAGCTGGTTGTCGGTGCGCTTGAGCAGGGCCGGTGGCAGCGTGATCAGCACCGGGTCCAGGCAGTTGAAGGGCTGCGGCGCCGAGACATTGCCACGCGCGGCCAGGCGAAAGCCGTTGATGCGCACCTCGTAGGACGCACACAGACGCTCGAAATACAGGCCCTGCATCGTTGCCGCGTTGGTGCTGGCCGGCAGGTCGAAGCGCAGCTGGTACCACAACGGCGACGTGAACTTGGGCGAAAAATCCCAGGCGTCCGGCAGCGTGATCAAGCGCGCTGCGCCGGTGACCGGCACCTCGCGCGTCGGGGCGCGCACCACCACGGCATTGCGGATGGTCGTGATGCCGTCGGGGCTGGCGCGACCGCCGATCTCCACCATCCACAGCCCGATCAGGATCAGGGCCACCACCATCAGCCCCCAGCGCGCCGGATGCAGCGCGAGCAGCAGCGGACGTCCACGCCCGGAGCCGAGGGTTCTGAGCTGGGTCAGCCAGCCGGGCGAAAGGACGGTTGTCGCGGGCGCGGGGGGCGTGGCCACTGAGGTGTGAAATCCGGAAGAATGGAGTCGAAGCTTTTGATTCTGCCGGACCACAGCTGACCCGGACGGACAGCGACAATCACGTTCCCGGCCCTTGCCTCATAGTTCACATTCATCCCGTGATCCTGCGACACGCTTTCATCCCCCAGGACAATCGCCGGCTCGCGCACGTCTGTGGTGCGCTCGACGAGCACCTGCGCACGATCGAGGCCGCCTTCGATGTCAGCATCCGCCGGCGCAACGAATCGTTCCGGGTCGAAGGCGCACGCCGCGCCGCCGAACGGGCGGTGGCCTTGCTGCAGCAGCTCTACGACCGCGCAGCGGCGGCGATCGAGCCGTCCGAGCTGCAGCTCGCGCTGGTCCAGGCGCAGCGGGACGAGACGCCCGCGCTGCGCGTGGTGCATGCCGGCGAGCCGCTGGCCGACGCAGGCGCCGAACCCGAGATCGTCCTGCGCACCCGCCGCAGCGAGCTGGCCGGCCGCACCCGCAACCAGACCACCTACCTGCACAACATCCTCGGCCACGACATCACCTTCGGCCTCGGCCCGGCCGGTACGGGCAAGACCTTCCTCGCGGTGGCCTGCGCGGTCGATGCGCTGGAGCGCGGCTCGGTGCAGCGCATCATCCTCACGCGCCCGGCGGTCGAGGCCGGCGAGCGACTCGGTTTCCTGCCCGGCGATCTGGCGCAGAAAGTCGATCCCTACCTGCGCCCGCTCTACGACGCGCTCTATGACCTGATGGGCATGGACCGCGTCGGCAAGGCCTTCGAGAAAGGCCAGATCGAGGTCGCCCCGCTGGCCTTCATGCGCGGACGCACGCTCAACCACGCCTTCGTCATCCTCGACGAGGCCCAGAACACCACGCCCGAGCAGATGAAGATGTTCCTGACCCGCATCGGTTTCGGCTCGCGCTGCGTGGTGACCGGCGACACCACGCAGGTCGATCTGCCGAAGGGCCAGGTCAGCGGCCTGACCGACGCGGCGCACATCCTGCGCAAGGTGCGCGGCATTGCAATGACCCGCTTCACTTCGGCCGACGTGGTGCGCCATCCACTGGTGGCGCGCATCGTCGAGGCCTACGATGCCGCCCGTCCCGCTGCCGACCAAACCGAGCACTGAACCGCCATGCCCTCTGCCCGCCCTGACCTGAGCCTGTCCCTGCAATTTGCCGATCCGCGGCACCGTGCGGTGCTGCCCCGCCACAAGGTGGTGCGCTTTGTCCGCGCCGCGCTGGAGCTGCCCGGCGAGATCACGGTCCGCATCGTCGATGCCGAGGAGGGGCAGCGTCTGAACCTCGACTTCCGCCAGAAGGACTACGCCACCAACGTGCTCACCTTCGATTACAGCGCCGAGCCGGTGGTGTCGGCCGATCTGGTGCTGTGCGCGCCGGTGGTCGAAGCAGAGGCTGCGGCCAATGGCAAGGATCTGCTCGCCCATTACGCCCACCTGCTCGTCCACGGCACGCTGCACGCCCAGGGCTACGACCACGAGGACGACGAGGAAGCCGCCGAGTACATGGAAGAGCGTGAACGCGAGATCATGGCCGCGCTCGGTTTCGCCGATCCCTACGCCGAAAGCACGCCATGACGGACCCGAACCTCTGGCTCGAAGACGTGCAGGGCGAGGCCGCGCTCGACTGGGTGCGCGCCCGCAACGGCCGCTCGCAGGCCGAACTCTGCGCCCGCCCCGAGTACGCCGACTTCAAGCCCCGCCTGCTGGCGCTGCTGAACGCCCGTGAGCGCATTCCCTACGTCAGCCGTGTCGGCCCGCACTTCTACAACTTCTGGCAGGACGCCGAGCACGTGCGCGGCCTTTGGCGCCGGACCACGCTGGAGAGCTACGGGCAGCCGGAACCTGCCTGGGAAATCGTGCTCGATCTCGACGCGCTCGCCGCGATCGAAGGCGAAAACTGGGTCTGGCACGGCGAGGACGTGCTCGCTCCGGCGCCGGGTGGCGAGTGGCGGCGCTG
>JBJOPV010000306.1:0-4270 GCA_046050625.1 Pseudomonadota bacterium
CAAGTACGCCGACATGGCGATCGAGTTCGGCCTGGCGGCCTCGCGCGGCAGCGACTTCCACTCGCCGGCCGAGAGCCGCACCGACCTGGGCCGGCTGCCGATGCTGCCGGGCAAGCTCACGCCGGTCTGGGCGCTGCTGCAGGAGCGCATCGCGCATCCCCCGGCCTCGGCGGCGGCCTGAAAGGCTCCGGCGCCTGCGCAACCCGGGCCGGTCTGGCGGACAATGTCCGCACCATGGCCCAGTTCTTCGAAGTCCACCCCGACAACCCGCAGCCCCGGCTGCTGCGCCAGGCCGCCGCCATCCTGTCGGCCGGCGGCATCGCGGCGATCCCGACCGACTCCAGCTACGCGCTGGTCTGCCACCTCGACGACAAGGCGGCGGTCGATGCGCTGCGCCGGGTGCGTGGCGTCGACGAGAAGCACCACCTGACGCTGCTGTGCCGCGACCTGTCGGAGCTGGCCAGCTACGCGCGCGTCGACAACCGCCAGTACCGGCTGCTCAAGAGCGCCACGCCCGGCCCCTACACCTTCATCCTCGAAGCCACCAAGGAAGTGCCGCGGCGCGTCTCGCACCCCTCGCGGCGCACCATCGGCCTGCGCGTGCCCGAGCATGGCGTGACCCAGGAACTGCTCGGCCTGCTCGGCCAGCCGCTGATCGGCACCACGCTGATCCCACCCGGCGAGAGCGACCCGCTCAACGACGCCGACGAGATCCGCGAGCGCTTCGAGCACCAGATCCAGGCCATCGTCGGTGCGGGCCCCTGCCCGGCCGAGCCGACCACCGTGATCGATCTGAGCGGCGGCGAGCCGGTGGTGGTGCGCGCCGGCCGCGGCGACCTGGCCGCCATCGGCCTGGGCTGAAGCGGGACGGATCCACGATGGCGAAGAAGACCGCCCACGTCAGCGAGACGCCCGCCACCCAGTGGCTGCGCGCGCACCGCGTCGCGTTCACCGAGCACCCCTACGACTATGTCGACCACGGCGGCACCGCCGAGTCCGCGCGCCAGCTCGGCGTCGACGAGCACGCGGTGGTCAAGACGCTGGTGATGCAGGACCAGGACGCCAGGCCGCTGATCATCCTGATGCACGGCGACCGCCAGGTCAGCACCAAGAACCTCGCGCGCCAGATCGGCGCGAAGAAGGTCGAGCCCTGCAAGCCCGAGGTCGCGCAGCGCCACAGCGGCTATCTGGTCGGCGGCACCTCGCCCTTCGGGCTGCGCAAGGCCATGCCGGTCTACGCGGAATCGAGCATCCTGGCGCTGGAGCGCCTCTGGATCAACGGCGGACGGCGCGGCTTCCTGGTCAGCCTGGCGCCGTCGGTGCTGACCGAGGTGCTCGGCGCCCGGCCGGTGCAGGCCGCCGACCCGGCTTCGGCCGGCTGAGGCCGCCCGCTTACACTGGCGGGCTGTTCCTCCGAACGACACGCCCACGTTCCCGCACACCATGACCACGCTCTGGATCGCGGCGGCCTTCGTCGCCGCCTACCTCATCGGTTCTCTCTCGTTTGCCGTCATCGTCAGCCGCGCGATGGGCCTGGACGACCCGCGCAGCTACGGCTCGGGCAATCCTGGCGCGACCAATGTGCTGCGCTCGGGCAGCAAGAAGGCGGCCGTGCTGACGCTGCTGCTCGACGCGGTCAAGGGCCTGATCCCGGTGCTGCTGGTGCGCCTGCTGGGCGAGCGCGCAGGCCTGGGCGAAGGCAGCGCGATGCTGGTCGGCCTGGGCGCCTTCCTCGGCCACCTGTGGCCGGTGTTCTTCCGCTTCCAGGGCGGCAAGGGCGTGGCGACCGCCGCCGGCGTGCTGCTGGGCTTCGAGCCGCTGCTGGGCCTGGGCGTGCTGGCGCTCTGGGTGCTGGTGGCGAAGACGACGAAGTACTCCTCGCTGGCGGCGCTGATCGCCGCCGGCAGCGCGCCGCTGCTGCACGCGATCTTCTGGGGCGGCTCGTCGGCGACGCTGGCGATCTTCGTGATGTCGCTGCTGCTGATCTGGCGCCACGCCAGCAACATCGCCAAGCTGATCAATGGCACCGAGAGCCGCATCGGCCAGAAGACCCGACCGGCCCCGGCGGATGGCGCTGCAGCAGCAGACACGGCCCCGATCGCACCGGCCCACCGTGCCGAGCGCCGCCGCAATGCCCGTCAGGCCAAGCGCAAGACGCACTGAGCCTGCCACCCCGACGACCCTCACCGGACCTGGATCTCGAGAGATGACGACCGCATCCCCCGCCCCGCTGCAGCGCTTCGACGTCGGCCCGCGCCTGTCGGAGATGGCCATCCACAACGGCACGATCTGGCTGGCCGGCCAGGTGCCCGACGACGCCACCCAGGACATCGGCGGCCAGACCACGCAGGTGCTGGCGATGATCGACCGGCTGCTCGAACGCGCCGGCTCCGACAAGACCCGACTGCTGATGGTGCAGATCTATCTGGCGGATCTGGCCGACTTCGACGGCATGAACGCGGCCTGGGACGCCTGGGTGCCGGCTGGCCACACCCCGCCGCGCGCGACCGTGCAGGCGAAGCTGGCGCGGCCTGACTGGCGCATCGAGATCGTCGCCACCGCCGCGGTGGCCTGATGAACGACACGGCGCTGCCCCGCCCGAGCCTCTGGACCCGGGCCCGCCACAGCGGCCTGATCGCCGCGCTGGTGATCGGCGTGGCCGCCTGGGGCGTCGGCCGGCTGGTCCAGCAGCAGGCCCGCGACAGCCATGCCGAGACGCTGCGCCAGCTTGTCCAGCCCGGCGACCTGAAGCTGATCTCCTCGACCAGCTGCCTGTTCTGCACCCGCGCGCGCCAGTACCTGACCGAGCAGCGCATTCCCTTCGAGGAATGCTTCATCGAGCGCGACAGCGCCTGCCTGGCCGAGTACCGCGCCCGCGGCGCGGCCGGCACGCCCACCGTCCTGGTGCGCGGCCAGGCGCGGCGGGGCTTCGATCCGGGCCAGGTGGCCGAGACGCTGGCGGCGCGCTGACGCGCCCAGCCCCCCCAACTGCGTCAGACCGCCGGGTCCCAGTGGCGGCGGCGCAGCGCGTCGATGCGCTCGAGCAGTTCGGGCGCCAGCGCCACGTTCCAGGCCGCGACGTTCTCCTCGAGCTGCGCCACGTGGGTCACGCCGATGATCGTGCTGGCCACCGACCCGCGCCGGTAGCAGAAGGCCAGCGCCATCGCCGTCGGCGTCAGGCCGTGCTCGCGCGCCAGCGCGTTGTAGGCGCGTGCGGCCTCCAGCGCCTCGGGCCGGGCCCAGCGTTGCTTCTTCATGCTGTCGAACCGCGCCAGCCGGCCCGGCTGCTGCGCCGGATCGTGCAGGCCGACCTCGTCGTACTTGCCGGTCAGCAGTCCGAAGCCCAGCGGCGAGTAGGCCAGGAGTGAGACCTGGTGCTGGTGCATCGCCTCGTCCAGGCCGTTGTCGGGCACGCGGTTGACCAGGCAGTAGGCGTTCTGCACCGTCGCCACCCGCGCCAGACCGTGCAGCTCGGCCAGGCGGATGAACTCGCACACGCCGTAGGGCGTCTCGTTCGACAGGCCGATGGCGCGCACCTTGCCCTCGCGCACCAGCCGGTCGAGCGCGCGCAGCTGCGCCTCGATCGAGGTGCACTGCGCCTTCGCGGCACGCACCGGGTCGAAGTAGGTCGCGCCGAACATCGGCACCGGCCGGGTCGGCCAGTGCAGCTGGTAGAGGTCGATCGTCTCGACGCCCAGGCGGCGCAGGCTGCCCTCGCAGGCCGCGACGATGTCCTCGGCCGTCAGGTCGGCGCTGCCACCGCGGACCCAGTCCATGCCGCGCGACGGTCCGGCCACCTTGGTGGCGATCGTCAGCTTCTCGCGCACACCCGGCCGCGCCGCCAGCCAGCGGCCGAGGATGATCTCGGTGGCGTTGAAGGTCTCGCGCCGCGGCGGCACCGCGTACATCTCGGCGGTGTCGATGAAGTCGATGCCCAGCTCGAGCGCCCGATCGAGGATCCGGAACGCGCCGGCCTCGTCGACCTGCTCGCCGAAAGTCATCGTGCCCAGGCAGATGGGCGAGACGCGCAGATCGCTGCGGCCAAGGGAAACGGATTGCATCGGGAGGGCTCCTTCAGGAAGGGATGCTGATCTTAGGCGACCACATTGCGCACGAAGCAGGTGCGCTCAGGGCCCGGATTTTCGTAGGCATAGGCGCGGGCGCTGCCGTAGATCGCATGGTCGCCGGCCTCGAGCAGCCGCGTCTCGTCGGCAAGGCGCAGGCGCAGCCGGCCGGCGGTGACGACGATCATCTCGTGCCAGCCGGGCGG
>JBJOPV010000307.1:0-4256 GCA_046050625.1 Pseudomonadota bacterium
AGCTCGCCGACGCGCGGGCTTCGAGCGCCCGCCACTGGGCTTCCAGCCGAGGACGCTCAGGCAGCGCCGTCAGGCTCAGGTCAAGACCAAATTCCGCCTTCATTTGCGCATCAGCGTGCTCTTGCCGAACAGGCTTTCGATCAGATCGACCGCGAGTTCCGCCGTTCGGTTGCGCTGGTCGAACGCGGGGTTCAGCTCGACCACGTCCAGCGAGGCAAGCCGCCCCGTGTCGGCGATCATCTCCATGCAGAGCTGTGCCTCGCGGTAGGTCGGACCGCCTGGCACCGTGGTACCCACGCCGGGCGCGATGTCCGGATCGAGGAAGTCGACATCGAAGCTGACATGCAGGTGCGTGTGCTCGTCGAGCGTGGCCAGCGCCAGCTCCATCGCGTGGCGCATGCCCATCTCGTCGATGAAGCGCATGTCGAACACCTCCAGATCCTGCTGGTGGACAAAGCGTTTTTCGCCCTCGTCCACGCTGCGGATGCCGATCTGGCGGATCACCTTGGGCGAGATCGCCGGGACGTGGCCGCCGATGCGGATCAGCTCGTCCGGGCCGAAGCCGCACAGGCACGCCACCGGCATGCCATGGATGTTGCCACTCGGGGTGATGGTGCTGGTGTTGAAGTCGGCATGGGCGTCGAGCCAGAGCACACGCAACTTGCGGCCCTGCGCGCGGCAGTGGCGCGCCACCGCACTGATCGAGCCGATGCCCAGACAGTGGTCACCACCGAGCATGATCGGCAAGCGACCCGCGCCCAGTTCGGCCAAGACGGCTTCGTGGGTCAGGCGGTTCCACTCGGCCACCTCGGCCAGATGGCGGTAGCCGTCGACGGGCGGCTGCCACGGATTGGCGGGGCCAGACAGGTTGCCGGTGTCGTGCACCGTCAGCCCATGGGCTTCGAGCCGCTCGCGCAGGCCAGCGACGCGGAGCGCCTCCGGCCCCATCGAAGCGCCGCGCGCAGAAGCGCCGGCATCGGTCGGCACGCCGATCAGCGACACCACAGGCTTGGGCGACTGCACCATGGTCACATGTCCTCGGCAAAGGCGCCGGTCTGGGTATCGGGGAGATCGAAGCCGTAGTGGGCAGACAGGTAGGCCCAGGCCTCCTCGGCGGTTTCAACGAAACGGAACAGTTCGGTGTCACGGGGGCCGATCATGCCGGTCTCGATGAGCCAGTCGAAGTCGATCAACCGCGTCCAGAAGTCGCGCCCGAAGAGCAGGATCGGGCGCCGGCGTGATTTGCCGGTCTGCACCAGCGTCATCGTCTCGAACAGCTCGTCGAGCGTGCCGAAACCGCCCGGGAAGCACACCAGCGCAATGCTGCGCATCAGGAAGTGCATCTTGCGCAGCGCAAAATAGTGGAACTGGAAGCACAGCTCCGGCGTGATGTAGGCGTTCGGCTCCTGCTCATGCGGCAGCACGATGTTCAGCCCGATGCTGCGGCCACCCACCTCGTACGCACCGCGGTTGCCCGCTTCCATGATGCCGGGACCACCGCCCGTGACGACGTGGATCGGCGTGTCGAGCCGCGTCGATTCGCGCGTGACGATGGCGGCAAAGCGCCGCGCCTCCTCGTAGTAGCGGCTCATCTGCACCTGCGTGCGGGCACGGGCAATCGCAGCGAGATCACCACCCGTCTCCGCCTCGCCAAGACGGGCCGCGGCCACGTCCAGCGGCAGGATGCGGGCACTGCCGAAGATCACGACGGTGGACTCGATGCCCTGCTCCCGCTGCACCAGCTCCGGCTTGAGCAGCTCCAGCTGCATCCGCACAGGCCGCAACTCGTCGCGCAACAGGAATTCGTTGTCGGTGAAGGCCAGCCGATAGGCACTTTCCGGGCCGCTGTAGCGGGACGCGGGCTGTACGGCGAGGGCCTCTTCTTCCGCACTGGGAAAGTTGCGGGCTTTCAGGTCAGGATGAGTTTGGTCCATGGTGTTCGTTGTGGCGATCCACGCAGACGGGGCACGCGGGGTCGCGGCCCATGCGGATCTCGGTCCATTCCATGCGGCGCACGTCGAGCATCTGCAGCCGCCCTGCCAGCGAGGTGCCGAAGCCCGCCAGGATTTTCAAGGCCTCGGCCACCTGCATGGTGCCGATGATGCCTACCAGCGGCGCGAACACGCCCATCGTGGCGCAGCGAACCTCCGGCACTTCGGCCGACGGAGGGAACACGCAGGCGTAACACGGATCGGCCGTGCCACGCGAATCCCAGACCGAGATCTGGCCATCCAGCCCGATCGCGGCCCCCGAAACCAGCGGCTTGCCGTGGCGCACACACGCGGCGTTGACCGCGTGCCGTGTCGGAAAGTTGTCGCTGCAATCAAGCACCACGTCGGCCCGCCCCACCAGCGTGTCGAGCAACGCGGCATCCGCGCGCTCGGCAACCGTGTGGACACGCACCTCCGGGTTGATCGCCGCCATCGACGCCGCAGCGGACGTGACCTTGGGCTGGCCCACACGCTCCTCGGTGTGGGCGATCTGGCGCTGCAGATTGGTGCGGTCCACCGTGTCGTGGTCCACCACGGTCACCGTTCCAACGCCCGCACTGGCCAGGTACAGCAGCACAGGAGAACCCAGCCCGCCTGCGCCGATCACCAGCGCATGGCTGGCGAGGAGACGCTGCTGGCCTTCGACACCGATCTCATCAAGCAGGATGTGTCGGCTGTAGCGCAGCAGCTGGTCGTCGTTCATGTCCTCCATGTCCGCGTCCACGGCTCGGTCAGTTCGACTTCGGCTCGTCGATCTTGCGCTCGACCTGCGTCTTCGATGCGACCACCGGCTTGCCCTTCAGGCGGTTGAGAGCCTGCTGGAGCGGAAAGTCCTCAGGTGTGCCGTACTCGGGCAGGCGAGCCACCGGCTTGTCCTTGTCCTTGGCGTCCTTGGCCTTCGCGTTGGCCTCTTCGAGCTTCTTCAGCGCCTCCTCACGGGCCTTCTCGCGCGCGGCATCCTTCTTCTCGTCACCGTTGTTGAGGTGCTTGTCCAGATCGGCCTCGCGCAGGCGCAGCGCGGCGTACGGGCTGCCCTCGGCGGTCTCGTCCACGGGGACATCCGGCAGGATGCCCTTGGCCTGGATCGACTGGCCCGACGGCGTGTAATAACGCGCCGTCGTGATCTTCAGCGACGTATTGGGCATGGGCAGACGCGCCATCTCGCTCTGCACCGAACCCTTGCCGAAGGTCTGCGAGCCCATGATGACGGCACGCTTGTGGTCCTTGAGCGCGCCGGCCACGATCTCGCTGGCGGACGCCGAGCCTTCGTTGACCAGCACCACCACCGGCACCGACTTGATCAGCGCCGGCAGGCCGGCCAGCACGTCACTGCCGTCCCGCGAATAGAACATCGGCGACGCCTTGAGGACGCTGCGCGATTCGGCGATCTGGCCGTTCGTGGACACCACCACCGCGTCCTTGGGCAGGAAGGCCGCCGAAATGCCGACCGCGCTGTCGAGCAGACCGCCCGGGTCGTTGCGCAAGTCAAGCACCAGACCCTTCAGGTTCGGTTCGGTGCGGAAGATCTCCTTCAGCTGCTCGACGAAGTCGCGCAACGTCGGTTCCTGGAACTGGTTGACACGGATCCACGCGTAGCCCGGCTCCATCACCTTCGAGCGCACGCTCTTGGTCTTGATCTCCTCGCGGACGATGTTGACCGGGAATGTGCGGTTCTCGGCCTTGCGGTAGACCGTCAGCAGCACCTTGGTCCCGCTCGGGCCACGCATGCGCTTGATGGCCTGGTCCAGGTTCAGGCCCTTGACGGCCGTGTCGTCGATGCGCGTGACCAGGTCTCCGGTCTGGAGTCCGGCACGAAAGGCCGGCGAGCCCTCGATCGGCGAGACGACCTTGACGAGGCCCTCTTCCATCTCGATCTGGATGCCCACGCCGGTGAACTTGCCGCTGATGCCTTCGTGGAATTCCTTGTAGGCCTGGCCTTCGAAGTAGGCCGAGTGCGGATCCAGTCCGGACACCATGCCGCCGATCGCGTCACGGATCAGCTTCTTCTCATCGACCGGCTCGACATACGAACGCTTGACAAGGTCGAACACTGCAGCCAGCTGCTGCATGTCCTCCAGCGGCAGCGGCGACAACGCGCTGCGCGCCGTGGCCTGCAACTGCATCGTGGCCAGCGCACCGGCGACGGCCCCCACAGCCACCCAACCCGCAACCTTCAATTTGCTACCCATTTCGGACACCTCTTGCGCTGCAGGCCACGCCAGCCTGCACACCATGAATCGATCAGGCAGTATAGGACGGGCCATG
>JBJOPV010000308.1:0-4255 GCA_046050625.1 Pseudomonadota bacterium
CTTCGCCGACCTGAGCCTGACGACCCACAGCCGGCTCGGCGCCGGTTACGCCGCCACCGTCGGCGCCACCGGCCGGCTCACGGGCAACGACCAGCTGCTCGTCCAGTTCAGCACCACCCGCGCCGGCACCAGTGGTGATGTCCGCGCTCTGGGGCTGCGCTATGTGCTCCCGTTCTGATCCGTCCCGACAAGGAACCCGCCAAGGAATCCACCATGCCCAAGCTCACGCACACGCACTACCTGAAGACCCTGTTCCTGATGCTGGTGGCCCTGGCCGCGGCCGGCTGCTCCGTGATGGACCGCAGCCGCAACACCGCCCAGCTCGATGCCGGCGCCAAGTGGGTCATCCTGCCCATGGCGAACCACACCGAGACCCCCCAGGCCGGCCTGCGCGCCGAGGTGATCCTGGAGTCGCTGATGCGCCAGCGTGGTGTGCAGACGCTGGTGCGTCCGCCTGCGCTGCCGGCCGGCGACCTGCTGGGCGATCTGCCTGACCGGAAGGTGCAGCAGGATGCGCAGCGCTGGGCGGCCGAGCAGGGCATCCGCTACGCCATGACCGGTGCGGTGGACGAGTGGCGCTACAAGGTCGGCGTGGACGGCGAGCCGGCCGTCGGCCTGGTCTTGCAGGTGATCGACCTGAACTCCGGCAACGTCGTCTGGACCGCCACGGGCGCCAAGTCCGGCTGGAGCCGCGAGGCCCTGTCCGCCGTGGGCCAGAAGCTCATGCGCGACATGCTCGGCGATCTCACGCTGCGCTGAACCCCGGGATCCGCCATGCTGGTTTCCAAGTTCACGGCCGATGCGACCGCCCAGAGCGGGCTGCACGCACTCGCCTCCCCACGCGCCAAGATGGGCTGGGTTGCGCTCGAAGTGGTGGTGCTCACGCTGGCCGTCATCGTGATCGGGCGCTGGGTCTCGCCCGCCGATCCGCTGTTCACCAATGCGCCGATCCCGTGGACGTGGTTCGCACCGATCCTGGTCGCGCTGCGCTATGGCGTGCTCGCCGGGCTGGGCTCGATGGTGATCGTGCTGATGGCGTGGCGGCTGCTGCAGGGCGCGGACCCGTCGGTGACGTTCCCGGTGCTGTATTTCCTCGGCGGCCTGCTGCTGACCATGGTCTGCGGCGAGTTCAGCGGCTTGTGGCGCTCGCGCATCCGGCGGCTGTCGCAGGCCAACGCCTACCTGGAAGACCGCATCGAGCGCGTCACCAACCGCCTGTTCATGGTCCAGCGTTCGCACGACGTGCTGGAGCAGGACTTGCTGCTGCAGCCCTCGACGCTGCGCCAGGCGCTGGGCGACATGCGCGCCCGCTCGCTGGCCGGTCAGCTCGCCGCACCAGCAGCGGCCAAGGCCTTCCTCGATTTTCTCGGTGTCCACTGCCAGATCGAGAGCGCCCAGGTCATCACGCTCACGCCAGGCACCGCCCACGGCACGACGCTGGCCGGCGTCGGCCAGCCGGTGCCCGTGCAGCTGACCGATCCACTGGTCCAGTACGCCCTCGACCAGCGCCGCCTCGCCCACGTGCAGGCCGGCTTCCCGGTCCACGAGGCGGCCACCAGCCACCTCGTCGCCGCGCCGCTGGTGCTCGGCACGCACCGCGAGCAGGCGCTGCTGGTCGTCAGCCGCATGCCCTTCCTCGCGCTGCACGACGAGGCGCTGGAGCTGATGGCCGTGCTGTGCTCGTCGTTCTCGGACGCAGCGCTGGTCAGCGACGAGGTGCCGGGGCTGCTGGCGCACCTGCCGCACTGCCCGGTCGAATTCGCGGAGGAAGCCAGCCGGCTCGACCGCATCGCCCGCGAGTTCAAGCTGCCCAGCCAGGTGGTGGTGCTGACCTTCAACGACACGGTGCATGCCGCCAGCCAGCGCCGTCTGGCCGAACGCCGTGCCCGTTCGCCGGACGTGGTCTGGCCCTACGCACTCGACGGCGAGCGCGAGCGGCTGGTCACGCTGATGCCGCTGGTCGGCCGCGCCGCGGTCGATGGCTACCTGCTCAGCCTGGCCACCTATGTCGCCGAACGCCAGGGGCTGGCGCCGCACCAGGCCGATCTGGCCACGCTCGGCATCCAGCACCGCGTGATGACGCTCGGCCAGGCGCCGCTGGCTCCGGCGCTGGTGGGTGTGCTCGGAGGCACCAGCGCATGAATCCGCTGCAGTTCCTGCTCGCGCTGGCGCTGGAGGTCGGCGCGGCGCTGCTGCTGTGGGCGGGCGAGCGCGACGTTCTGCAGCTGGGCGCCTATGTCGGCATTCACGCACTGGCCTGCGCCGTGCTGGCCGTGACGCTGTACCCGCTGCTGCCCGGGCGGCTGCGCCAGCCGCCGCTGGCGGTGCTGGCGCTGCTGTTCAGCCTGGCGTTTTTCATCCCCTTCCTCGGACTGGTGGCGCTGCTGCTGGCGGTGATGGTGATGCGGTTGATGCCGGTGCGCGCATTCGACACCCACTTCCGCCTGGCCGCCCCGCCGGAGTTCCTGCTCTCGGTGCGCGAGCCGGCCCGGCTGTTCCGCGGCCTGAGCATCCGGCAGTTGCTGACCGACGTGCACGCCGCCGCCCCGCTGCGCACCCGCGCGCTCAACGCCATCGCCAGCAAGCCCGCGCGCATCGCCGGTGACCTGCTGCGCAAGCTGCTGAGCGATCCGGTGGAGGACCTGCGCCTGGTCGCCTACGGCCTGCTCGACACGCAGGAAAAGGCCTTGCGCACCCGCATCACGCAGCAGGCCGCCTTGCTGGAGCAGTTCACCACCGAGCCACAGCGCCACAGCGCCAGCCGCATCGAGGTGCTGCGCCAGCTGGCGGAGCTGAACTTCGAGCTGGTCTACCAGTCGCTGGTGCAGGGCGATGTGCGCGAGCACACGCTGGCCCGCGCCATCGAACACGCCGAGGCCGCCATCGCGCTGGACCCTTCCGACGGCGGCCTGCGCCAGCTGCTCGCCCGCATGCACCTGGAGCAGGGCGACATCGACCGCGCCTGCGATGACCTGATCCGTGCCACCGAGGACGGCCTGCCCGACAACCGCGTGCTGCCCTACCTCGCCGAGATGGCCTACCGCCGCGGCGACTGGGCCAGCGTGCGCACCCTGATGCAACGCATCGACCCGCTGACCGTGACCCCGCGCATGGCCGCGCTGGTGCGCTACTGGCATCGCGCAGACCGCGCAGGAGAGCGCCCTTGACTGCATCCCCTCCCCCGCTGCCCCGTGCCGCATCGGCCGACATCGCGCTGCTGCTCGAAGGCACCTACCCCTACATCTCCGGCGGGGTGTCGAGCTGGGTCCACCAGATCATCACGGGCTTCCCGGACCTGACCTTCGCCGTGGTGTTCCTCGGCTCACGGCCCGAGGACTACGGCCCGGTCCGCTACACGCTGCCGCCGAACCTCGTCCATGTCGAGGCGCACTACCTCTTCGACAACGAAAACCGGCCCGCCCAGCGCACGCTGCGCACCGACCCGACCGCGTTCGCCCACGTCAAGGCGCTGCACCGCTACTGGCAGGAGCCCGACGACGTGCCCGCCGGCACCGACCCGCAGGCGCTGTTCGGTGCGGTGGTCGACCGCTTCGACGACCAGCTCGGCGAGGCGCACTTCCTGCGCGGCGACCAGGCCTGGGACCACCTCTGCGCCCAGTACGAGGAACGCTGCACCGACCCGTCCTTCGTCGACTACTTCTGGACCGTGCGGACCATGCACGCACCGCTGTGGAAGCTCAAGCGCATCGCCGACGGCCTGATCCCGGTGCAGGCCTTCCACACCGTCTCGACCGGCTACGCGGGCCTGCTCGGCGCGATGTGCAAGCGCAAGCACGGCCGCTCGCTGGTGCTGTCCGAACACGGCATCTACACCAAGGAGCGCAAGATCGACCTGTTCGGCGCGCACTGGATCGCCGACAACCGCTCGGTGCTGCAGCGCGACCTGACCGAGCTGAGCTACTTCCGCGAGCTGTGGATACGCTTTTTCCAGGGCATCGGGCGCGCCTGCTACGCGTCGAGCGACCAGATCATCGCGCTCTACGAAGCCAACCGCCGCCGCCAGGTCGCCGATGGCGCGAACGGCGAGCGCACCAGCACCATCCCCAACGGCATCGACATCGCCCGCTTCGCCCCGCTGCGGGCGCTGCGACCGGCCGAAGTGCCCCCCGTGCTGTGCCTGATCGGGCGCGTGGTGCCGATCAAGGACGTGAAAACCTTCATCCGGGCGCTGCGCAGCGTCGTCAACCAGATGCCCGAGGCCGAGGGCTGGATCGCCGGTCCGGAGAACGAAGAC
>JBJOPV010000309.1:0-4229 GCA_046050625.1 Pseudomonadota bacterium
CCTCGCGGAAGTTGGCGGTCGGCAGCTCGCGGTCGAGCGCGCTCACCAGGCCCTTGGTCAGCGTGCGCTGCAGGCCGAAGGGGTTGCCGATGGCGTAGACGGTCTGGCCGATGCGCAGGTCGCGCGACGAGCCCAGCGGCACCGGGCGCAGCGTCCTGGGCACATTCTTGAGCCGCAGCACCGCCAGATCGTATTCCGGCGCGCCGCCGATCACCTCGGCCTCGATGGGCTTGCCGGCATCGAGCTGCACGAACACCCGGCGCGCGCCCTTGACCACATGGAAATTGGTGACCACATGGCCCGTGGCGTCCCAGACAAAACCCGAGCCGGCGCCCTGGCTGACCTCGGCGCCACCGAAGACACCGCGCTGCACCGTCTCGGTGGTGATGTAGGCCACCGAGGGCGAGGACTGCTCGAACAGGCCCACCACCGCCTGCTCCTCGCTCAGCAGCGCGCCGCGCGGGGTGACCGCACGCGGTGCGGCCTGTGCGCTCTCGCGGGCGCAGGCCGCCAGCGACACCAGCAGGGAGGCCCACAGCAGCAGCGCCAGACGGGCAGCAGGGGCAGAAGGGAGCGACCGAAACGTCTTCATGATGGACAGCAGGCAATCGAGTGCAGGGACGGACCCGGGGGCGGATAAGGTCGATTCTGCCGTTTTCAGGCACACCGGACATGAAGCGGGCCGGCGGTTATCCTCGCGCTCATGCAAGTTCAAGAACACGGCGCCTGATGCGCGCCGGCATCCTCCAGGCCGCTGCGGCCTATGTCATCTGGGGACTGTTTCCGCTGTATTTCCGGCTGCTGCAGGGCGTGGGCGCGCTGGAGGTGCTGGGGCACCGCATCGTCTGGTCGCTGCTGTTCCTGGTCGGGGTGCTGGGCGTGCGGCGCCAGTGGAGCTGGCTGCGCCCGGCGCTGGCCGACCGGGCGGTCATGCGGCGCTTCATCGCCAGCGCGCTGCTGATCGCGGCCAACTGGTTCATCTACATCTGGGCCGTCTCTCAGGGCCGGGTGGTGGAGTCCAGCCTGGGCTACTTCATCTCGCCGCTGGTCAATGTGCTGACCGGCTGGCTGGTGCTCAAGGAGCGGCTGCGGCCGGCGCAGTGGCTGGCGGTGGCCGCAGCCGCCGCGGGCGTGGTCTGGCTGACGCTGACGCAGGGCGCCGCGCCCTGGATCGCGCTGGCGCTGGCGGCCACCTTCGCCAGCTACGGGCTGCTGCGCAAGACCGCCTCGCTGGGCGCGCTCGAGGGCCTGACGCTGGAGACGCTGCTGCTGGGCCCGCTGGCCGCGGCCGGCCTGCTGTGGGCGGTGGCTCAAGGTCAGGACAGCCTGACGCAGGTGCCGCTGCGCCAGCAGATGCTGCTGCTGGCGGCAGGGCCGCTGACCGCCATCCCGCTGCTGCTGTTCGCCAGCGGCGCGCGGCGCATTCCGCTGAGCCTGCTGGGCATGCTGCAGTACATCGGCCCGACGCTACAGCTCGCGCTGGGCGTGTGGGTCTTCGGCGAGCCCTTCGCCGGCGGCCGCGCCCAGGGCTTCATGATCATCTGGGCCGCCTGCGCGATCTTCAGCGCCGAGCTGCTCTGGCGGCACCGAAAGGAGCGGCGATGAGGCTGCAACTGCGCAGCGCGCTGCTCTCGCTGCGCGACCTGCTGCTGACCGGCGGGCCGGTGCTGCTGCTGGCCATCGGCCTGTTCTGGCTGGCCTACCGGGTGCTGGATCCGATTCCGCCGCAGCGCATGGTGCTGGCCACCGGCGGCGCCCAGGGCGCCTACGCCGAGTTCGGCCGACGCTACCAGGAGGCGCTGGCTCGCCAGGGCATCGAGGTCGAGCTGCGCGCCACCCACGGCGCGCTCGACAACCTGGCGCTGCTGCGCCGCGGCGAGGTCGATGCCGCCTTCGCGCAGGGCGGCGCCGACGCGCTGCGCAGCGGCGACGAGAACGATGCACCCGACGCGCTGCTGAGCCTGGGCGCGCTGTTCCGCGAACCGGTCTGGATCTTCTACCGCGAGGACAGCGCCCGTGCCCGGCTCGGTGGCGAGCGGCTGGAGAGCCTGTCGCAGATCGCCGAGTGGCGGCTCAATGTCGGCCAGGAAGGCAGCGGCATCACCCATCTGATGCACCGGCTGCTGATCGCCAACGGGCTGGAGCCGGCGAAGCTGGCGCTGTCGCAGCTGCCGACCACGCCGGCGGTCATGGCGCTGCTCGACGGCCAGCTCGACGCGCTGGCGCTGGTGTCGGCGCCGGAGTCGCCGATCGTGCGCATGCTGCTGATCACGCCCGGCATCCGGCTGTTCGACTTCGCCCAGGCCGAGGCCTACGCGCGCCGGGTGCCGCAGGTGACACCGGTGCTGCTGCCGCGCGGCGTGGTCGATCTGGCCCAGGATCTGCCCGGCCAGGACGTGCGGCTGGTGGCGGCCACCGCCTCGCTGCTGGTGCGCGAGGACACGCATCCGGCGCTGCAGCAATTGCTGGTGCAGGCCGCGCGGCGCATTCACGGCGAGCCCAACTGGTTCCAGAACAAGGGCGAATATCCCAAGGCCCAGGCGGGCGAGCATCCGCTGGCCCCCGAGGCCCAGCGCTTCTACGCCTCCGGCGAGCCGCTGCTGCAGCGCCACCTGCCCTTCGGCTATGCCAATCTGATCGACCGGATGTGGGTGGTGCTGCTGTCGATCGTGGCGGTCCTGATCCCGCTGTCGCGGGTGGTGCCCCCGCTCTACACCTTCCGGGTGCGCTCGCGCATCTTCCGCTGGTACGGCCTGCTGCGCGACCTCGAGCAGCAGCACGCCGAGGGCCGCCGCCCGCTCGCCGAGCTGCGCGCCGAGCTCGACCAGCTCGACGGCCGCGTCGAGCGCCTGCCGGTGCCGCTGAGCTATGCCGACGAGCTCTACTCGCTGCGTGGCCACATCGCGATGGTGCGCCAGCGCCTGGACAGCCCCGCCAGCCCTTCCCCCGCGACCCCTGACGAGACCGCCCCGCCATGACGAACACGCCCTCTCCGATTCCCGCCCGTCTGGCCGCGCTGCGCCAGGCACTGGCGCGCCATGACCTGGCCGCGGTGCTGGTGCCCTCCAGCGACCCGCATCTGTCCGAATACCTGCCCGAGCGCTGGCAGGGCCGGGTGCACTTTTCAGGCTTCACCGGCTCGATGGGCACGCTGGTGGTCACCCGCGAGCGCGCCGCGGTCTTCGCCGACAGCCGCTACTGGACCCAGGCCGAGGCCGAGCTGGCAGGCACCTCGGTCGAGCTGGTGAAGATTCCCACCGGCGCGGCCACCCATCACGTCGACTGGCTGACCGCCACGCTCTCGCCCGGCCAGACGCTGGCGGTCGACGCGGCGGTGCTGGGCCTGGCGGCGGCGCAGATGCTGGCCGGCGCGCTGCAGCGCCACGGCATCGGCCTGCGCACCGACCTCGACCTGATGACCGAGGCCTGGCCCGAGCGCCCCGGCCTGCCGAGCGCCCCGGTGCGCGAGCATCTGGCGCCGCATGCGGCCGTGCCACGCGCCGAGCGGCTGGCCGCGGTACGCACCGGTCTGGCCCGTCACCGCGCCAGCCACCATCTGGTCTCCACCGTCGACGACATCGCCTGGATCACCAGCCTGCGCGGCTCGGACGTCGACTACAACCCGGTCTTCCTCGCCCACCTGCTGATCGGGCCGGCGGATGCCACGCTCTTCGTCGCGGCCGGCAAGATCGATGCGGGCCTGGCCGCGCGGCTGGCCGCCGACGGCATCGACCTGGCCGACTACGCCGAGGCCGCCCCGGCGCTGGCCGCGCTGCCGGCCGAGGCGGTGCTGCTGGTCGATCCGAAGCGCATCACGCTGGGCCTGCGCGAGGCGGTGCCCGCAGGCGTGCGGGTGGTCGAGGCGATCAACCCCAGCACGCTGGCCAAGAGCCGCAAGACGCCGGCCGAGGCCGCCTTCATCCGCGAGGCGATGGAGAAGGACGGCGCGGCGATGTGCCGCTTCTACGCCTGGCTGGAAACAGCGCTCGGCCGCGAGGCCATCAGCGAGCTGACCGTCGACGAGCGCCTGACGGCCGAGCGCGCCCGCGAGGACGGCTTCGTCAGCCTGAGCTTTCCGACGATTGCCGGCTTCAACGCCAATGGCGCGATGCCGCACTACCGCGCCACGCCGGACGCCTTCGCCTGGATCTCCACGCCCGAGGGGCTGGTGGCCGAAGGCCTGCTGCTGATCGACTCCGGCGCGCAGTACCTGGGCGGCACCACCGACA
>JBJOPV010000310.1:0-4223 GCA_046050625.1 Pseudomonadota bacterium
CGATGGCGATGACCGGCTTGTCCTTCCAGTCGATCGGCGCGAAGCCCATCTGCATCACCCGCGAGCGGTGGCCGAAGGAGCGGAAATCGTCGGGGGCGAGCCAGCGGGCGCTGCGCAGGGAGTCCGGGGTGCGGGGGGAGCGGCGGGAAGTCATGGCCGGCAGTGGAGCACTGATATATTAGTGTGTCAATGCCGGATTGCCCCCAGGCCCCAGCGGGCGGGCCACCTACAATCGCCGCCAATGAACGCCCCCGTCCTGCCACCGTTTCGACTCGACCGCACGCGCCAGGCGACACCGCAGGTGTTCGAGCGGCTGCGCGAAGCGATCCTGACGCTGGAACTCGCGCCGGGTGCCGTGCTGTCGCGCGCCGAGCTGGCCACCTCGTTCGGCGTGAGCCAGACGCCCGTGCGCGAGGCGCTGATCAAGCTCGGCGAGGAGGGGCTGGTCGATATCTACCCGCAGCACGCCACCGTCGTCAGCCGCATCGGACTGGCGGCGGCCCGGCAGGCGCATTTCCTGCGGCGGGCGATCGAGCTGGAAGCCGTCGCCACGCTGGCCGCGCAGGACGCCGACACCGTGGCCGCGCTGGTGCCCGTGCTGCACACGCTGATCGCGCAACAGCAGCAGGCAATGCACGCCGAGGACGGGCCGCAGTTCGTGCGCGCCGACCGCGCCTTCCACGCCGCGATGCTGGCCGCCGCTGGCGTGGCCGAGCTGGCCGACCTGATCCAGCAGCGCAGCGGGCAGGTGGACCGGCTGCGGCTGCTGCACCTGCCTGCGCAAGGCAAGATGCAGGCGATCCTGGCCGACCACCGCCGCATCGTCGCCGCCATCGCTGACCACGACGCCGCCGGCGCCCAGCAAGCCCTGCGCGACCACCTCAGTGGCACGCTCCTCGTCGCCGACGCGATCCGCCAGCGCCACCCGGACTACATCACCGACTGATCGCCGCGGCCTGCGTCGGCCGGTAGGGCAGCTCCAGCCGGTACGCCAGCGCGATGAACAGGCTCTGCGCCAGCCCCATCGTGGCCGTGAGCGAACGGAATCCGAAGGTCGCACTGTCCTGCACGATCAGCGCCACCTCGGCCTCGCGCGCCAGCGGGCTCATGCGGCTGTCGGTGAGTGCCAGCAGCCGGGCGCCACGCTGCACGGCCTGCTGCGCCACCACCACCGTTTCCTCGGCGTAAGGCGCGAACGAGATCGCGATGATCACGTCCCCGGCGCGCACCGAGCGCATCTGGCCCTCGTGCATGCTGCCCATTGCGGTGACCAGGCCGATGCGCTTGTCGGTGTGCTGCAGTGCGTAGTCCAGATAGACCGCGATCGGAAACGAGCGCCGCGAGCCGGCAATCCAGATCGCCTGCGTGTCCGCCAGCAGATCGACCGCCCGGCCGAACGCGACCTCGTCCAGCGTGTTCTGCAGCTCCTGCATGCCCGCGAGGCTGCCGCCGAGGAACTCGTGGGCGATCTGCGCCGCGTTCAGGTTGGGCGCACCGGACTCGATCACGTCGCGGATGCGGGCGCTGTAGTTGCGACCGGGTGCAATCTGCTGCGAAAGACCGTCGCGGAAGATGCGCTGCAGCTCGGTGAAGCCGGTGAACCCGAAGTGCTTGGCGAAGCGCACCACCGCCGAGGGCTGCACGCCGCAGTGCGCGGCCACGTCCTGAATACCCTCCAGCCCGAGGTGGTCACGGTGCTGCTCGACGTAGCGGCCGATCAGCTTGAGCTGGCGGCTGAGCGACTCGTATTCGTCGGAAATGCGCTTGAGCAGCAGATCGACCGTCATCTTGGGAGCATTCGCGTTCATCGGCTTCGATTCTATGCCGCCCGCAGCCCGCAATCGGGTCGGCGCTAGACTGCCCGGATGCTCGACATCCTGGCCATCACCGGCCCCATCTACCTCCTCATCGCCACCGGCTACTTCTGCACCCGCCGGGGCCTGTTCGAAAAGGCCGAGCTGCGCGCCTACGGCAAGTTCGTGCTCAACGTGGCACTGCCGGCGTTGCTGTTCAACGCGCTGAGCCAGCGGCGCCTGGCGGAGGTGCTCAACGTCGGCTATCTGGCGGTCTACGCTGCCGGTTCTCTGCTGCTGATCGGCGGGGCGATGGTCTGGGCACGGCGGCTGGCCGGCAAGTCCTGGTCGGAGAGCGCGGTCAGCGCCATGGGCATGGCGTGCCCGAACAGCGGCTTCGTCGGCTACCCGATCCTGCTGCTGCTGATGCCCTCGGTCGCCGGGGTGGCGCTGGCGCTGAACATGCTGGTGGAGAACCTGCTCCTGCTGCCGCTGCTGCTCGCGCTGGCCGACCAGGGCGACGCGGGCCACCAGCCGTGGTACCGCGCCGCCATGCAATCGGTGGCACGGCTGGCGGGCAGTCCGCTGATTCTCGGGCTGGTGCTGGGCTTCCTGGCGTCGGCGATCGGCTGGCAGTTGCCAGGGCCGCTGGCGCGCACGGTGACGCTGTTCGCGCAGGCCAGCAGCGCGCTGTCGCTGTTTGTCATCGGTGGCAATCTGCACGGGCTGTCGCTGGCGGGCATGGGCGGCCGGATCGGGCCGATCATCGCCGGCAAGCTGGTGCTGCACCCGCTGTGCGTCCTCGCGGCGCTGGCGCTCGGCGCAGCGATCGGCCTGCCTGCGCTCACACCCGAGTTGCGCACCGCATTGGTGATGAGCGCCGCGATGCCGATCATGGGCATCTACCCGATCCTGGCGCAGCGGCACGGGCACGAGGGCTTCAGTGCGGCGGCGCTGCTGGGCACGACGCTGGGGTCGTTCGCGACGCTGAATCTGCTGCTGTGGCTGTGGCATTGAACGGAGTCAGCGCATGGCCCGCAACACCGAAATCAAGGCCCGCGTCGCCGACCTCGACGCCCTCGCCCACCGCGTCGCCCCGCTGGCCACCGCCGGGCCGACCGAGATCGCGCAGGACGACACCTTCTTCGCCTGCCCGCACGGCCGCCTGAAACTGCGCGACTTCGGCGACGGGCACGGCGAGCTGATCTTCTACCAGCGTGCCGACCAGACCGGCCCGAAGACCTCGTTCTACGCCATCACGCCCACCGCCTCGCCCGACACGCTGCGCGAGGTACTGACGCTCGGCCACGGCCAGACCGGCCGCGTCGTCAAGCAGCGCACGCTCTACCTCGTCGGGCGCACGCGGGTGCATCTGGACCGGGTCGCCGGGCTGGGGACGTTCATGGAACTGGAGGTCGTGCTGCGCGACGGCGAGCCGGTCGAGGCGGGCGAGCAGGAAGCGCAGGGTTTGATGCAGCAGCTCGGCATCGAACCGGCGCAGTTGATCGACCGGGCCTATGTGGACATGATGCGGGACACCCCCGACACCTTGACCACAAGATCCGAGGACACCCCGCCCATGACCCTGACCTGCCGCCCTGCCGTGCCCGCCGACGCCGACGCCTGCGTCGATCTGCGCGGCCGGACCCGCGAGAACGCTTTCTCCATCACCGAGCTGGCCCGCATCGGCGTCACCCGCGACACCTGGCGCGACGGCATTGCCGACGGATCGCTGCCGGGCCATGTCTGTCTGGATGACGGGCAGATGGTCGGCTACTGCTTCGGCGCACCGCAGACGGGCGAGGTCGTGGTGCTCGCGCTGCTGCCGGCGTGGGAAGACCGGGGCATCGGCCGGGCCTTGCTCCACCGGATGACGGACGATCTGCGCACGCTGCACGGACACCGCCGACTGTTCCTCGGCTGCTCGGCCGATCCGAAGGTGCGCTCCCACGGCTTCTACCGGCACCTCGGCTGGGTCTCGACCGGCCAGCCGGATGCGCATGGGGACGAGATGCTCGAATACGTCTTCGCCGACTGAAGCCAGCGTTCACCGCCGCAACGGCGCGCCCTTACTCCCCCGGGTAGCGCAGCCCGATCTGTGCCCGGATCGTGTCCAGCGTCTGCATGATCGCGACGCTTTCCTCCGGGGGCAGGATGTCGCCGGCCAGGCTTCCGGCGGCAACCAGTCTTTCGATCTCGTCGGCCTGGAACTGCATGCCGCGCCCCGGCACATCGGACACATGGTGCTCGATCACCTTGTCCTCGCCGTCGATGAGGCGGAACGAGGTCGGCGTGAACCAGGTGGCGTCAATGTCGATGCGGGCCTCGGTGCCCAGGATGGAAGCGACGTTGCGCCCGGCGTTGTCGCTGGAGGAGATCGTCGTCGACATGGCACCGCCGCCGTGGCGGAAGAGGGTCGCGACCTCGGCG
>JBJOPV010000311.1:0-4205 GCA_046050625.1 Pseudomonadota bacterium
GCCGGCTTCACGCTCGCGCAGAAGATGGTCGGCCGCGCCTGCGGCCTGCCGGAAGGCCAGGGCATCCGCCCGGGCACCTACTGCGAGCCGAAGATGACCACCGTCGGCAGCCAGGACACCACCGGCCCGATGACCCGCGACGAGCTGAAGGATCTGGCCTGCCTGGGCTTCTCGGCCGATCTGGTGATGCAGTCGTTCTGCCACACCGCCGCCTATCCGAAGCCGGTGGACGTGAAGATGCACCGCGAGCTGCCCAAGTTCATGGCCAACCGCGGCGGCGTGGCCCTGCGCCCGGGCGCCGGCGTGATCCACAGCTGGCTGAACCGCCTGCTGCTGCCCGACACCGTCGGCACCGGCGGCGATTCGCACACCCGCTTCCCGATCGGCGTTTCCTTCCCCGCGGGTTCGGGCCTGGTGGCCTTCGGTGCGGCCACCGGCGTGATGCCGCTGGACATGCCGGAGTCGGTGCTGGTGCGCTTCAAGGGCACGATGCAGCCGGGCATCACGCTGCGCGACCTGGTTCATGCCATTCCGCTGTACGCGATCAAGGCCGGTCTGCTGACCGTCGAGAAGAAGGGCAAGAAGAACGTCTTCTCGGGCCGTGTGCTGGAGATCGAAGGTCTGCCGGACCTGAAGGTCGAGCAGGCCTTCGAGCTGTCGGATGCCGCCGCCGAGCGCTCGGCTGCTGCCTGCACGGTGCAGCTCAACCCCGCGCCGATCGCCGAGTACCTGCGCTCGAACGTCGTGCTGATGAAGAACATGATCGCCGACGGCTACGCTGACGCCAAGACGCTGGCCCGCCGCATCGAGAAGGTCGAGCAGTGGCTGGCCCAGCCGGATCTGCTGAAGGCCGATGCCGACGCCGAGTACGCCGCCGTCATCGAGATCGATCTGGCCGACATCAAGGAGCCGATCGTCTGCTGCCCGAACGACCCGGACGACGCCAAGTTCATGTCCGAAGTCACCGGCACCCAGATCGACGAAGTGTTCGTCGGCTCGTGCATGACCAACATCGGCCACTTCCGCGCCGCCGGCGAGATCCTGAAGGGCAAGAAGGACATCCCGGTGCGCCTGTGGGTGGCCCCGCCGACCAAGATGGACGCGGCCGAGCTGACCAAGGAAGGCTACTACGCCACCCTGGGCGGTGCCGGCGCCCGCATGGAAATGCCGGGCTGCTCGCTGTGCATGGGCAATCAGGCGCAGATCAAGGAAGGCTCGACCGCGATGTCGACGTCCACCCGCAACTTCCCGAACCGCCTGGGCAAGAACACCAACGTGTTCCTGGGCTCGGCGGAGCTGGCCGCGGTGTGCTCGAAGCTGGGCCGCATCCCCTCGGTCGAGGAGTACATGGCCGAGATCGGCGTCGTCACCAAGAATGCCGACAAGATCTACAAGTACATGAACTTCGACCAGATCGATGAATATGTCGAGAACGCCAAGGGCGTGAACGCCTGACGCCCAGGTCCTGATCGCTGTCGATTCAGCACCGATCCAGCCCGCCGAGGCATCGCCCGGCGGGCTTTTTCTTTGTCATGCGTGCCTGAAGCCTGGCCGGCGCCGCAGCAGCCTCAGCCGCGTGGGTGCGGCCGGTCGCAGCGTCACGTTCAGCGCTGGCAGGTTCGTCATGCCCTGAGCCGCCGCGCCGTTCGGCCAAGCCAGGTCGAAGCGCTGCAGCAGCATCGCCGCCACCAGCGTCATCTCCAGCATCGCGAAATGCTGGCCGATGCAGACCCGCGGGCCCAGGCCGAAGGGAATCCATGCGCCGCGCGGTGCGGCCGGCGCTGCGGGCATGAAGCGCTCCGGCTGGAAGGCCTGCGGCTCGGGAAAGCTGCGCGCATCGCGCTGCAGCAGCCAGGGCGTGACATAGACGATCGCACCCCGCGGGATCGTGTGACCGCCGGCGCGCACGGGCCGGGTGGTGCGCCGCGTCATCAGCGCGGCGATCGGCGGGTACAGCCTCAGCGCCTCCTTCAGCGTGGCGACCAGCCAGGGCAGGCGGGCGAGGTCGTCCGGGTCGGGGGCGCGGCCAGCCAGCACGGCGTCGACCTCGGCCTGTGCGCGTGCGGCCGCCCCGGGATGCGAGGCCAGCAGCCGGCTCCACCACAGCAGCGCCGTGGCACTGGTGTCATGACCGGCCTGGAAGGTGACCATGCACTGCGCGAACAGCTCCGTCTCGTCCAGTCCCGCGTCGCCGTTGGCCTCGTCGCGCAGCGCCAGCAGGCCGGCGAGCAGGTCGTCGGTGTGGTCGCCGGGCTGGCCGAGGCGCGTGCGGCGGGCGGCGATCTCGTCGGCCACCAGCGTGCGCAGCGTGTGCATCGCCGCACGCTTGGCCGCTTTGCCCGGCAGCGGCAGGCCGTCGGGCAGCGAGAAGGGCCGGAACATCTCGCGCATCGCCGTCTCGCTGAGCGTGCGGGTGGCGGCGATGGCGCGGTCGCTGGCATCGTCGGCGTGCGCACCGAACAGAGTGCGCAGGATCACGTCCATCGTCACGCGGGCGAACAGCGCCTCCATGTCCACCGTCGCCTCGGCCTGCGCGGGCGGCACGGCAGCGTCGAGCGCCTGGGCGGCCGCCGCGCGCATCAGCCCGGCCTGCGCGGCCACGCGCCGCGGCGTGAAGGCCGGCTGCAGCATGCGGCGCTGGCGCTGCCAGATCTCGCCCTCGGTGGTCAGCACGCTCTGGCCGAAGATCTGCGCGAACACCTCGACGCCGCGCTCCCAGCGCACCAGCGCGTCGGCCTGCTCGACGAGCACCTCGCGCACCAGTGCCGGCGAGCCCAGGCTCCAGGCCTCCTCCCAGGCCAGTCGCATGCGACACAGGTCACCGTGTTCGCGGTGCAGCGCGACCATGAAGCCCAGGTAGTCCTGGCGCATGGCCCTCAGCAGCGGCAGCCCCCACCAGCGGCTGCGCGGGCCAGGTGCGGGCATCTTGTCGTCGTGGGCGGGGGGGGTCAGCGTTTTCATGGAGACATGCTGGGCCAGCCCCGGCCGGGCGTCTTGAACGGAAACGACATCGGCGCCTAGACTGGCGCGATGAACCGATCTGCCGATGAACTGCGCACGCTGTCGCCGCTGACACACAGCCGGCTGGTGCTGCCGCGCCCTGCGCTGGCCGGTGGGCTGCGCGGCGTGGTGCTGCGCGATACCCGGGTGGCGGGGCTCGCGCCGGGGCAGCGCTTGAACCACTTCCCCGCCTCGCCGCTGTGCGCGCTGACCTGGTGGTTCGAGGGCCAGTCGCTGATGCTGCCCGCCGGGGCGCCGGCCACGCTCGGGCTGCCGATGGCGGTGCTGCCTTCGCGCTGCCTGTTCTCCGGGCCGTTCACCCGGCCGGTGACGAGCTGGAATCCGGGGCCGCTGCAGGTGCTGATGGCGCTGCTGCCGACCGACGCGATGCATCGTCTGACCGGGCTGGACATG
Source organism: Pseudomonadota bacterium (assembly GCA_046050625.1). GTDB lineage: Bacteria > Pseudomonadota > Gammaproteobacteria > Burkholderiales > Burkholderiaceae_C > Sphaerotilus. Next base: position 3,415 of record JBJOPV010000311.1, read on the forward strand.
GCCGACTGGGTCGACCGCTGGGACGACGCGCACGCCGTGCTGCCGCCCGACTGGGGCGTGATGCTCGACGCGGTCGCGGCCGAGGGCACGGACGAGCAGCGCATCGGCCGGCTCGAGGACTTTCTGGCTCCGCGCTGGGCGGCGCGGCGCCCGGACCGGCCTGCGCTGGTGCAGCCTGTGAGCGACTGGGCGCGGTCGCTGGCGGCGCAGGCGATGCTGGGCGCGCCTGGCCGCAGCCTGCGCCAGATCGAGCGCCGGGTGCGGCGCTGGTCGGGCCTGCCGATGCGCGAGCTGCGCGGCCAGGGCCGTGGCGAGCAGGCCTTCCTGCGCGGGCGCGCCTGTGCCGAGCGGCTGGTCGCGCCGGACTGGGCTGGCCTGGCGCTCGACAGTGGCTATGCCGACCAGTCGCACCTGTGCCGCGAGACGCGCCGCCTGACCGGCTTCAGCCCGGACGAGCTCCACCGTCGCATCCACGGCGACGAGGGCTTCTGGCTCTATCGGCTCTGGTGCTGAGAGGCCGGCGAGACGGCATGGACGGGGCAGAAAACGAGGGGCGCCCGCTGCGGCTGCTGGCGCTGGGAGATGCCGCCTGGACGCTCGAGTTCGGCCGCCACCTCGATCCTGCGCTGGCCGAGCGGGTGGCGCGGCTGGCGGCGCGGGTGCAGGCGGCCCGCCTGCCCGGCGTGGTCGATCTGGTGCCGACGCTGCGCTCGCTGACGGTGCATTTCGAGCCCGAGGCGGTCGAGGCCGAGCTGCTGGGCGCGCAGCTGCTGGCGCTGGCGGCCGACGAC
>JBJOPV010000312.1:0-4182 GCA_046050625.1 Pseudomonadota bacterium
TTATGCCTGACGACCATAGCGAGGTGGTCCCACTCCTTCCCATCCCGAACAGGACAGTGAAACGCCTCCGCGCCGATGATAGTGCGCATTCGCGTGTGAAAGTAGGTCATCGTCAGGCTTCTATTCCAGCAAACCCCTCTGATCTTCTGGTCAGAGGGGTTTTTGCTTTGTATTCATCGAATCGTTGAATGTTCGGCGAATTTCTGATCTGGGGTCTGGGCATGAAGCTTCATGCCCAGACGCGATCAGGCAGCGTCAGGCCATCACTGTCGTGATGATGCCGCCCCCCAGACACACCTCACCGTCGTAGACAACGGCCGACTGGCCTGGCGTGACCGCCCATTGCGCCTCGTCGAACTGCAGACCGAAGCTGCCGTCAGCTGGGTCGCTGGCATCGATGCGACACTGGGCATCGGTCTGACGGTATCGAGTCTTGGCCGCACAGTCATTTGGTGCCGGTGCCTCGCCGGCTACCCAGCTGACATCGCCAGCGCGCAGGTGGGATGACTTCAGCCACGGATGACCGTGGCCTTGCACGATCCACAGCGTGTTCTTGTCCATGTCCTTACGGGCGACGAACCAAGGCTCGTGGTCGCCGCCGCCGCGCGCTGACTTCTTCTCTTTCACGCCACCGATGCCAATGCCTTTGCGCTGGCCAAGCGTGTAGAAGCTCAAGCCGACATGCTCGCCGAGCACGCGGCCTCGGTCGTCGCGGATCGGACCCGGTTCCTTGCTCAGATAGCGGTTCAGGAAGTCGCGAAAAGGACGCTCACCGATGAAGCAGATGCCGGTCGAGTCCTTCTTCTTCGCGTTGGGCAGACCGATCTCCTCGGCGATGCGGCGCACCTCGGTCTTGTGGATCTCACCGACCGGGAACATCGTCTTCGACAGCTGCGCCTGGTTCAGTCGGTGCAGAAAGTAGCTCTGGTCCTTGGCTGGATCCAGTCCCTTGAGAAGTTCGAAGCGCTGACTGGACGGATTTTCGCGCACGCGGGCGTAATGGCCGGTGGCGATCTTCTCGGCGCCCAGACGCATCGCGTGGTCGAGAAAGGCCTTGAACTTGATCTCGGCATTGCACAGCACGTCCGGATTGGGTGTGCGGCCGGCCTGGTATTCGCGCAGAAACTCGGCGAAGACGCGGTCCTTGTATTCGGCGGCGAAGTTGACGTGCTCGATCTCGATGCCGATCACGTCCGCGACCGAGGCGGCGTCCAGGAAATCCTGGCGCGACGAGCAGAACTCGCTGTCGTCGTCGTCTTCCCAGTTCTTCATGAAGATGCCGATGACCTCGTGGCCCTGCTGCTTGAGCAGCCACGCGCTGACGGCCGAATCGACGCCGCCGCTCAGGCCGACGACGACACGCTGCGGACGCACGCTCGTGCTCATGCCGCACCTCCTGCGCCCAGCGCATCCTCGGCCCAGATCGCGTCGAGCGGGTGGCTGCGGCCGGCCAGGTGGTCCTCGACGCAGCGCAGCAGCATCGGCGAGCGGTGCCGCGCGACGCTGGTGCGGATCTCGTCCGGCGTCATCCAGACGGTGCGCACGATGCCGGCGTCGAGCACCTGGCCGGGAATCGGTTCGCCGACCCGACCGCGGTAGGCAAAGCGCAGGTAGGTCACGTCCGCCGTCGGGTCGGCTTCGCGGTGCATGCGCGCGAGGTAGACGCCCAGCAGGGCCTCGGGCACGAAAGCGCGGCCGGTTTCCTCGAGGGTCTCGCGCACCACGCCGTGCAGCAGCGATTCACCGGCTTCGAGGTGGCCGGCAGGATTGTTCAATTTCAGACCATCGGGTGTCTCTTCCTCGACCAGCAGGAAGCGGCCGTCCTGCTCGATGATGGCCGCGACTGTGACACTGGGTTTCCAACGTTGTTCGCTCATGTCGCGATCCTACCGGCTCGGGCTGCTGCCGGCCTGTGTGACGGGGTCTGTCTCCGGGATCGCACGGGGGTGGTGGCTGCGTGCGATCTGTGTAATCTGACACGACCCACAACGAGGAGGGGTCAGATGCTGGTCGGTGTACCGCTGGAGACGGCTGCGGGGGAAACGCGCGTGGCCGTGATGCCTGAGACGGCGAAGAAGCTCAAGGCGCAGGGCCACACGGTGCGTGTGCAGTCCGGCGCCGGAACCCGGGCCAGCGCGCCCGATGCGGCCTACGAGGCCGTCGGCGCGGAGATCACCGATGCGGCGGGTGCTCTCGGCTGCGATCTGGTGCTGAAGGTGCGCGTGCCGTCGGCCGAGGAGATGCCGTGGATGAAGCGCGGCGCGGCCGTTGTCGGCATGCTGGATCCCTTCGACCGCACCGGGCTGGAGCGCCTGGCCGCGGCCGGTCTGACCGGCTTCGCGCTGGAGGCCGCGCCCCGCACCACGCGCGCGCAGAGCATGGACGTGCTCTCGTCCCAGGCCAACATCGCCGGCTACAAGGCGGTGATCATGGCCGCGGACCGCTACCAGAAGTTCTTCCCCATGCTGATGACGGCCGCCGGCACCGTGAAGGCCGCGCGCGTCGTGATCCTGGGCGTCGGCGTGGCGGGCCTGCAGGCCATCGCCACCGCCAAGCGCCTGGGCGCGGTGATCGAGGCCTCCGACGTGCGGCCCTCGGTGAAGGAGCAGGTCGAGTCGCTCGGGGCCAAGTTCATCGACGTGCCGTATGAAACCGCCGAGGAGAAGGACGCGGCCGAGGGCGTCGGCGGCTACGCGCGGCCGATGCCGCCGAGCTGGCTGGCGCGCCAGAAGGTCGAGGTGGCCAAGCGGGTGGCGCAGGCCGACGTGGTCATCTCCACCGCGCTGATCCCGGGCCGTCCGGCGCCGACGCTGATCTCGGCCGAGATGGTGCATGCGATGAAGCCGGGCTCGGTGATCATCGACATCGCCGCTGGCCGCGGTCCCGACGGCGGCGGCAACTGCCCGCTGACGGTGGCCGGGCAGACGGTGCAGGTTCACGGCGTGACGATCGTCGGCGAGACCAACCTGCCGGCGCTGGTGGCGGCGGACGCCTCGGCGCTGTACGCGCGCAACGTGCTCGACTTCCTCAAGCTGGTGCTGGCGAAGGACGCCACCGCCCTGAACGTCCCGATGGACGACGACATCGTCGCCGCCTGCCTCGTCGCTCGCGACGGCCAGGTCACCCGCAGCTGAAGGAGCACGCCATGGACATCGTGTCCCCCACGATCCTCAATCTGATCATCTTCGTGCTGGCGATCTACGTCGGCTACCACGTCGTCTGGACGGTGACGCCGGCGCTGCACACGCCGCTGATGGCGGTCACCAACGCGGTCTCGGCCATCGTCATCGTCGGCGCGATGCTGGCGGCGGCGCTGACCGAGACGACGCTGGGCAAGAGCATGGGCGTGCTGGCGGTGGCGCTGGCCGCGGTGAATGTCTTCGGCGGCTTCCTGGTCACGCGGCGGATGCTGGAGATGTTCAAGAAGAAGGACAAGAAGCCGGCCGCCGGTGCGGCGTCCAAGGGAGACGCAGCATGAGCATGAACCTCGTCACGCTGCTCTATCTGGTGGCCAGCGTCTGCTTCATCCAGGCCCTGAAGGGCCTGAGCCACCCGACCACCTCGATCCGTGGCAATGTCTTCGGCATGACCGGCATGACGATCGCGGTGCTGACCACCGCGGCGCTGATCGTCAAGCTGGCCGGCTCGCCGCTGGGCCTGGGCCATGTGCTGACCGGGCTGGTGCTCGGCGGCGGCCTGGGGGCCTACATGGCCAACAAGGTCGAGATGACGAAGATGCCCGAGCTGGTCGCCTTCATGCACAGCATGATCGGCCTGGCGGCGGTCTTCATCGCCATCGCGGTGGTGGCCGAGCCCTACGCCTTCGGCATCGTCGCCAAGGGCGAGCTGATTCCGGCGGGCAATCGGCTGGAGCTGTTCCTGGGCGCGGCCATCGGCGCGATCACCTTCTCGGGCTCGGTCATCGCCTTCGGCAAGCTCTCGGGCAAGTACAAGTTCCGCCTGTTCCAGGGCGCGCCGGTGCAGTTCAAGGGTCAGCACATGCTCAACCTCGTGCTGGGTCTGGCCACCGTCGGTCTGGGGCTGGTGTTCATGGTCACCGAGAGCTGGCCGGCCTTCTTCGCGATGCTGGCGCTGGCCTTCGTGATGGGCGTGCTGATCATCATCCCGATCGGCGGCGCGGACATGCCCGTCGTCGTGTCGATGCTCAACAGCTACTCCGGC
>JBJOPV010000313.1:0-4176 GCA_046050625.1 Pseudomonadota bacterium
CAATCCGTTCCTCACACACCCGCACCGTAATCAGGAGGTCTTCATGCCCCCGCCGCGCAGCAAGTTTTCCAAGGGCCGCAAGGTCAAGCGCAACCAGCAGTCGCTGCTGTTCAAGCGCAAGCGTTTCTGCCGCTTCACCGTCGCCGGTGTCGAATCGATCGACTACAAGGATCTCGACATCCTGCGCGACTTCGTCGGCGAGAACGGCAAGATCACGCCGGCCCGTCTGACCGGCACCCGCGCGATCTACCAGCGTCAGCTGACCACCTCGATCAAGCGCGCCCGTTTCCTGGCGCTGCTGCCGTACAGCGACCAGCACAAGGTCTGAGAGGAGAAACGCGATGCAAGTGATCCTGCTCGAAAAGGTCGCCAATCTGGGCGTGCTGGGTGATGTCGTCAAGGTCAAGGACGGCTATGCCCGCAACTTCCTGATCCCGACCGGTGCCGCACGCCGTGCCACCGAGAAGGCCATCAAGGAATTCGAAGCGCGCCGCGCCGAACTGGAAAAGGCCCAGGCTGAAAAGCTGGCCGCCGCTCAGGCCCAAGGCGAGAAGCTGGCTGGCAAGACCGTCACCATCAGCCAGAAGGCTGGCGTCGACGGCCGTCTGTTCGGCTCGGTGACCAACGCCGACATCGCCGAAGCGCTGAAGTCGCAAGGCGTCGAGATCGTCAAGGCGCAGGTGCGTCTGCCCAACGGCCCGCTGAAGGTCGTCGGCGAGCAGACCGTCGCGATCGCGCTGCACCACGATGTCGTGGTCGACGTGACCGTGGCCGTCGTCGGCGAGACCGACTGATCCGCCTGATTCCGGTGCGCCGGAGTCATCTGCAAGAGGCCGGCATCCGCCGGCCTTTTTTCGTTGATGCGTTTGTTTCTGCCGACCCGCTCTGACCATGTCCACGCCGCTGTTTCGACCTGAGGCCGCGCCGGTCTGGCGCACCACCCGCCATGTGCTTGCCCTCGACCGGGTGCGCGTCATGGGCATCGTCAATGCCACGCCGGATTCCTTCTCGGATGGCGGGCGCGATCCGGCGGCCTCGCTGCGGCATTGCGAGGCGCTGATCGGGCAGGGAGCCGACATTCTGGACATCGGCGGCGAGTCGACCCGGCCCGGGGCCGAGCCGGTGCCGGCCGACGAGGAATGGCGGCGCATCGCGCCGGTGCTGCGCCATGCGCTGACCTTGGGCGTGGCGGTCTCGGTCGACACCTGCAAGCCCGAGGTGATGCGCCGCGCGCTCGATCTGGGCGTGGACATCGTCAACGATGTCGCCGCGCTGCGCGCGCCCGGTGCGGTCGATGTGGTTGCGGCCCACCCGTCATGCGGTCTGTGCCTGATGCACATGACGGGCGAGCCGCGCACGATGCAGCTGGCTCCGCGCCATGAGGATGTCGTCGCCGAGGTGGCCGCGCATCTGGCCGGCCGCGTGGCCGAGCTGGAGGCGCGCGGCGTGGCGCGCGAGCGCATCGTGCTCGATCCAGGCATCGGCTTCGGCAAGCGGGTCGAGGACAACTTCGCGCTGATCCGCGGCCAGCAGGCGCTGCTGGCGCTGGGCCTGCCGGTGCTGGCGGGCTGGTCGCGCAAGTCCTCGCTCGGTGCGGTCACCGGCGGCCGTCCGGTGGCCGAGCGCATGGTCGCCAGCGTGGCCGCGGCCCTGGCGGCCGCCCACTGCGGCGCACGCATCGTGCGGGTGCACGATGTGGCGGAGACGGCCGATGCGCTGAAGGTCTGGCAGGCTGCAGATCTGCTGCCGCGCGTCGAAAGTGGATCCATCCCGTGCCCACCGCATGCAAAGGCTGTTAATTAAGGAAAGAGTCGCGCGGGTTCCACGGGCCTGCGGCGACAATCGGTGACCCGTCTGTGTAATGAAATGTTTCCAAAGGGGCATTTCCTTGACAGCGGCAGGAGAGGCACTCGACCCCAGGACTGACACGAGATGAGCAGACAGTATTTCGGCACCGACGGCATTCGCGGCACCGTCGGCACCTATCCGATCACGCCGGACTTCGCCCTGCGCCTGGGCAATGCGGTGGGGCGCGTGCTGCGCGCCGGCCGCGCTGACGGTGAGCGCCCAGTGGTGCTGATCGGCAAGGACACCCGCGTGTCCGGCTACATGCTGGAGTCATCGCTGGAGGCGGGGCTGAACTCGGCCGGCGTCGACGTGATGCTGACCGGGCCGCTGCCGACACCCGGCGTGGCCTACCTGACGCGCGCGCTGCGGCTGGATCTGGGCGTGGTGATCAGCGCCTCGCACAACCCCTTCGGCGACAACGGCATCAAGTTCTTCTCGGCCAAGGGCGAGAAGCTGCCCGATGCCTGGGAGATCCTGGTCGAGGCCGAGCTCGAGCGCGAGCCGGTCTGGGTCGACTCGGTGGCGCTGGGGCGTGCGCGCCGGCTGCAGGACGCCTCCGGGCGCTACATCGAGTTCTGCAAGTCGACCTTCTCCAACGAGCTCTCGCTCAAGGGGCTGAAGATCGTCGTCGACGGTGCACATGGTGCGGCCTATCAGATCGCGCCGGACGTGTTCCACGAGCTCGGCGCCGAGGTGGTGCGCATCGGCTGCGAGCCCGACGGCTACAACATCAACGAGGGTGTCGGCGCGACGCATCCACGCACGCTGCTGGCGGCGGTGCGCGCGCACAGCGCCGACTACGGCATCGCGCTCGACGGCGACGCCGACCGGCTGCAGATGGTCGACTGCGACGGCCGCATCTACAACGGCGACGAGCTGCTGTACGTGATGGTGGCCGACCGGCTGGCGCAGGGTGAGCGCGTGCCCGGCGTGGTGGGTACCTTGATGACCAACATGGCCGTCGAGCTGGCGATCCGCGGTCAGGACATCGAGTTCATCCGCGCCAAGGTGGGTGACCGCTACATCCTGGAGGAGCTCTCGCGCCGCGGCTGGCAGCTCGGCGGCGAGGGCTCGGGGCATCTGCTGGCGCTGGACCGCCACACCACCGGCGACGGCATCGTCAGCGCGCTGCAGGTGCTGCAGGCGCTGCAGCGCGGCCGCAAGTCGCTGGCCGACATGCTCGAGGGCGTCGAGCTGTTCCCGCAGACGCTGATCAACGTGCGTCTGAAGCCCGGCCAGGACTGGACGGCCAACCGTGCGCTGGCCGAGATGCAGACGGTGATCGCCGCCGAGCTGGGCGACAGCGGCCGCATCCTGATCCGCGCCTCCGGCACCGAGCCGCTGGTGCGGGTGATGGTCGAGGCCCGTGAGGCCGAGATCGCGCGTTCCAGCGCCGAGCGCCTGGCCGCGACGCTGCGCGACTGACCCTGCACGGCCGGCAAGAACGAAGGGGGCGGATCTGCAAGGATCCGCCCCCTTCGCTCAGGCTGGGCTCATGAAGTGTCTCGACGACCCGTGACCCTCTCATGACAATGCCGAGCGGCTGGAGGGGTCACGGAAGTGTCACAAACCGCCCCTAGCATGCAGCCTGTCACGGCCCTGGCGCCGGTTTTGCAACAAGTCACCAAGGACACGTCATGAACTCCAGCGTTTTCGGTCGCGGTCTCCTTTCCTTCACCCTGCTGGCTGCGGCCTCGCTGGCCTCGGCCCAGGACGTGACCGGTGCAGGCGCGACCTTCCCCGCTCCGGTCTACGCGAAGTGGGCCGACGCCTACAACAAGGCCACTGGCGCCAAGGTGAACTACCAGTCGGTCGGCTCGGGCGCAGGCCTCAAGCAGATCAAGTCGAAGACGGTCGACTTCGGTGCCTCCGACATGCCGCTGAAGGACGAGGAGCTGGCCGCCGACGGCCTGGTGCAGTTCCCGACCGTGATCGGCGGCGTGGTGCCGGTGGTCAACATCAAGGGCATCCAGCCGGGCCAGATCAAGCTGACGGGCCAGCTGCTGGGCGACATCTACCTGGGCAAGATCACCAAGTGGAGCGATCCGGCGCTGGCCGCGCTGAACCCGGGCGTGCCGCTGCCGGACGCGGCGATCTCGGTCGTGCGCCGTGCCGATGGTTCGGGCACCACCTTCATCTTCACGAACTACCTGTCGAAGGTGAACGCCGACTGGAAGGCCAAGGCGGGCGAGGGCACTGCGGTCAACTGGCCGACCGGCGCCGGCGGCAAGGGCAACGAGGGCGTGTCGGCCTTCGTGATGCGCCTGCCCAACTCGATCGGCTATGTCGAGTACGCCTACGCCAAGCAGAACAAGATGTCGCATGTCC
>JBJOPV010000314.1:0-4167 GCA_046050625.1 Pseudomonadota bacterium
GCGGCTCATGCTCTCGACGCCGCCGGCGATCATCAGCCCGGCCTCGCCGGCGCGGATCGCCCGCGCGGCCGAGCCCACCGCATCCAGCCCCGAACCGCACAGCCGGTTGATCGTCGCGCCCGGCACCTCCTGCGGCAGCCCGGCCAAGAGCGCCGACATGCGCGCGACGTTGCGGTTGTCCTCGCCGGCCTGGTTGGCGCAGCCGTAGAGCACGTCCGTGACCGCCGCCCAGTCCAGGCCGGGGTGGCGCGCCATCAGCGCCCGGATCGGGATCGCGCCCAGGTCGTCGGCGCGCACGCCCGACAAGGCGCCGCCGTAGCGGCCGAAGGGGGTGCGCAGAGCGTCGCAGAGGTAGGCGTGGGTCATGCGGCCTCCGACGTCTGTGCAAGGGCGATCGGCAGGCCGACCAGGCGTTCCAGCTCGGCATGCTCCAGCCCGTCGACCTTGTCGATGAGCACGAGCCCCTGAGCCGTGCAGGCCAGCGTGGCCAGATCGCTGTAGATGCGCTTGACGCAGCCCAGCCCGGTCAGCGGGTAAGTGCAGCGCTCGACCACCTTGCTCTGACCCTGTCGGGTCAGCAGATCCATCATCACCCAGGTCTGCTTGGCGCCGATGGCCAGATCCATCGCACCCCCGACCGCCGGAATGGCGCCGGGCTCGCCGGTGCTCCAGTTGGCCAGATCACCCGTGGCCGACACCTGGAAAGCGCCCAGCACGCAGATGTCGAGGTGGCCGCCGCGCATCATCGCGAAGCTGTCGGCGTGGTGGAAATAAGCGCCGCCCGGCCTCAGCGTCACCGGCTGCTTGCCAGCGTTGATGAGGTCGTAGTCTTCCTGCCCGGCCTGGGGCGCCGGGCCCATGCCGAGGATGCCGTTCTCGCTGTGCAGGACGACCTCCATGTCGGCGGGAATGTGGTTGGCCACCAGCGTCGGCATGCCGATGCCCAGGTTCACGGTGGCACCGTCATGGATGTCCTGGGCCACGCGGCGGGCCAGCGCATCCTTGCTGCGGCGAGTGTAGTTGCGGTCGGTGTGCATGGTCATCCTTCTCATGCGGCCTGCTTGAAGCCGCCCGCCTGCGTGGCCACGCGCTCGACGCGCACCAACCGGGTGACATGGATGCCAGGGGTGACGATCGCCTCGGGATCCAGCGCGCCGAGCTCGACGATCTCGTGAACCGTCGCCACGGTGCGTCGGGCGGCCGTGGCCATCACCGGGCCAAAGTTGCGGGCGGCCTTGCGGTAGACGAGGTTGCCCCAGCGGTCGCCGCGCTCGGCCTTGATGAGCGCCACATCGCCGTGGATGGGCATTTCCAGCACGTAGGGCTTGCCGTCGATCACCCGCGTCTCCTTGCCTGCAGCCAGCTCGGTGCCGTAGCCGGTGGGCGAGAAGAACGCGCCCACGCCTGCGCCGGCTGCGCGCAGGCGCTCGGCGAGGTTGCCCTGCGGCACCAGCTCCAGTTCGAGCTGGCCGGCACGGTAGAGCTCATCGAACACGTAGGAGTCGGTCTGCCGTGGAAAGCTGCAGATGATCTTGCGCACCCGGCCGGTCTTCAGCAGACGGGCCAGGCCGGTGTCGCCGTTGCCCGCGTTGTTGTTGACCACGGTGAGGTCGCGCGCGCCCTGCTCGATCAGGCCGTCGATCAGTTCGTTGGGAATGCCGGCGGTGCCGAAGCCACCGATCAGGATCGTGGCGCCGTCGGCCGTGCCGGCCAGCGCTTCAGCCACGGAAGGAACAATCTTGTCGATCATGTTCAGCCGTCCTGTCAGAGCGGGTTGAGAACGAAGTCGTACTGCAGGGTGAAGTAGGGCTGGGTCATCTCGCTGCCGTCCGGTGCCTGGCCGGCCGGCTGGCGAACCCAGGGCGCCAGCAGCGTCGAGCGCACGCCAAAGACCGCATCCGAGTCCAGATACTCGTCCGGGTCGCGGAACACATGCGTGATCAGGCGCTCGTGACCGGGGGCGTTCAGCATGAAGTGCAGGTGAGCGGGGCGCCAGGGATGGCGTCCCAGGGCCTCGAGCATCTGCCCGACCGGGCCGTCATGCGGAATCGGATAGGGCTGGGCCAGGATCGAGCGGAAGTGATAGCGCCCTTGCTCATCGGTGCGCAGGCGTCCCCGGGCCCGGTGGACATGCGGCTGCGCCTCGGTGGGCGGGCGCTGGACGTCATAGAAGCCGTCTTCGTCCGACTGCCACACCTCCATCTGCGCGCCGGTCAGCGGTGTGCCGTCGAGGCTGCGGACCGTGCCGCTCACGAAGCAGGGCTCGCCCCCGGCGCCGTTGGCGATGTCGGCACCCAGCGGATAGTCCGGCGCGTTCTCCACAAAGAAAGGACCAAAGACCGTGGCCTCGGTGCAGCCCACCGGCTTGGCATTGTTCTGCGCAGTCACCAGCGTCGACAGGCCGAGCACGTCGGAGAGCAGGATGAACTCCTGCCGCACGTCATCGGTGATGTGCCCGACCGCGGTCAGGAACTGGATGGCCTTGAACCACTCGTCCTCGGTCAGCTCGACCTCGCGGGCAAAGGAATGCAAGTGCTGCACGAGGCTGACCATGATGGTGCGCAGGCGCGGCTGCTCACAGCCGGACATGGCCGCGATGACGGCCTGAGTGATGGTGTCTTCGTTGATGTTGCGCATGGGCGTTGTCTCCTGGGTCATTCGGTGACGTGCGATGACGGGCCGGGCAACACCTTATGGGCGCTGAGATCGGAAAAAAATACGCTGCCGTGAAATGAGTTTTTCACTGGATGGATGAATCGAATGGATCGCTGGGCACAGATCGAATTTTTCGTGCAGGTGGCCGAGCTGGGGAGCCTCTCGCGAGCGGCCGAGCGGCTGGACATGTCGAACGCGGCAGGCAGCCGGATGCTGCTGGCCCTGGAGGAGCGGCTGGGGGTGCGCCTGATCGAGCGCACCACGCGCAGACTGTGGCTGACCGAGGCGGGGCAGGAGTTCCACCGGCGCTGCACCGCGATGCTGGGCGAGATGGCCGAGGCCGAAGCGGCCGTGCTCGAGAACGTGGTCCAGCCCACCGGGCTGCTGCGGGTCACCAGCTCGGTGTCCTTCGCGATGATGCACATCGCGCCGATGCTGCCGGAGTTTCATCGTCGCCATCCTCGGCTGACGGTGCAGATCGTTGCGGCCAATCGCTATCCGGACTTCATCGAGGCTGGCATCGACGTGGCCATCCGCACCCGTGAAGTCGAGGGCGACTCGGGCATCACCGTTCGTCGGCTCGCCGTCACCCGCCGAGTCATGGCCGCGTCACCCGGCTACTTGGCCGAATTCGGAACGCCCCGCCAGCCCGAGGACCTGCACAAGCACCAGCTGCTCGTCTACAACCTCGCCAAGGATCCCCATGTGCTGCACCTGCGCCGCAACCAGGAGCAGCGCGACATCCGCATCGAGAGCCTGCTCGATTCGAACGAGGGACAGGTGATCTGTGCGGCCGGACTGGGCGGACTGGGCATCATCATTCAGCCGCTCTACATCGTCTACGACGACATCGTGGCTGGGCGCCTGGTGCCGGTGCTGACCGACTGGCAGCTGCCGCCGCTCAACATCAACCTGGCCTACCAGAGCCGACGCTTGCAGCCGGCCAAGATTCGCGTCTTCAATGATTTCCTGGTCGAACGCTTCGAGCGGCTCGGACTGGAAGCCAAGTGGGCTTCGTTGATGGATCAGCCTGTCTGACCTGGGATTAACCCCTGTGATTCTTCCTTCAGGCGGAAGAGAGATTTTCCGTGAGGCTGTTTTTTGCCAGAAGGCGTGAATCTACAGTGGCCACCATGGAGACTCATCCCGAACCTGGTGGCCGAATGATCAAGCACATCGTCATGTGGAACGTGCGGGGCGACAGCCCCGAGGAGCGCCAGACGGCGGCCAGCCTCGTCAAGCGCAGCTTCGAGGCCCTGGCTGGCCGGATTCCCGGACTGCTGACCCTCGAGGTGGGGCTGGACACCAGCCGCGTCGGCTATGCCTGCGACATGGTGCTGTACACCGAGTTCGAGAGTCAGGCCGCGCTGGATGCCTATGCGTCACATCCCGAGCACCTGAGGGTGCGTCAGGAGCTCGGCGACATGCGGGTGGCCCGCTACCAGGTCGATTACCCGGCCGTGTCTGCGATGGTCACCACGGCGCCGGTGCTGCGCCAGGAGGCCTGAGGTG
>JBJOPV010000315.1:0-4143 GCA_046050625.1 Pseudomonadota bacterium
TGTCATGGCGCTCGGCGCGGCCAAGCTGGCGGATGAGTTCAGCGAGCTGTGGCAGTTTTTCCAGCCACGCTGCGGTGCGCCGGGCCTCGGCCCAGGGGCGCGAGTGGAGGTGGCCGCGCAGGTCGTCCCAGCGCAGCGCGCTCAGATCCCCCAGGCCTTGCAGCAGCACGAAGTGTTCTTCCCAGCCCTGTGTCTCGATCTGCCAGGCGCTGCGGAAATCCACCACCACCTGCGCGATGGCGGCGGTGCGGTCGAGGCGGGGCTGGTGGTCGGCGATGCGGTCGAGGTGCCACAGCAGCGTGCGCAGCACCTGCTCGGCCAGCGCGGGCGCGCTGCGGCTCAGACCCGGCAGCCCGAGGTCGCCCACCACGGTGCGCAGTGGCTCCGCCGCCTGCGCGTCACCGAAATCGGCGTCAGGCGGAGGCAGATCTCCCGCGAGCAGCGCCTGTTCCCAGCGTCGGGTATCGAGCAGCCGGGCCTCGGCGTGGCCGACGCTGGCGATCAGTGTCGGCAGCCACAGCGTGCGCGGCAGTGGCGCGAGGTGGTGGAACGGTGGATCCGCCGATGGCAGCGGCAGCATGCTAGAGCGCCACGGGTTCAGGCGCCGGTGCGGGCGCCGCATCGACCGCCTGGGCTTCGACGGGCAGCGCGGCAAAGCCGGCGCGTGTTGCCTCCAGCCGGGCCAGCAGGCCGTCCAGCGTGGCCAGCGTGTGGGTGTGGGCGCCGAGCAGGCGCTCGACCACCGGCGCTGGCACCCAGACGCGGTCACGCAGCCGGTCGGCCAGTGCGGTGGCGTCCTGGTGGACGCGGGTCCAGTGCGCCGCCGCCGGGCCGGTGATCTCGTCGATCTGCGCCAGCCGGGCGGCGATGTGGGCCGGGCTGTAGCAGCGGCGCGTGTGGGCTTCGAGCGATTCGGTCATCAGCCGGGCCATGCCGCCGTCGTCCTGGCCGCCGCCAATGGCGCGGGCCAGCGCCAGCTTGCCGGCTGTGCCATCGTCGTGCTCGGCTTCGGCGCTGCGTTCGAGTTCCCACTGGTGCTCGAAGGCCTCGACGGCGCGGGTCAGCCAAGGTGCGTCCTGCGGCACGGCGCGGGCAATCTCGGTGTCGAACCACTGCGTCAGCTTCGGCACCAGCTCTGGCGTCGGACTCGCGACATAGGGTGCGAGCCACAGGTCGAGCGCGTCGATCTGCGTGCGGCCTTCGGTGGCTGCGGCCGTGCGCATCAGGCCGACCCACAGGCGCCAGCGGCGGTCGGACAGCGTGGTCTGCTGCCCGCCCAGCCAGCGGCGCAGCGCCCGCAGCGCATCGACCGCCTCGACGCTCAAGCGCACGGCAGCGCTGGCGCGGGCGATGTCGCTGCGCTCGGCAGCGGTCAGTGCTTCGGTTGGTTCGGTGTCCTCCGGCGTGGCGGTGAGCCGCAGCAGGGCCTCGAAGCCCGCGTCGCTCACGGGTGCGATCGGCAGGCGCACCAGAAACCGGTCGTGGAAGGCCTGCAGGGCCTCGTCGGCCGGCACCTCGTTGCTGGCGGCGATCACGCTGATCAGCGGCGTGCGGGTGCGGCCGACGCCGTTGTCGAATTCGCGTTCATTGAGCAGCGTCAGCAGCGCGTTGAGGATCGCCGAGTTGGCCTTGAACACCTCGTCGAGGAAGGCGATGCCGGCGGTGGGCAGGAAGCCGGCGGTCAGTCGCTCGTAGCGGTCGTCCTCCAGGGCCTTGAGCGAGAGCGGGCCGAACAGTTCTTCTGGTGTGGAAAAGCGCGTCAACAGGCGTTCAAAGTACGGGGCACCTTCGAAGGCCCGGTGCAGGCGACGGGCGAGTTCGCTCTTGGCGGTGCCGGGGGGGCCGATGAGCAGGATGTGCTCGCCCGCCAGCGCACCCAGCAGCGCCAGGCGGACTTCGGTGGCGCGCTCCAGCAGGCCGTTCTCCAGCGTGGCGAGCCACCCGCGCAGGCGATCGGGCGAAGGCAGTCGGGCAGGGGCAGAGGCATCGGCACGGGTCATCCGGCGATTGTCGGCGGCCCGCGCAGGCGCCGCAATCCAGACCAGTGCCTACCAGGTCGTGTCGACGAACCGGTGCGGATCCAGCACCGCGACGTGCGAACCGGCCAGATCGAGCGCACGGGGCAGCAGATCGACCTGCACGCGCCGGCTGGCGGCCAGCGGCTCACCATCGACGCGCAGCAGCAGCGGCCGCGTGCTCTCGATCCGGAGGGCGCGGCCTTGCCGGTGCAGCTCCGGTGTGGCGGCCGAGGACAGCCCGAGTGGCCTCAGTGGTCGCAGGCAGCGCGACCAGCGGCCCGCGCCACCGACGACCACGGCGTCGAACCGGCCGTCGTTCATCTCGATCGGCAGCCCCTCCGGCGTGCTCCATTCCGGCAGGGTGTTGCACAGCAGCACGCGCCGCGCTGTACCCGTCGGCATCTTCTGCCCGTCCACCCAGAGCGACCATCCCGCCGCACCGCAGCGGCTCAGCCAGCCGGCGCGGTCGACGCGGGCCTGCGAGACGAAGTGAACCGCCGTGTGCTCGGTTTCCAGCAGCCCGATGTCCACCGGCCCGGTCGGCGAGCGCAGCGCGAACACCAGCGCCTGCGACCAGCTCAGGTCGTCCAGGCCCAGCGTGCGTGCCAGCAGGTTGTGCCGACCGGCGGGCACGAGCCCGACCTTCAGGCCGCCCTTGAGCAGCGCCGGCAGCAGGGCGCTGACCGTGCCGTCGCCGCCGATCAGCACGACCCGGGTGCGCGGCGCGAGGATGGTCAGCAGCGCGCGTGCCTCGTGGACCGTGTCGGGCATCAGCAGCGATACCCCTGGCGCATGACGCGACAGCCAGGCCGCGACCGGGCGGCGCAACTCGGCCGCGCGACCCCCACCGGCGCCGGGGTTCAGCAGGGCGACGGCGGTGGACGGCGTCACCGGGCCCGATCAGTAGGCGTAGACACCACGCCCGCTCTTGCGGCCGAGATAACCAGCGGCCACGTATTCCTTCAACAGCGGGCAGGGCCGGTACTTCGAGTCGCCGAACTGGTTCAGGTAGACCTCCATCACCGCCAGGCACACGTCCAGGCCGATCATGTCCGCCAGCGCCAGCGGGCCGATGGGCTGGTTGCAGCCGAGCTTCATGCCGGCGTCGATGTCCTCCGGCGTGGCCAGCCCTTCCGACAGCACGAAGAAGGCCTCGTTGATCATCGGCACCAGGATGCGGTTGACGACGAAGCCGGGCGCGTTCTTCACCGTGATCGGGCTCTTGCCCAGGCGCACGGCCAGGTCCTTGACGGCGTCATGCGTGGTGTCCGAGGTCTGCAGGCCGCGGATGATCTCGACCAGCGCCATCAGCGGCACCGGGTTGAAGAAATGCATGCCGATGAAGCGGTCCGGGCGCTTCGTCGTGGCCGCCAGCTGGGTGATCGAGATCGAGCTGGTGTTGGTGGCGACGATCACCTCCGGCGCCAGCATCGCGTCGAGCTGGCCGAGGATCTTGATCTTCAGGGCCTCGTTTTCGGTGGCGGCCTCGATGACAAATTGCGCGGCATTCAGCGCGGCGTAGTCGGTCGAGGTGGTGATGCGGGCCAGCGCGGCGGCCTTCTGCTCGGGGTTGAGCTTGTCCTTCTTGATCAGGCGGTCGAAGCTGCCGGTGATGGTCGCCAGGCCCTTGCTGACGGCGGCGTCGCTGATGTCGATCATCACGACGTGGATGCCGGACTGCGCGCAGACCTGCGCGATGCCGTTGCCCATGGTGCCGGCGCCGACGATGCCGACGGTGTGGATGGTGCGCATGTGGGGAGTGCTCCGCTTTCGGGGTTGTTTCGGGGTTGTTTCGGGGGTTGTTCTGCCGGCCGGATTTTGCCTTGGGTGGGTTCATGCACAGTTCATAGAATGGCGCCCTTGTCCGCGCGACCACCACTACAGCCATGACCGACGCCCTGAACGCCCTCTCCAAGTCCTTTGAACCAGCTCCGATCGAACAACGGTGGGCGCCTCAGTGGGAGAACAGCGGTGTCTATGCCCCGACGCTGGACCCGACCAAGCCGAGTTTCTGCGTCCAGTTGCCGCCGCCGAACGTGACCGGCACGCTGCACATGGGCCACGCCTTCAACCAGACCATCATGGACTCGCTGACGCGCTACCACCGCATGTCGGGCGACAACAC
>JBJOPV010000316.1:0-4113 GCA_046050625.1 Pseudomonadota bacterium
GCTGCTGGAGATCGACCGCTACGCGCTGGCGCGCGCCGCCGAGCTGCAGGCCGAGATCCTGAAGCACTACGCGGTCTACGAGTTCCACCCGGTGGTCTCGAAGCTGCAGGTCTACTGCTCGGAAGACCTGGGCGCGTTCTATCTGGACGTGCTGAAGGACCGGCTGTACACCACCGCGCCGAAGTCGCTGGCACGCCGCTCGGCGCAGACGGCGCTGTGGAAGATCACCGGCGCGATGCTGCGCTGGATGGCACCGTTCCTGAGCTTCACCGCCGAGGAGGCCTGGGCGCAGTTCGCCGGCGCCGCCTCGCAGGGCTCGATCTTCTTCGAGACCTGCGCCGAGCTGGGCACGCCGGACGCCGCGCTGCTGGCCAAGTGGGCGACCGTGCGCACGGTGCGCGAGGCGGTCAACAAGGAAATCGAGACGGTGCGCACCGCCGGCGCGGTCGGCGCCTCGCTGCAGGCGACCGTGGCGATCACCGCGCCGCAGGCCGACTTCGAGGTGCTGGCCTCGCTGGGCGAGGACCTGAAGTTCGTGCTGATCACCTCGGCGGTGACGCTGGCGGCCGGCGACGCGCTGGCCATCGCGGTCACGCCGAGCACCGCGCCCAAGTGCGAGCGCTGCTGGCACTACCGTGACGACGTCGGCGCCAACCCGGCGCATCCGACGATCTGCGGCCGCTGCGACAGCAACCTGCACGGCGAAGGCGAGGCGCGCCACTGCGCCTGAGGCGGGCGTCGCCCCGGGGCGGCGGCGATCCTGCCCGCCCCGGACGGACACCCGCGGCGCCCGTCAGCTCACCAGTTGCGCTCGTAGATCCCGAGCTTGCGGCCGATGCGGCCCACGAGCAGATGCAGCATCACCAGCCGGGCCCGCCCGGCCGGCAGCTTGACCTTGGGCGGCGGCGTCTCGCCCTGCCGCTCGAAGTCGGCGCGCTCCAGCATCACCAGCTGTGCGGTCTTGTGCGGCAGGTGCATCACCCGGCCCAGGCGGAAGCCGGTCTGCAGACAGCGCTCGAGCATGCGGACATTGCGGATGTCGGGCTCGGCCACGATACGCCGCACCGAGGCGTCTCGGAAGATCCAGCGGCACATCAGTCGCATGATGTACCAGGACAGACCCCGCACCGCCGGCCCCTCGGCGGGCGCGACGATCAGGTGAAAACGCCGGTCGCCCGGCTGGACCGGGTAGAAGCGCGCCAGCTCGTCGTCCTGCGCCCGGTAGGCCTCCATCAGGAAGAGGCTCCTGAGGCAGCCGCCCCCCTCGACCTCCAGCTCACCCACCAGCGCCTCGATGCTGCCTTCGCGGGCCAGCGTGCGGAACTTGTCGCGCACCTGCTCGAGACTCAGGCTGCGCATGCCCCAGAAGACGGCGTACTCGCGGCGCAGCCAGTCATGCAGCTCGGCCGAGTCCGTCTCGGGATCCAGCGGGCGCAACCGGATCGTGCCCAGACCGGGCACCGCCTGCGCCATCAGCGGTGGCGGCGCCCCTGGCTTCAGCCCGGTCGACATCACGCCACTGCCCTGGCCCTGTGGCCATCCATCCCCTGCTCGGTCTCGAGCGACTGCAGCAACGCGCGCACCGTCACGCCGCAGCTGCGCACCTGCAGGTCATCCTGGCTGACTTTCGTGCCCTGAAAGCGATCGAGCGACTGGTGGGTCAGATCGAGCTCCTGCTGGGCGCGCGGATGCAACACCGCGGTGATGCGACGCAGCCGGCGTGCGGCCGCGGCGCGGCCCTCGGGGCCGGAGATCTCGCCCAGGCGCGCCTGACCGTCGGGACCGAGCAGGCTGGCCTCCATCAGCACGGCCTGCGTCTCGTGGTCGTCGAACTCGGCCAGCAGTGCAAGCACCACCTTCAGCAGGTTGGCCAGCACCGTGCGGTCATCGAGCTCGGTCTGCGCCCGGTGATGGCAGCCCGCCAGCGTGCGCGCCAGCAGCTCGGCTTCGGCTGGCGCCATCGCGGCCGCCTGGTCGGCCTGCAACGCCAGGAGCGTCTGCGCGCTCAGGCATTGCGCGAGCTTGACCAGCAACTCCAGCCGCGAGCTCGCATAGACGTAGGCGTAGAAGCGGTCCCAGTCGTCGATCGCCGACAGCATCCGCGTGACCTCGGGCGAGTTCAGCGCCTTGGTGTAGGTGCCGTTCATCGTCGCGTCGAGGAACTGGGTGATCAGCTTCTTGCTGCCCGCACAGCCGTGGCCGCTCAGGCCCGACAGCAGCGAGCCGGAGCTGTCGGCCAGCTCGTACAGGCGCTCGCCGCTCATGGGCTCCGGATCGAGCGGTGTGAGGTCGCCTTTCTCCATCAGCGCGCGCACCACCATGAAGGGCCCGACACCCAGCGTGAAGAAGGCAGTCTCCAGCGGCGGCGTCGCCGCATAGGTGCTGCCACGGCGACGCACCAGATACGACACGTAAGCGGCCCCCATCTTCGACAGCACATAGCCCTCGAGCAGATTGAAGCGCGGATGGTCAAGACCGCGATGCGCGATGTAGTTCGCCCGCACCACGGTGACCAGCTGCAGCGCATGGTCCCAGACGGCCATCACGCTGCGCAGCGCCGTCAGGTTGATGGGCAGACCGTTGCGAGTGCCTTCGAACTTGCACGGCTTGCTTTCGGTCTCGATCACCTCGCGGTAGATCTCGGGGTTGGTGTTGTTCTCGCCGATCTGGCGCCCGTCGTCGGAGTGGAAGGCGCAGATGCCGTTCCACACGTCATGATCGAATTCCATGCGCGGGCGCATGTAGGGTGGCGGACGCAGACGGGAATAGGCCCTGACGGCCACCGCGTTGAATCGCTTCGAGAAATAGGCAGTCCGCAGCGCGGACTTGATCGGTTCCAGCATGGTTCGGATCTCTTGTGCTGTACTGCTTGTGGATCTGGGCGACGGGAACATGAGGAGCGACGACGCCCGAAGAGGCGTCGGCCGTCACCCCTGTCGTCATGTCGATCCGACTTCTCCCATCCGATTCGCTCGTCGACAAGCCGCCAGATCAGGCCATTCTCCTCGTCACCTGAACAATGTGACACAGATCACGGACAAGACCTGCCACCGATGCAAGGGTCCAACACTGGCACGCGTCGGCCGCAGGCAGCCCGACCTGCAAACTGGCTACAGTGACGCGTCCGCCGAGCAGGTTTTTCCCTGCCCTGCAGCCCTTGTCCAGCCCCTCGACCTCGATGCCTTCCAAGTCCAGCCCCCCCTCCCCCCCCCGGGCCACCGCCTCGCCCCGCCTGCTGCCCTGGCTGGCGCTGGCGCTCCTGATCCTCGTGCTCGATCAGGTCACCAAGCTCCTGATCGTGCAGCGCTTCCAGCTCGGCGACGGCCAGGTCGTCACCGGCTTCTTCAATCTGGTGCGGGTCCACAACACGGGTGCGGCCTTCAGCTTCCTGGCTCAGGCCTCGGGCTGGCAGCGCTGGTTCTTCATCGGTCTGGGCTTTGCGGCCTCGGCGATGTTCATCTGGATGCTGCGCAGCCATGCCGGGCAACGCCTGTTCGCCTTCAGCGTGGCCATGCTGCTTGGCGGCGCGCTGGGCAATGTCATCGACCGCGCCTGGCACGGCCATGTGATCGACTTCCTGCAGTTCCACTGGGAGGTTCTCGCGCCGATGTTCCCGGGCGGCTACTTCCCCTCGTTCAACCTGGCCGACTGCGCGCTCACCGCCGGCGCGATCGGGCTGGTCCTCGACGAGCTGATGCGGATGCGGCGCCGCTGAGCCCCGAGCCGGGAATCCCCGGGCTGTCCAGGGTCGCAGGGCGGCGTTAATCTCCCTGCAGAGCGACAGGAGATGCGCAATGACGCCGATCAATCCGTCGACCGACAGCACGCCGGCCGAATCCTCCGCAACCCTGGGCGGCGACAGCGCCGAGACCCTGGACGCCGCACCGATCCGGTTGCGCCCACTGCCGATGGGTGCCCCGGTGCGCTGGCTGGCCCGCGGACTGGCGGACTGGCGCCACCACCCCTCCATCGGCCTGTTCTACGGTCTGTGCTTCGTCGCGATGGGCTGGGGGCTGCTGAAGGTCTACGAGAACGCGCCCGCCTACATGCTGGCGCTGTCGGCCGGCTTCCTGCTGATGGGCCCCTTCCTGTGCATGGGCCTGTACGACGTGT
>JBJOPV010000317.1:0-4107 GCA_046050625.1 Pseudomonadota bacterium
CCAGCCGGGCGAGCCAGTCCGGCCGCCCGCCGCTGATCGCCGGGCCGTCGCGGCGACCCGGGTGCAGGCGCAGGTGGCCGGCCAGGGCGCGGGTGTCGGTCATCGCATGCGCTCCCGGCCGGGGCCACCCACCCCGGCAGGCCCGCCCACCCCGGCAGGCCCGCCCACACCGTCATGCCCGCGCAGGCGGGCACCCACGACGGCCGCCACGGCTGGCTCGCGTGGGTCCTCGCCTTCGCGAGGATGACGGGGCGTGTGCTCCCGGCCGGGGCCGCCCACCCCGGCAGGCCTGCCCACACCGTCATGCCCGCGCAGGCGGGCACCCACGACGGCCACCGCGGCTGGCTCGCGTGGGTCCTCGCCTTCGCGAGGATGACGGGGGGGAGAGGGGCGTGGTGCGGTCTCGCGCCAGGACTGGCGCAGCAGCCGCATCACCTCGCGCGCGGTGGCCACCGCGGCCGGCTGGTCCGCGAAGGCGAACATCGGCGAGAACAGCGAGGCCTGCTCCCAGGCACCCAGCATGAAGCCGGGGGCTTCGGAGCGGCCGGAGGCCTCGCCCGCCTCGTGCGCGCCGGTGAAGTCCAGCGCGTGCTCGCCGTAGCGGCGCACCACCGTGCGGCCGAGCGGCGCCAGGCCGGCCGCCTGCAGCGCCGCGGCATCGCGGCCGTCCACCGGCTGCAGCGGCAGGCGCAGCAGGTTCATGAACCAGGGCGTGACCAGCACGCCGAGCATCGTCGGCGCCGCGTCCGGCGCGGTGCGCAGCGGATCCGGGCCGAAGCCGATCGCCTGCACCGACAGCGCCGGGTTCAGCACCGGCACGCCGCGCATGCGCGTGGTCGCGATGCGGCGGAACACCGCCTCGAGCCCGGCCAGACGCCGCTGCGGCGCGTCGTCGCTCATCGCGGGGCGTCCTCGGCGATGACCATGAACTGCTCGGCGTCGCCGTCGCATTCCGGGCAGCGCCAGTGCGCCGGCAGCGCGGTGAAGGGCGTGCCGGGCGGGATCTGCCAGACCTCGTCGCCGACGGCCGGGTCGTAGACCCACCAGCAGATCTTGCACTCCAGGCGCGCATCGGCGGGCAGCCGGGTGGCGTCGCCGAGGTAGCTGCCCTCGAAGCGATTCGTGCTCATGCCTGCGCCACCCACTGCAGCACCTCGGTCAGCCGCTCGGCCGAATCCTCCAGATCCTCGCGCGCCGCGCAGGCCACCTCGGGAATGCCGCAGACCTCGACCGAGTTCAGGATCACCGTGTCCTGCGAGTTGTAGTAGACGACCCGCCAGGTGTTGAGTGCGCGCGCATTGGTGATGCGGCAGTTGCCGTAGCCGCGCGACAGGATCACCACCCGGCCGGTGCCGAGCTGGTGGTCGAGCCAGGCGATGTCCTGTGGCGTGACCGGCAGCAGCGTCAGATTGACCACCTGCGGTGGCTGGCCTTCGCGCCAGTGCTGGCGGTGCTCGGCCAGCTCGATCAGGAGGGACGGCGCGTTGAGCACGCCCGGCGGCAGCGGTGCGTCGGGGGCGGGCACCGGCACCGGGCGGGTGTCCTCGCGTGCGGCGCGGCGCAGCAGCGCCGGCACCGCGCCCAGCTCGATCGTGTCCCGCACCGTGCCGTCCTCGCCGGTCTCGATCACCCGCCAGACGCCGGCGAAGACCGATTCCTGGATGCGCACCCGCGCGCCGGCCTCGAGCCGGTCGGGCTCGGCCAGCAGCTGGGCGCTGACCTCGCCCTCGCCGAGCACCTGGTTGACCAGCGCCAGGTCAGGCGCCGTCAGGCCGTCGAGCCGCACCGGCTCGACCGTCGCGCCGGCCAGCAGCGCCTGCAGCCGCTCGAGCGCCTGCGTCAGCACGCCGACCGCGCCGGCGTGCCCGGCCAGTGCCTCCGGCTCGGGCAGCGCCGGCGCGCGGTAGGTGCTCATGCCCTGCGGCATGGTGATGTAGTCGAGCGGCTCCTCGTCGTCCTGGCTGCCGGGGCCGAGCGCCACCACCGGAATGGGAAAGGGGCGGGCGCAAGAGAAGGGGGTGTTCATCGGGGTCTCCGCAGATCGGGGGATCGGGATCGGTGGGCGGCTCAGTGGCAGGACGGCGCATCGGCGCTGGCCGCGGCGATGCCGATCGGCGCGCGGGTCGGCGTGCGCGCGAGCATCTCGCCGACCTGCGCGACATAGTCGGTCCAGTCGTGCATGCCCGCCAGCGTGCCGAGATAGCGGCCGTCGCGCAGGAAGATCAGCACCGGCCAGCGCTGCGAGCCATGCTGGCGCGCCAGCGCCTCCTCGTGCTCGCGCGCGGCCACGCCGATCGCGAAGCGGTCGCCGTGCGCACGGCGCAGCTCGGGCAGCACCACCGCCACATCCAGCGCCTCGGGAAAGCGCACCGGGTCGCCGCCGAGCAGCAGCACCCGGTCGCCGCCCTCGGCGGCCCAGGCCGCGCATGTCTCGGGCGTGACGATGCGGGCGCCGAACTCGCACACCAGGCGGGCGAACAGCGGGTGCAGGGCGGCAGCAGGATCGGCCTGGCCGACGGCTGGATCGATGGCAGAAGCATTCATCGTGGAGGTTCCGTGTTCGTGGAGGTCGTGGAGGTCGTGGCGGACCGGGGGGGCAGGGCGGGCGCGGGGGCGCCGATCAGCGCAGCCAGCGCGGCCGCGTCCATCGCCGAGGGCAGCGCGAAGGCGGCCGCCGCGTCGACGGGCAGCAGGCCGCGCATCGCACCGGCGACCAGGTCGAGCGTGGCGTCGATCTCGGCGGCGCGCCGCGCGTCCAGCCGTTCCTGCACCCGGTCGAGAAAGACCAGCACCCATTCGCCGGGCGCGCAGGCGCCGACCAGCGCGGTGTCGACCGCACGCTCCTCGCCGCGGCCGGCCACCCGGACCCAGCCGGCCGGCAGCGTCTGGCTGGGCGCGGGTGCGATCACCTGCATCGGCAGTCCGACGCACATGTCAGGCTCCCGCGGCGGCACGCGCCGCCGGGGGCATGAAGCGCTCGTCGCCGATGCGGCAGGCCCGTGCCGCATCCGGCCGGCCGGTCTCGTAGGCCTGCAGCGACAGCGTCGGCACGGTGACCGCCTCGTCGGCGTGCGGCGGCAGATCGCGTGGCACCGGGCGGGCGCCCCAGGCCCGCAGCCGCTCCAGCGCCAGCGCCAGCGCGTCGTCGACCGCCAGGCGCACCTTCGGGCGCAGGCTGCCGCCGTAGTCCTCGAGCTCCTCGGGCTGGCAGCCGATCAGCAGCACCTCGGCCGGATAGTGGCCGGTGAGCTGCGCCAGCATCAGCACCTCCTGGAAGCCGGTCTGGTGCAGGCTCATCTTCTTCGCGCCGAGGAACCTGGGTACGTCCTCGTTCTCGACCTGGTGCAGCGTGCCGGGCGCCAGGCCGTAGTCGATCGCGTCCAGGATCAGCAGCCGTGCGGCGGCCTGCACATGCTGGATCAGGTACAGGCCCTGGGTGCCGCCATCGATCAGCTGCACCTCCGGCAGGCCTTCGCCCTCGGCGAAGGACCACTGGCGCTGCAGGGCCTCGACGCAGCGCACGCCAAAGCCCTCGTCGGCCCAGAGCACATTGCCGATGCCCAGCACCACGATCGGGCCGGTCAGCAGGGGCGGGGGGGTGTCACCTGAGGGGTGGCAGGTCGGTTCGGACGTGTCGGATGTCATGGCGGACCTCGGCGGTCGGAAGGATTCGGGAAATTCAGGGGTTCGGGGGCGGGGACGCGGGCGCTCAGCCGGCGGCCGGGCGCTGCACCGGCCGGTCGCGGCCCTCGCGCATGCGCTCGCGCAGTTCGCGCCAGTGGTGGTAGCTGTCCCAGCGCGCCTGCAGCTGCAACCAGAAGCCGGCGTCCACGCCGAAGGCCAGCGCGCAGCGGATGGCGGTGTCGGCCGACATCGCGCGCTGGCCCAGCACCAGCTCGCTGACCCGCCGGCGCGAGATGCCCAGCCGTCGCGCCGCCGCGCTCTGGCTGATGCCCAGCGGCACCAGGCAGTGGCGGTTCAGGAAGCGGCCCGGGTGCTCGGGCCGGCGCAGCGGCACGCCGCGGGGCGCCAGCGGCAGGACGGGCGGACGCGGGGCGGCGCGCATCAGTCCTTGAAGGTGCGGTAGCCGGAAATCATCGTGCTGAC
>JBJOPV010000318.1:0-4096 GCA_046050625.1 Pseudomonadota bacterium
TCGACTGCTCGCCCGGCTGACCGGCGAAGCGCAGCTGCGGCGGCAGCACGAAGTCGATGCCCGCGGCCGTCAGGCGGTCCGCCAGGGCCTGCCACTGCGGCTGCGCCAGGATCAGGCCGAAGTGCGGCATCGGCACCAGGTGGTCACCGACCTTGCCCGTGGCGGCGGTGGCGAAAGGCTGACCCAGGTGCAACGAGATCTGATGGCCGAAGAAATCGAAGTCCACCCAGGTCTCGGTGCTGCGGCCTTCGCGGCAGCCCAGGGCATCGCCGTAGAAGCGGCGCGCCAGGTTCAGGTCCGTCACGTTGAAGGCCAAGTGGAACAGGGCGGAGGTGGGAGCGTTCATGGTCGAGGCGGTTGAAGGGTGGGCGCACGGCCCGTGGAAGGACAGCGGCCGGCGGGCCCACGCCAGCCGGCCGCCAGGGTACAGACCGCGCGTCAGTCGTTCTCGAGACCCGCGGCGCGGATCACCTCGGCCCACACCGGCCGCTCCTTGACGGCCAGCTCGAACAGGGCCGCCGGCTTCGACTGGGTGGGCTCATAGGCCATGGTCTCCAGGCGGCTGGCGATCTCCGGCGTGCCCAGGACCTTGTTGAAGGCCTTGTTCAGCACGGTGATGCGTGCGGCGTCGGTGCCCACCGGGGCAACATAGCCGTTCCAGGCGACCGCGTGATAGCGCGGGAAGCCCAGCTCCGCCATGGTGGCCAGCTCCGGCATCCGACGGTCGCGTTGCACACCCGTGACCGCCAGCGGCAGCAGCTTGCCGCTGGCCAGGTGCGGCTTGATCGAGGTGATGTTCTCGAACACCATGTCCACCTCGCCGCGCACCAGGGCCAGGTCGGCCTCGGCGCCGCCCTTGTAGGGCACGTGCAGCAGGTCGATGCCGGCCATGGTCTTGAGCATCTCGGCACTGAGGTGGCCCGTGGTGCCCTTGCCGCCGGAGCCGACCGTCAGCTTGCCCGGCTGTTTGCGCGCCAGCGCCACCAGCTCGGCGACCGACTTCACGCCCAGCTCCTTGCGCACCACCAGCACGTTCTGCACCGAGCCAGTCAGCGCGATCGGCACCAACTGGCGGTCCGCGTCGTAGGGCAGCTTCTTGTAGAGCGACTGGTTGATCGCCATGGTCGCCACGTTGGCGTAGGCGATGGTGTAGCCGTCCGGCGCCGCGGTGGCCACGGCCTGGGTCCCCACCAGGCCCGAAGCGCCCACCTTGTTGATCACCACCACGGTCTGGCCCAGCTCCCGGCCCATGGCATCGGCCAGCAGGCGCGAGACGATGTCCGGCGTGGTGCCGGTGTTGAAGGGCACGATCAGGGTGATCGGCTTCTCAGGGTAGGCCGCAAG
This sequence comes from Pseudomonadota bacterium, assembly GCA_046050625.1. Lineage (GTDB taxonomy): Bacteria > Pseudomonadota > Gammaproteobacteria > Burkholderiales > Burkholderiaceae_C > Sphaerotilus. The sequence continues at coordinate 1,345 of JBJOPV010000318.1, forward strand.
CGCAGGCAGCGCGATGCCGAGGGACAGCACGGCCGCCCCCAGGCGACGCAGGCCACGGGCCAGACGAGGATCGACAACGGCAGACAGGGGCTTCTTGCTCATGGCAGGGTTCCTTGACAACATCAAACATCACGCGGGCCAAGCACACCCACGCAGAAGGCGTGCCCGGTCGGGATTCAGGCCGCGGGCATCAGCAGCGGCGCCAGGACGGGCAGGTCGACGTTGCCGCCGGACAGCACCAGCACCGCGTCGCGCCCCTCCAGCCTCAGGTGGCCGTGCAGCAGAGCGGCGAGGGCCACCGCGCCGCCGGGTTCGACCAGCAGGTGCAGTTCCTCCAGCGCGAAGCGGATCGCCGCCAGCACCTCGGCATCGCTGACGGCCACGGCCGCGTCCAGCAGCGCACCGTTGATGCTCCAGGGCAGCTCGGCCGGAGTCACCGCCTGCAGCGCGTCACACAGCGAGCTGGCGCCCGGCGGATTCGTCAGCCGCCGGCCATCGGCCAGTGAACGCACGGTGTCGTCGAAGCCGGCCGGCTCGGCCGCCACCAGACGCACCTGCGGGGCGAGCGCGCCCAGCACCAGGCCGCAGCCCGCCATCAGACCGCCACCGCCGCACGGCGCCGCGAAGGTCCCGAGTCGGGCGCGGGCGTCCGCCGGCAGGTCCTCCAGCGCTTCCAGGGCCACCGTGCCCTGGGCCGCCAGCACGTCGGGGTGGTCCCCCGGCGGGATCAGGGTGCCGCCGGTCTCGGCCAGCAGGCGCATGCCGATGGCCTCGCGGCTCTCGCTGCGGCGGTCGTAGTGCACCACCCGGGCGCCGCGCGCCAGGGCCCGGGCGACCTTGTTGCGCGGCGCATCCGCCGGCATCACCACGGTGGCGGGCACGCCCAGGCTCCGGGCCGCCCAGGCGATGGCTTGGCCGTGGTTGCCGGTGGAGTAGGCCACCACGCCACGGGCGCGCGCCTGCGGTGACAGCGCCAGCAAGGCGGCGAGCGCCCCGCGGGCCTTGAACGAGCCGGTGACCTGCAGGCATTCGGTCTTCAGCCACACCGGCGCACCGGCGACCTGATCGAGCGCCTCGGAACGCAGCAGCGGCGTGCGGCGCACCTGTCCGGCGATGGCCCGCGCGGCGCGCTGCACGTCGTCGAGGTCGGGCACCCGCAGGCGGCCCAGCAGTTCATGGTCGATGCGTTCGGGCAAGGCACCCCGGGCGCCCGAACGCTCGCTGGCCGACAGGCCGCTGACCAGGGTGGCGGACATGGTGGACATGGCGGCTCCTCACTTCGGGGACCAGACGGCGGGGGCCACGCTGCCGGCATGGGCGGTCAGGTGGGTGTAGGCCTCGGGCCGGCGGTGGGCGGCGAAGTTGAAGATGGTCTCGCGACCCAGGCGGCACATGTCGAGGTCGCAGTCGGCCACGGCCAGCTCGTCCACCCAGCGGGTGGTGCGGGCCATCACCTCACCTTGCGGGTTGACGATGATGGAGTGCCCCTGCAGCTCGTGTCCGTCCTCGCTGCCGGCCTTGGCGACCGCGACGGCGAAGCAGGCGTTCTGGTAGCAGCCGGCCTGCACCGAGAGCTCGGAGTGGAAGACCCGCAGGTGATGGGCCTCAAAGCCGCGGTTCTCCATGTTCAGGCTGGGCGTGTTGTAGCCCAGCATGACCAGTTCGACCTGCTGCATGCCGAGCTCGCGCCAGGACTCGGGCCAGCGCCGGTCGTTGCAGATCAGCATGCCCATGTTGACGCCGTCGAGCCGCCCCGCCGGCGCCCGCACCACCGGGAAGCCCAGGTTGCCGACCTCGAAGTAGCGCTTTTCCAGGTGCTGCACGCGGCGGTTGGGGGCGTACTCCACATGGCCGGGCAAGTGGATCTTGCGGTACTTGAGCACGACCTCGCCGCCCGGACCGATGACCACCGAGGTGTTGAAGCGGCGTTTGTGCAGCACGCCTTGCTCGTCGGGCTCGTGGGCGATCTCGGCGTAGCCCAGGTAGACCGTCAGCCGCAGGCGGCGGATGGCGGCGAACAGCGGCGCGGTGGCCGGCGACGGCAGCGCCGATTCGTACCACTGGTCAGCCTCGTCGAGGTCCTCGTGGTACCAGCGGGGGAAGAAGGTGGTGAGCGCCAGCTCGGGAAAGACGACCACCTCGGCACCGCGGTGGTGAGCCTGCTCCAGCAGCCGCACCATGCGTGCCACCGCGACATCGCGGCCATCGGACTTCTGCAGAGGCCCCATCTGGGCGGCGGCGACCGTGAGGGTACGGTTCATGGTCAAGGACTCGGTGAAACGGGTGGAGGAAGGCGCCCACCTGGATCACCTCCATGAGGGTCGGTGCGGCGGGCCCGGATGAAATCCAGTCTAGAAGTCGGCGCGGTCAGGCGCCATTGCGCACATGTACGTCACCCGTGTCCGCAGGTTATGGGTCGGCACCATGCGTCCCCACGTGCCGCGCCGTGTCGCAGCCTGGTGCAGCCAGGCGCCGATGCACCAGAGCGACTCACTCCCTTAACCGCCGGTTAAGGGGCGCATGTGATTTGGCAAGCGACAGGCCGGGGGGCCGTCCGTGAACATCCGGCCATCGCCCTTCCCCTGAACGGAACCCCTCGCATGCCCACCGTGAACGCCACTCGTCCCTTCGTGTCTCCGTTGCTCGCCCTGACCCTGGCAGCGGCAGCCTGCGGTGCTGGCGCCCAGCCGGGCGCGCCCATCAGGACCGCCCTGGACCCGACCTTCGCGCCGCAGGCCATGATCAAGCTCGG
>JBJOPV010000319.1:0-3987 GCA_046050625.1 Pseudomonadota bacterium
GGTGCGTGGCGTGGCCAGCAACTACATGTGCGACCTGCAGGTCGGCGACAAGGTGCAGGTGATCGGGCCCTTCGGCGCCAGCTTCCTGATGCCGAACCACCCGAAGTCGCCCATCGTCATGATCTGCACCGGCACCGGCTCCGCGCCGATGCGCGCGATGACCGAGTGGCGCCGGCGCCTGCGCGCCAGCGGCAAGTTCGAGGGCGGCCGGCTGATGCTGTTCTTCGGCGCGCGCACGCCCGAGGAGCTGCCGTACTTCGGTCCGCTGCAGAACCTGCCGCGCGATTTCATCGACATCGAGCTGGCCTTCAGCCGCGTCGCCGGCCAGTCGCGCCGCTATGTGCAGGACGCGATGCGCGAGCGCGCCGCCGACCTGGCCGCGCTGCTGGCCGATCCGGACGCCTGCTTCTTCGTCTGCGGCCTGAAGGCGATGGAGGAGGGCGTGGTGCTGGCGTTGCGCGACATCGCCACCCAGGCCGGGCTGGACTGGGACACGGTCGGCGCCGCGCTGAAGCGCGAAGGCCGGCTGCACCTCGAGACCTACTGAACTCCGGCCACCGGAGAATCCCGTATTCGTTAGCCGACCGGTCGGTCTAACAATGGGGCCCGATCCGGTTTCTGCCCAGGATGCCCTGATGCCCGACACGACCGAGCCGTCTTCCCTTCCGCCGACCCTGACCCTGAGCCGACCGCGTCCCGGCGTGGCGCAGGTGACGATGTCGCGCCCGGCGGTCTTCAATGCCTTCGACGAGCCGATGATCGCCGCGCTGGACGCGGCTTTCGCGCAGCTGGCCGAGGACGAGGGCGTGCGCGTCATCGTGCTGGCCGGCGAGGGCCGGCATTTCAGCGCCGGTGCCGACCTGCAGTGGATGCAGCGCGCCAGCGCCGCCTCGGTCGAATGGAACGTCGCCGATGCCCGCCGGTTCGCCGGGATGCTGGCGCGCATCGAGGCCTGCCCGAAGCCGACCGTGGCGCGGGTGCAGGGCGCGGCGCTGGGCGGCGGTGTCGGCCTGGCCTGCGCCTGCGACCTGGCCATCGCCGCGGACAACGCCAGCTTCTCGGTCAGCGAGGCCAAGTTCGGCATCCTGCCTGCGGTCATCGGGCCCTATGTGACCAACGCGGTCGGCAAGCGCCAGGCGAAGCGGCTGGCGCTGACGACCGCGCGCATCGGCGCGGCCGAGGCGCTGGCGCTGGGCCTGGTGCAGCAGGTGGTGACGCTCGACGCGCTGGACGCGGCGGTGGACCGCGCGGTCGACGAGCTGCTCGCGGGCGGTCCGGGCGCGCAGCGCGAGATCAAGCAGCTCTTCGCGCAGCTCGAGGTCGGCCCGATCACGCCCGAGGTGCGCGAGCTCACCGCGCAGACCATCGCCCGCGTGCGCGGCACCGACGAGGCGCGCGAGGGCTTCGCCGCCTTCCTGGGCAAGCGGCCCGCGAACTGGATTCCTCAATGACGATGACGTCTCTTCCCGCCCTGGCCGGCGCGCCGCTGCTGGTCGTGGGCGCCGGCCTGATGGGCGCCGGCATCGCGCAGGTCGCCGCGCAGGCCGGCCACCCGGTGTGGCTGCACGATGCGCGCGAAGGCGCCGCCGCCGAGGCCAAGGTCAAGCTCGCCCGCAGCCTGGATGCGCTGGCGGCCAAGGGCAAGCTGACGGTCGAGGCGGTCGCGCAGACGCTCGCGCGCATCACGCCGGTCAGCGCGCTGGCCGAGGCGGCGGGCGCGCGCCTGGTGGTCGAGGCCATCGTCGAGAAGCTCGACGTGAAGCGCGCGCTGTTCCGCGAGCTGGAAGGCCTGGTCGCGCCCGACTGCGTGCTGGCGACCAACACCTCGTCGATCTCGGTGACCGCCATCGCCAAAGGGCTGGCGCATCCCGAGCGGCTGGTGGGCATGCACTTCTTCAACCCGGTGCCGCTGATGCGGCTGGTCGAGGTCGTCAGCGGCCTGCAGACGGCGCCGGCGGTGGCCGAGGCGATCTTTGCGCTGTCGGCGGCCTGGGGCAAGACGCCGGTGCACGCCAAGTCCACGCCGGGCTTCATCGTCAACCGCATCGCGCGGCCGTACTACGCCGAGACGCTGGCGCTGCTGCAGGAGCAGGCGGCCCCGCCCGCGGTGCTCGACGCCTGCCTGCGCGCGGCCGGGTTCCGCATGGGCCCGTGCGAGCTGATGGACCTGATCGGCCACGACACCAACTTCTCGGTGACGCAGTCGGTCTTCGAGGCCAACTTCTTCGACAAGCGCTTCGTGCCCTCGCTGGTGCAGCGCGAGCTGGTCGATGGCGGCCTGCTCGGGCGCAAGTCGGGCCGGGGCTTCTACGTCTACCCGAACGAGGGCGCGGCGCTGCCGGTGGCGGTGCACGGCGCGCCCGACAGCGCCGGCGCGGTCACGGTGCATGGCGCCGGCCCGATCGCCGAGGCGCTGGCGCTCGCTGCCACCGCCGCGCTGGCCGACCAGGGCTGGGGCCCGGCGCGGGTGACCGACAGCGGCTGGACCGGGCTGGAGGTCGACGGCGCGCGGCTGATGCTGACCGACGGCCGCTCGGCCGCGCAGGTGGCGGCCGAGACCGGCTGCCGCGATGTCGCGCTGTTCGACCGGCCGGTGCGGCTGCCGGCGTCGCCCGGCACCGCGCTGGCGTATGCGCTGGCCGAGGGCGCCTCGGCCGCGTGGTGCGCGCAGGCGCCGGCCTGGCTGGCGGCGCTGGGCTTCGCGCCGCTGCCGCTGGCCGACGCGCCGGGCCTGGTGGTGGCGCGCACGCTGGCGATGCTGATCAACGAGGCCGCCGACGCGGTGCTGCAGGGCGTGTGCACGCCCGAGGGCGCGGACGCGGCGATGAAGCTCGGCGTCAACTATCCGGCTGGACCCTTCGAATGGCTGGCCGCCTGGCGCGCCGCCGAGGTGGCTGCGCTGCTGGACGCGCTGGATGCGCACCACCGCGGCGAGCGCTACCGCGTCAGCCCGTGGCTGCGCCGGCGCGTCTGGGCGGAACCGACCGGGGAGGGCGCCGCATGAAGTTCGCCGAATTCCATGTCGGCCAGGTCATCGAGGCCGGGCCCTACCTGCTGACCCAGGACGAGCTGCTGCGCTTTGCGCGCGACTGGGACCCGCAGTGGTTCCATACCGAGCCGGAGGCAGCCGAGGCCGGCCCCTTCCACGGCCTGATCGCCAGCGGCTGGCAGACCTGCGGCATCGCGATGCGGCTGATCGCCGATGCGGTGCTGGCGGGCTCCGAGTCCTATGCCTCGCCGGGGCTGGCCTACGTGAAGTGGCCGCATCCGGTGCGCCCGGGCGACGCGCTGAGCGTGCGCGCCACCGTGCTGCAGGTGCGCCGCTCGTCCAGCCAGCCGCATCTGGGCCTGCTGCGCTGGCGCTGGCAGCTCTTCAACCAGGCTGGCCGCGAGGTGCTCGACCTCGAGGCGACCAGCCTGTTCGACCTCAACCGATCCTGAGCGGCCCCGGCTGCGCCCCCCCATGACCCACGCCTACCTCTGCGACGCTCTGCGCACCCCCTTCGGCCGCTACGGCGGCGCCTTGTCGGGCGTGCGCGCCGATGACCTGGGCGCGATCCCGATCCGGGCGCTGATGGCGCGCCACCCCGGCCTGGACTGGGCGGCGGTCACGGACGTGCTCTACGGCTGCGCCAACCAGGCCGGCGAGGACAACCGCAACGTCGCGCGCATGTCGGCGCTCTTGGCCGGGCTGCCGCAGGCGGTGCCGGGCGCGACGATCAACCGGCTGTGCGGTTCGGGGCTGGATGCGGTGGGCTCGGCCGCGCGGGCGATCCGCGCCGGCGAGGCCGGGCTGATGATCGCCGGCGGCGTCGAGAGCATGAGCCGCGCGCCCTTCGTCATGCCCAAGGCCGAATCGGCGTTCAGCCGGTCCAACGCGGTCTACGACACGACGATCGGCTGGCGCTTCGTCAACAAGTTGATGAAGGCGCAGTACGGAGTGGACTCGATGCCGGAGACGGCCGAGAACGTCGCCGAGCAGTTCGG
>JBJOPV010000320.1:0-3966 GCA_046050625.1 Pseudomonadota bacterium
GCGCCTTCCTGAAGTCCAAGGGCGTGGCCGAGTCGGACATCATCGAGGAGTACACCCCGTTCGGTCACTCCGACTATCAGTCGATCATCGCCAAGATCAAGAAGTTCTCCAGCGAAGGCAAGAAGACCGCCGTCATCTCGACCATCAACGGCGACTCGAACGTGCCCTTCTACAAGGAGCTCGGCAACCAGGGCCTGAAGGCGACCGACGTGCCGGTGGTGGCGTTCTCGGTGGGTGAGGAAGAGCTGCGCGGCGTGGACACCAAGCCGCTGGTGGGTCACCTGGCCGCATGGAACTACTTCATGTCGATCAAGAACCCGACCAACGCCGCCTTCATCAAGCAGTGGAGCGACTACGCCAAGGCCAAGGGCATCGCCGGCCACAAGGACAAGCCGCTGACCAACGACCCGATGGAGGCCACCTACCTTGGCATCAAGATGTGGGCGCAGGCGGTCGAGAAGGCCAAGTCCACCGACACCGACAAGGTCATCGCCGCGATGGCCGGCCAGACCGTGAAGGCCCCGGGCGGCTTCACGTCGACGATGGACAAGGAAAACCACCATCTGCACAAGCCGGTCTTCATCGGCGAGATCAAGGCGGACGGTCAGTTCAACGTGGTGTGGAAGACGCCGGGTCCGGTCGTGGCCGACCCCTGGAGCGACTACATCGCCGAGAACAAGGGCAAGAAGAACGTGCCCGAGAAGAAGTGAGCGGGCGGCGGGCTTGAACGGCCCGCGCCGGTCGCCTTCCTGACGGCCCCCGCCGCGGCTTGCCGCTCCGGGGGCCTCGACACGAGATCCCTGCCGTGAAACTTCTGCGAACCCTGTCTTTCGCGCTGGCCTGCCTTGCCCCGGCCGCCCATGCGCTCACGCCCGAGCAGGCCGCCGCGATCGCCAGCGGCGAGACCGATGCGCGCATCGAGGCGCTCAACCAGGCCGCCGCCGCGGGCGACGCCCAGCTGCCGGGTTTCGTGCGCGCGCTGCTCGATGGCGAGGTCAAGGTGCTCGACGGCAAAGTGTTCCAGATGCAGGGCGACAAGGTGGTCGTCGCCGGCACCGCGCAGACGGTCGAGCTGCCGGAAGCCGCCGAGGACGTCGTCAACAACAACCGCATGCGCGGTGCGCTCGAAGCCGCGCTGGGCGCGCTCAAGCTGGTCTCGCCCGAGGCGAAGGTGCGCACCGAGGCGATCGAGGAGCTGCGCAAGCAGACCCTGGACGAGTCGCAGCTGCCGCTGATCGAGAAGGCCTGGGCCACCGAGAGCGATGCGGGCCTGAAGTCGCGGCTGGCGCTGATGCGCGCGACGATCCTGATCTCGTCGGCGGATGTCGCCAAGCGCCTGGCTGCGGCGCAGGCCTTGTCCGCCAGCAGCGAGCCGGCCGTGAAGAGCCTGTTGCAGGAGCGCCTGGCGCCGGGCGTCGAGCCGGACGCGGCGGTGCGCGGCGCGCTGATGACGGCGCTCAGTGCGGTCGAGGGCCGGCTGGCCTGGGGCGAGCGGCTGGGCGTGCTGTTCACCGGCGCCAGCCTGGGCTCGATCCTGCTGCTGGTGGCGCTGGGCCTGGCGATCACCTATGGCCTGATGGGCGTGATCAACATGGCCCACGGCGAGCTGATGATGATCGGCGCCTACGCCACCTTCGTGGTGCAGAACCTGTTCCGCCAGCATCTGCCCGGCCTCTTCGATGCCTACATCCTGGTGGCGATTCCGGTGTCCTTCCTGGTGTCGGCGCTGGTGGGCGCGGCGCTGGAGCGCTCGGTGATCCGCTGGCTCTACGGCCGCCCGCTCGAGACGCTGCTGGCGACCTGGGGCATCTCGCTGGTGCTGATGCAGGGCGTGCGCAGCCTGTTCGGCGCGCAGAACGTCGCCGTCGAGAACCCGGCCTGGCTGTCGGGCGGCGTGCAGGTGATGTCCAACCTGATCCTGCCCTACAACCGGCTGGCGATCATCGCCTTCGCCTTCCTGGTGCTGGGCGGCGTGACGCTGATGATCAACAAGACGCGCCTGGGCCTGTTCGTGCGCGGCGTCACCCAGAACCGCCGCATGGCCGCCTGCGTGGGCATCCCGACCGCGCGCATCGACACCTACGCCTTCAGCCTGGGCGCGGGCATCGCCGGGCTGGCGGGCTGCGCGCTCAGCCAGGTCGGCAACGTCGGGCCCGACCTGGGCCAGGGCTACATCGTCGACGCCTTCATGGTGGTGGTCACCGGCGGCGTCGGCCAGCTCGCCGGCACGGTCTACGCCGCGCTGGGCCTGGGCGTGCTCAACAAGTTCCTCGAGGGCTTCGCCGGCGCGGTGCTGGCCAAGATCATGGTGCTGGTGTGCATCGTGGTCTTCATCCAGAAGCGTCCGCAAGGCCTGTTTGCCATGAAGGGCCGGAGTGCCGAAGCATGAGTGCCGTTCCGATGACCTCCTCTCTGGATCTGACGCCGCGCCGCGGCCTGCTGCTCGGCCCGAAGGGCTGGACCGCGGTGATGGCCGCCGTCGTCACCGTGACGGTGCTGGCGCCGCTGCTCAACCTGATGGTGCCCGCGGGCCACGCCTTCCATCTCAGCGACTATGCGGTGGCGCTGATTGGCAAGATCATGTGCTACGCCATCTGCGCGCTGGCGATGGACCTGATCTGGGGCTACACCGGCATCCTCAGCCTGGGCCACGGCCTGTTCTTCGCGCTGGGCGGCTACGGCATGGGCATGTACCTGATGCGCCAGATCGGCCGCGACGGCAACTACAAGAGCGATCTGCCCGACTTCATGGTCTTCCTGGACTGGAAGTCGCTGCCCTGGGCCTGGACCTTCTCCGACAGCTTCCTGTTCCAGATGCTGCTGGTCGTGCTGGTGCCGGGGCTGCTGGCGCTGGTCTTCGGCTTCTTCGCCTTCCGCAGCCGCATCAAGGGCGTGTACTTCTCGATCATCACGCAGGCGATGACCTTCGCGGCGATGCTGCTGTTCTTCCGCAACGAGACGGGCTTCGGCGGCAACAACGGCTTCACCGACTTCAAGCGCATCCTGGGCGTGCCGATCGCGCTGCCCGAGACCCGCATGGTGCTGTTCGTGCTGACCGGCCTGACGCTGATCGGCTTCTACCTGATGGCGCGCTGGATCGTGCACAGCAAGTTCGGCCGCGTGCTGCAGGCCATCCGCGACGCCGAGAGCCGCGTCATGTTCACCGGCTACGACCCGCTGGCCTACAAGCTGGCGATCTGGACGCTCAGCGCGGTGATGTGCGGCGTGGCCGGCGCGCTCTACGTGCCGCAGGTCGGCATCATCAATCCTGGCGAGATGAGCGCCGCGGCCTCGATCGAGATCGCGATCTGGGCAGCGGTGGGCGGGCGCGCGACGCTGATCGGCCCGATCCTGGGCGCCTTCTTCGTCAACGGCGCCAAGAGCTGGTTCACCCAGGTCTTTCCGGAGTTCTGGCTGTATTTCCTCGGTGCCCTCTTCATCGCGGTGACGCTGTTCCTGCCGCAGGGCATCGTCGGCCTGTTCGACAAGCTTTCGTCCAAGAAGAAGGAGACCCGCGCATGACGCCTGACCTGATGGAATCGATGCACGAGGTGCGCGAGCGCCACGAGGCGCGCGCCCAGCAGGCCGGCGCCTCCGGCGGCGACGCCTCCTTCGGTCGCCTGCTGCAGGCCGGCCAGCCCGACTTCACCCAGGGCGTGGCGCTCTACCTGGACGACATCACCGTCAGCTTCGACGGCTTCCGGGCGTTGAACCAGCTGAGCCTGACGATCAACGTCGGCGAGCTGCGCTGCATCATCGGCCCGAACGGCGCCGGCAAGACGACGATGATGGACGTCATCACCGGCAAGACCCGGCCGGACGCGGGCAAGGCCTCCTTTGGCTCGACCATCGACCTGCTGCGCCTGCGCGAGAACGAGATCGCGCAGATCGGCATCGGCCGCAAGTTCCAGAAGCCCACCGTCTACGAGCAGCTCAGCGTGTTCGAGAACCTGGAGCTGGCGCTCA
>JBJOPV010000321.1:0-3965 GCA_046050625.1 Pseudomonadota bacterium
GCGCCACCTCCGCGCTGGCGGTGAAGGTGTGCGTGGTGGTGATGACCTCGTCGCCGGGGCCGACGCCGACGGCCTCGAGCGCCAGGTGCAGCCCGGCGGTGGCCGAGTTGACCGCGATCGCCTCCAGCCCCGGCGTGGCGTCGGCGCCGCCCAGGAAGGCGGCGAAGTCCTGTTCGAAGCGGCGCGCCTTCGGACCGGTGGTCACCCAGCCGTGGCGCAGCGTGTCGACCACCTCGGCGATCTCGTCCTCGCCGATCTCGGGCAGCGCGAAGGGCAGGAAGGGCAGGGCAGCGGGGGCGGACGGGGCAGCGGGCGAGGACATCGGCGGCGGGGGCAAGAGACAAAGGAGCGGCGGGGACCGCCGATGCTAATGCAGTTCGCTGCGGTGATCAGTCATCGGCCCCTGGCCGACCTCCGCCCCTGCGGGCCACGAGATCGGCTGCAGCGTCCTTCGCTCTGCCGTGAGGTCGAGCCTGGCGATGTGCCTGGCCTGAAGGCGCGTGCAGCGCACGGGCGGCCCTTGCTTTCCGGGAAGATGTCCTTGACCTGACGTGTGCAGGCCACGCCGCGAGGGCAGGTTGCGCAGGCGTGCAGGGCGAATTTTCCATTTCTTCTGGTGGACGGCATGATCCGCGCTGCCCGCGCTGCCCGCGCCGTGGGCGCTGCCGTGTCTGCCCTGCGCCTGTCTCCGTGATGATCTCCGCTGCCTCTGCCTCTTTTCCTGACGCTCATGCGGCCTCTGCCGCGCCCGACTCTGGCCTGTGGGCGCTGCTGGCGATGGCGGCGCTGCACGGCATCGCCGCCGACGAGGCGCAGCTGCGTCACCAGCATGGCCGCGAGCCCTTCGATCTGCAGCGCCTGCTGCTGGCGGCGCAGCAGCTCGGGCTGAACGCGCGCTCGGTGCGTCAGGATCCGCGCCGGCTGGCGCGCGCGCCGCTGCCGGCGGTGGCGCGCGATGCGGCCGGGCGCTTCTTCGTCGTCGCGCGCATCGAGGGTGCGGCCGCGCTGCCGGCCGGCGCCGAGCTGCCGGGCAGCACCCGGGTGCTGATCCAGCGCGCGGGCGAGCCGCCGGCGGTCATCGCGCTCGAGGAACTGCTGCGTACCTGGACCGGCGAGCTGATCCTGTTCACCAGCAAGGCGAGCTTTTCCGGCGCGATGGCGAAGTTCGACTTCACCTGGTTCATTCCGGCGGTGGTCAAGTACCGTCGGCTGCTGGCGGAGATCCTGCTGATCTCGCTGGTGCTGCAGCTCATCGGCCTGGCCACGCCGCTGTTCTTCCAGGTGGTGATGGACAAGGTGCTGGTCAACCATGCGATGCAGACGCTCAACGTCATCGCCATCGGGCTGGTCGGCGCGATGGTGTTCGAGGCGCTGCTGTCGGGCATCCGCGCCTGGGTGTTCGCGCACACCAGCAGCAAGATCGACGTCGAGCTGGGCGCGCGGCTGTTCCGCCATCTGCTGAACCTGCCGCTGGCGTATTTCCAGTCGCGCCGCGTCGGCGACTCGGTGGCGCGCATCCGCGAGCTCGAGAGCCTGCGCAGCTTCCTGACCGGCAATGTCATGACGCTGGTGCTGGACCTGCTGTTCTCCTTCGTCTTCCTGGGCGTGATGCTCGGGTACAGCGTGACGCTGACGCTGGTGGTGCTGGCCTCGATCCCGGTCTACGTGCTGCTGTCGCTGGTGTTCACGCCGGTCATCCGCCGCCGCCTGGAGGACAAGTTCAACAAGGGCGCCGAGAACCAGTCCTTCCTGGTCGAGACGATCAGCGGCATCGACACCGTCAAGTCGATGGCGGTGGAGCCGCGCTGGATCCAGAAGTGGGACCAGCAGCTCGCCGCCTATGTCTCGTCGGGCCTGGCCGTGACCCATGTGACCACGGTGGCGGGGGGCGGTGTCGCGCTGACCAGCAAGCTTGTGACCGCGGCGATCCTGTGGATCGGCGCCACGCTGGTGATCGACAAGCAGCTCACGGTGGGCGAGCTGGTGGCCTTCAACATGCTCGCCGGCCAGGTGTCGAGCCCGATCCTGCGGCTGGCGCAGCTCTGGAACGACTTCCAGCAGGTCGGCATCTCGATGAGCCGGCTGGGCGACATCCTCAACACGCACCCCGAGGTCGCCGGCCAGAAGACCCGGCTGCCGCGGCTGCAGGGCGCGATCGAGTTCGACCAGGTCTCCTTCCGCTACCGCCCCGACGCCGCCGACGTGCTGCGCCAGGTGTCGCTGCGGGTGCGTCCGGGCGAGGTGATCGGCATCGTCGGGCGTTCCGGCTCGGGCAAGAGCACGCTGACCCGGCTGGTGCAGCGCCTCTATGTGCCCGACCGCGGCCGGGTGCGGGTCGACGGCCAGGACCTGGCGGTCATCGACACGCCCAGCCTGCGCCAGCAGATCGGCGTGGTGCTGCAGGAGAACACGCTGTTCAACCGCTCGGTGCGCGACAACATCGCCTTGAGCCACCCGGCCGCGCCGATCGAGCTGGTGATGCAGGCGGCGAAGCTGGCCGGCGCGCACGAGTTCATCTGCGAGTTGCCCGAGGGCTACGACACGGTCGTCGGCGAGCAGGGCTCCGGCCTGTCGGGCGGGCAGCGCCAGCGCATCGCCATCGCGCGCGCGCTGATCACCAACCCGCGCATCCTGATCTTCGACGAGGCCACCAGCGCGCTCGACTACGAGAGCGAGAAGATCATTCACGACAACATGCGCCTGATCTGCCAGGGCCGCACCGTGCTGATCATCGCGCACCGGCTCTCGGCGGTGCGCGGCGCCCATCGCATCGTGGTGATGGAGCGCGGCCAGATCGCCGAGGTCGGCAGCCATGAGGAGCTGCTGCGCAATCCGCGCGGCATCTACACCCATCTGCACGGCCTGCAGCACGGAGGTGCGGCATGAGCCTGCGCCACCGTCTGCAGGCCTGGGGCGAGCTGCTCGGCCGCTACCGCCGCGCCTGGTCGCACGCCTGGTCGCACCGCCGCGAGCTCACGCCGCCGGCGCACACCGCCGAGGAGGCCGAATTCCTGCCCGCGGCGCTGTCGCTGCAGGCGCGGCCGGTCTCGCCCTCCGGGCGCTGGACCGCGCGGCTGCTGATGCTGCTGGTGCTGGCGCTGCTGGCCGGGTCGGTGATCGGGCGCACCGACATCGTCGTCAATGCCCCGGGCCGGATCGTGCCGCGTGGCCAGACCAAGACGCTGGCGGCGGTCGAGACCGCGCGCGTGCATGCGCTGCATGTCGAGGAGGGCCGGGTGGTGAAGGCCGGTGATCTGCTGGTCGAGCTCGACACCCGCCTGAGCGACAGCGAGGGCCGGCGCGCCGCGCAGGCGCTGGCCCAGGCGCGGCTGCAGGTCGAGCGGGCCGGCGCGCTGCTGGCGGCGCTCGACGGCCGGGGCGACGCGGCGCCTCGGCTGGCCGCGCTGCCGGATGTCGATGCCGTGCAGCACCGCCTGGCCGAGCAGCATCTGCAGGACCAGTGGCGCGAATACCGCAGCCGGCTGGCGCGGCTCGAGGCCGACGCCGGCCGCCTGGCCCAGGCGCTGCCGCTGGCCGAGCAGCGCGCCCGCGACCATGCCGAGCTGCTGCACAGCGGCGACGTCTCGCGCCATGCCTGGATGGAGCGCGAGCAGGCCCGGGTGGAGATCGCCGGCCAGCTGGCGGTCATCCGCGCGCAGCAGCATGCGCTGACCGCCGAGATGCGCCGCGCCGCGCAGGACAGCCGGGTCGAGGGCCAGCGCCAGGTCGATGCCGCGCGCTCCGAGCTGGACCGGGCGCTCGCCCAGGGCGAGCGGCTGCGCCTGGTGGCGCCGGTCGACGGCACGGTACAGCAGCTGGCGGTGCACACCGTCGGCACCGCGGTGCCGGCGGCGCAGCCGCTGATGCAGATCGTGCCGACCCAGGCCCAGGTCGAGATGGAGGTGCGCGTCGAGAACCGCGACATCGGCTTCGTGCGCGAGGGCCAGCCGGCGCAGGTCAAGATC
>JBJOPV010000322.1:0-3957 GCA_046050625.1 Pseudomonadota bacterium
GCAAGGTCTCGATCGTCGGCATCGGCATGCGCTCGCACGCCGGCGTGGCCTCGACGATGTTCCGCGCGCTCAGCGACGAGGGCATCAACATCCAGATGATCACCACCAGCGAGATCAAGACCTCGGTGGTCATCGACGAGAAGTACATGGAGCTGGCGGTGCGCGCGCTGCACAAGGCCTTCGGCCTGGACGCGGCCTGATTCGCCTGCGGGCCGGAAGTGCACCTTCCGGTCTGAGGGGGGTTTACAGATCAGGCTGGATCGCGCTATAGTCCAGGTCTTCGCCGGAAACGTGACCGAGTGGCCGAAGGTGCTCCCCTGCTAAGGGAGTATGCGCCAAAAGCGCATCGAGGGTTCGAATCCCTCCGTTTCCGCCAGAAAGCAGACGCCCTGCAGTCGCAAGACTGCAGGGCGTTCCTGCTTTGGTTTTCCGGTGCGTCTCGACGGATTGCCGGTCTGGGGTTCATCGCAGGCTAAGAACCGGGCCATCGACTGTCGATAGCCTCGGGATCTTACCGAACTGGCTTCTCCTGTCGCTCGCTTGCGCTGACCGGCGGCCGGCCCCCATGATGAATCAGAACGCCTGCCCCGAAAGAACCCACGAGATCGATCTGCTGCGTGGGGTGGCCTGCCTGGCCGTGGTCCTGTTCCATTTTCTCTATCGCGGTCAGCTCGACGGCTGGGTGAGCGGGGAGGTGCCGGCCTGGCTGGCCTGGGTGTCAGCACATGGCTATCTGGGCGTGCATCTGTTCTTCATGATCAGCGGCTACGTCATCTTCATGTCGGCGCAGGGTGCGACGCCGCGGGCCTTCGTGGCCTCTCGGGTCGCGCGCCTGTATCCGGCCTATTGGGTGGCGGCCCTGCTGACGGCGGGCACGGCCTGGCTGCTGGCGTCCCCGACCTTCTCGGTCAGCTGGACGGCCCTGCTGGGCAATCTCACGATGCTCACCCACCTGATCTGGGTCGGGCAGGAGCCGCCGTATGTCGACGGTGCCTATTGGTCGCTGGCGATCGAGTTCCAGTTCTACCTGATCATGCTGGTTCTGATCGTGGCGAACCGGCTGGCCCGCATCGAGCGCTTCATGGCCGGCTGGTTGCTGCTGTCCTCGCTCGACTTTCTCCGGCCGGTCTATCTGGCGGAACTGCTGCTGGTGCTGGAGTGGGCGCCGCTGTTCTGCGCCGGCATGCTGTTCTACCGCATCCGCGAGCGGGGCCTGGAGCGGCAGACCTACATGATGCTGTGGTGGTGCCATTTCCTGGCGGTCGCGCGGGCCACCGCGCCTCAGGCCCTGCGGGCCGAGGCGGGCGCGCCGGGCGAGTGGAGCGTCGCGCTGCTGCTGACGGCCTTCTTCGTGATCTTCTGGCTGGTGGCTTCGCGGCGCTGGGCGATGCGGGCTTCCGCGCTGACGGTCTGGGCCGGGCTGCTGACCTATCCGGTCTACCTGCTGCACCAGAACATCGGCTACATGCTGCTCGAGTGGCTGCGGCCGCTGGAGTCCTCGCTGCTGCTGCGCCTGCTGCCGGTGATGGCGCTGATCGTCGTGGCGTCGATTCTGCTGAACCGGGGCGTCGAGCGTCCGTTCGGGCGCTGGCTCCGGCGCCGGCTGGCGCCGGAGCCAGCGCCTCAGGCGCTGCCGGCAGAGGCGTCTGGCGCTGTTGCGCCCTCGCATCGTCATCTGCAGCCTTCGCGCTGAACGAAGGCTGGATCGTCGATTGCCGACCGTGCATCCGATCGGCCTGGGGCAAGATCACGCCCCATGCGCTTCGATCTGGTCACGCTCAACCTGGTGCTTGCGATTGCCGAGACGCGCAGCATCACGCGCGGGGCCGAGCGCGAGCACCTGGCGCTGGCAGCCGCGAGCAAGCGGCTGAGCGATCTGGAGACGCGCCTGGGCGTGCAGCTGTTCGAGCGGCGCGCGCGCGGCGTCGAGCCGACCGCCGCCGGGCTGGCGCTGATTCGCCACATCCGCAGCCTGCACGCCTCGCTGCATGCGATGGAGGAGGAGGTGGCCGAGTTCTCGCGCGGCATCCGCGGCCACCTGCGTGTCGTGGCCAACGCCTCGGCGATCGCCGAGTGCCTGCCGCCGGATCTGGCGGCTTTCTCGCGTGCGCATCCCGAGATCCGCATCAGCCTGGAGGACCAGACCAGCGCGGAGCTGCAGCGCTCGGTCGCGGAAGGCTCGGCCGATGTCGGCATCTTCGTGCCGCCGCTGCTGGAGCCGGCGCGACTGCAGACCTGGCCTTACCGTGAGGGCACGCTGGTGCTGATCACGCCGGCCGGCCATGCGCTGGCGCAGCAGCCGGCAGTGCGCTTCGCCGATCTGCTCGAGCATGACTTCATCGGTCAGCACACGGGTGCGGCGCTGCAGCAGATGCTGCTGGCGCAGGCCACCGAACTGGGCCGTCCCTTGCGCGCGCGCATGCAGGTGCGCGGCTTCGACGCGATCGCGCAGCTGGTCGCGGCCGGGCTGGGCATCGCGCTGATGCCCTCGGCGGTCGCGCAGCGCCTGGCGCGGCTGTTCCGGCTCGAGATCGTCGCGCTGGACGAGCCCTGGGCGCGGCGCGACTACCGCGTCGGCGTGCGCGCGCAGGACGTGCCGCCGGCGGTCGTGCGCCGCTTCGTCGAGTTCCTCTGTCCGTCGACCTGCGGTCCGGCGGACACGACGTTCCTGTTTCCATCACAACCCTCATCCCACGCCGAGAACCCGCCATGACCGGACGCACCCTCTACGACAAGCTCTGGGACGAACACGTCGTCCACACTGAGGAAGACGGCACCGCCATCCTCTACATCGACCGCCATCTGGTGCACGAGGTGACCAGCCCGCAGGCCTTCGAGGGCCTGCGTCTGGCCGGGCGCAAGCTCTGGCGCGTGAGCTCGGTGGTGGCCACCGCCGACCACAACACCCCGACCGACGGCTGGGAGCTGGGCTACGACGGCATCAAGGACCCGATCTCGCGCCAGCAGATCGTCACGCTGGACGCCAACATCCAGGAATTCGGCTCGGCCGCCTATTTCCCCTTCATGGACCGCCGCCAGGGCATCGTGCACGTCATGGGTCCGGAGCAGGGCGCCACGCTGCCGGGCATGACGGTGGTCTGCGGCGACAGCCACACCTCGACGCACGGTGCCTTCGGCGCGCTGGCGCACGGCATCGGCACCTCCGAGGTCGAGCACGTCATGGCCACCCAGACGCTGCTGGCCAAGAAGGCGAAGAACATGCTGGTGAAGGTCGACGGCACGGTTGCGCCCGGCATCACCGCCAAGGACATCGTGCTGGCCATCATCGGCCGCATCGGCACCGCCGGCGGCACCGGCTACACCATCGAGTTCGGCGGCTCGGCGATCCGCGCCCTCAGCGTCGAGGGCCGCATGACGGTCTGCAACATGGCGATCGAGGCGGGCGCGCGCGCCGGTCTGGTCGCGGTCGACGACAAGACCATCGAGTTCGTCAAGGGCCGTCCCTTCGCGCCGACCGGACCGGAATGGGATCTGGCGGTGTCGCACTGGCGCACGCTGCACTCGGATGCCGACGCGGTGTTCGACGCGGTGGTCGAGCTGGACGCCGCGCAGATCGTGCCGCAGGTCACCTGGGGCACCAGCCCGGAGATGGTCACCGGCGTCGACGCGCGCGTGCCCGATCCCGAGAAGGAGCGCGATCCGGTCAAGCGCGACGCGATGGAGCGCGCGCTGAAGTACATGGCGCTCGAACCCAACAAGGCGATGTCGGACATCCACGTCGATCAGGTCTTCATCGGCTCGTGCACCAACAGCCGCATCGAGGACATGCGCGAGGCCGCGGCCGTCGTGCGCCGTCTGGGCAAGCGCGTGGCCGCCAACGTCAAGCGCGCGCTGGTCGTGCCGGGCTCGGGCCTGGTCAAGGCGCAGGCCGAGGCCGAAGGGCTGGACCAGGTCTTCAAGGCCGCCGGCTTCGAGTGGCGCGAGCCGGGCTGCTCG
>JBJOPV010000323.1:0-3955 GCA_046050625.1 Pseudomonadota bacterium
GACCGCTACATCGTCAGCATCGCCGAGCTGGAGCAGCGCCTGGGCGCGGCCAGCGTGCGCATCAGCGCCTCGACGGCGCTGAAGGCGATGAAGCCGCAGACCACCTGGGCGCTGCCTTCGGGCTGCAGCGTCGACTGAACCGGAGCCGCGCAGGATGCCGCACGAGAGCCTCTGGCTGAAGGCCGCGCTGGTCTATCTGGTCGCTGCGGTCGCGGTGGTGCCGCTGGCGCGCCGCTTCGGCCTGGGCAGCATCATCGGCTACCTGGCCGCGGGCATCCTGATCGGGCCCTTCGGCCTGCGCCTGGTGCATGCGCCCGACGCGATCATGGGCGTGGCCGAGTTCGGCGTCGTGCTGATGATGTTCCTCATCGGCCTGGAGCTGGAGCCTCCGAAGCTGTGGTCGATGCGCCGGGCCATCTTCGGCTGGGGCAGCGTGCAGCTGCTGGGCTGTGCGCTGGTGCTGGGGGGCGGCGCCTGGCTGCTGGGCGCGCCGGGGCCGGTGTCGGTGCTGGTCGGGCTGGGGCTGGCACTGTCGTCGACCGCGGTGTCGCTGCAGGTCATGCACGAGCGCCGCCTGATGCCGACGTCCGGCGGTCAGGCGGCCTTCGCGATCCTGCTGTTCCAGGATGTCGCGGCCATCCCGATCCTGGCGCTGATTCCGCTGCTGGCGCCGAAGGTGCAGGCGGCCGGCAGCCATGGCCTCGAGGCGGCGCGCGCCTTGGCGGTGGTGGCGGGCATCGTCATCGCCGGCCGGCTGCTGCTGCGCCATGCGCTGCGCTGGATCGCCCGCAGCGGCTCGCCGGAGATCTTCACCGCGGCGGCCCTGGCGCTGGTGGTGGCGCTGGCCAGCCTGATGCAGGCGGTCGAGCTGTCGATGGCGCTGGGCGCCTTCCTCGGCGGCGTGCTGCTGGCCGAGAGCGAGTACCGCCGTGCGCTCGAGACCGATCTGGAGCCCTTCAAGGGCCTGCTGCTCGGCCTGTTCTTCATGGCCGTGGGCATGTCGATCGATTTCCAGGTCATCGCCG
This sequence comes from Pseudomonadota bacterium, assembly GCA_046050625.1. GTDB lineage: Bacteria > Pseudomonadota > Gammaproteobacteria > Burkholderiales > Burkholderiaceae_C > Sphaerotilus. The sequence goes on from JBJOPV010000323.1 coordinate 1,026, forward strand.
CGCAGGCGCTGCAGGTGCTGGGGCTGCTGGCGGGCTTCCTGCTGCTGAAGGCGGCCGTGCTGCTGCTGCTGGCCCGCCAGGCCGAGGTGCCCGGCCCCGAGCGCCCGGTGTTCGCGCTGCTGCTGGCACAGGGCGGCGAGTTCGCCTTCGTGGTCTTCCAGCAGGCGGCCGGCCTGAAGGTGATCGACGAGGCGCAGACTTCGGTGCTGATCGGCACGGTGGCGCTGTCGATGCTGCTCACGCCGCTGCTGCTGCTGGTGCTGGATCGGTGCGCACGCCGGCGCGAGCGCGCGGCCGAGCCGCTCACCTCGCCGCATGCGCTGTCGGAGCCGCAGGACGCGCCGGTCATCATCGCCGGCTTCGGCCGCTACGGGCAGATCGTCGGGCGCCTGCTCGTGGCCAACGGCATCGCGCCCACGGTGCTGGACCATGATGCCGAGCAGGTCGCGGCGCTGCGCCGCTTCGGCTTGCGCGTCCACTATGGCGACGCGACCCGCCCGGACCTGCTGCGCACCGCGGGGGCCGCCACCGCGAAGGTGCTGGTGGTGGCGATCGACGATGTCGAGCAGAGCCTGAAGCTGGTCGACTTGGCGCGCGAGCATTTCCCGCATCTGGTGCTGGTGGCGCGGGCGCGCAATGTGCGGCACTGGTTCGCGCTGCGCGATCGGGGCGTCATGCGGATCGAGCGCGAGACGCTCGATGCCTCGCTGGCCAGCGCCCGCAGCGTGCTCGAGCAGCTCGGCTGGGCGCCGCAGGAGGCGGGCGAACTGGCGACACGCTTCCGGGCGCACTCGATCGCGCAGCTCGAGCAGCTCTGGCCGCATCACCGCGACGAGAAGATGCTGGTGTCGATGGCCCGCCAGGGACGGCGCCAGCTCGAGGAGCTGTTCGCCCAGGAGCGGGCGGCCCGGGGCGGTGCCGGCCCATCCGACCCGGACGAGGGCTGAGGCCCGGGTCCGCAGGCGCTCAGTCGGCGGCTTGCGCGTCGGCCAGGAAGACCCGCTCGGCCGCGCGGGTCGGTTCGTGATCGACCAGCTCGGCGAACAGGGCGGGCGGAATGGTGATCGCCCGCGCGCCCAGCGCGATCACGTCCAGGCAGGCCTGGCGGCTGCGCAGGCTGGCCACCAGCAGCCGCGTCGGCGCGGTGCTGCCGTTCAGGCGCGCCTGCATCTGCGCGATCTGTGCCAGCCCGTCGAGGCCGGCATCCTGCATCCGGCCCAGATAGGGCGCCGCGTAGGCGGCACCGAGCATCGCGGCGAACAGCGCCTGCTCCGGCGCCCACACCGCGGTGAAGGTCACCGGCACGCCACGGCGCGCCAGCTCGGCGCCGGCGGCCAGGCCCTCGCGGGTGGCCGGGATCTTCACCACCAGCTGACCGGGGTCGGCCAGCGCGATCAGGCCGTCGGCCTCGCGCAGCATCGCCTCGGTCTGTGCCCGCGTCACCTGGACCTGCACCTGGCGCACTCGCCAGCCCAGCAGCGTGCCGACCAGCCGCGGCAGGTCGGCCTGGCGCAGCCCGGCGCGACGCAGCAGCGTCGGGTTGGTCGTCACGCCGTGCACCAGCGGATGCGGCAGGCAGGCGCGCAGCGCGTCGAGATCGGCGCTGTCGAGACAGAGGTGGAAGTCGGGATGCGGGGCGGGGTGCAGCAGATCAGCCATGTCCGCTATTCTCGCGGTACGGTGCAGGGTTTTCGCCTGGGGAAATATCTAAGTAAAACTAGGTGATTTACTAATGGAGTCCCGGCGCCGCTTCGGGCATGCTGGACTGCTCCGATCTTGCCTGCTGCCATGCACTCCCTTTCCGCCGCCGCCTTCGAGCCTGACGAACGTGCCGTTCGCGGGTCGAACCACAGCGGCATGCGCCAGTTCAACGAGCGCACCGTGCTGCAGGCGATCCGCCTGCATGGCGCGATCGCCAAGGCCGATCTGGCGCGGCTGACGCAGCTGTCGTCGCAGACCGTCTCGGTCATCGTCAGCCGGCTGCTCGACGACGGGCTGCTGCTCAAGCAGGAGCGGGTGCGCGGGCGCATCGGCCAGCCCTCGGTGCCGCTGGCGCTCAACCCGGACGGCGCGATCAGTCTGGGCGTGCAGGTCGGCCGGCGCAGCCTGGAGGTGCTGGCCTGCGACTTTGTCGGTCGGGTGCGCCATCGCCATGAGTTCCACTACGAGCTGCCCGATCCGCAGCGGGTGCTGCCCTGCATCGCCGAGGGGCTGACGCGGCTGCAGCAGCAGCTCGGCGGCCTGTGGGCGCGGGTGGTGGGGCTGGGCTTGAGCTCGCCGCTGTCGATGGAGAAATGGTCGGGCGTGCTGGGCTCGCAGGCGCACGGCGCGCTGGCGGGCTGGGAGCATCTGGACCTGCGCCGCGAGGTCGAGGCGCTGACGCATCTGCCGGTGAGCTTCGCCAAGGACACCACCGCCGCCTGCGTGGCCGAGCTGCTGCAGGGCCACGGCACCGCGGTGCGCAGCTTTCTCTACATCTTCGTCGGCACCTTCGTCGGCGGCGGGCTGGTGCTGTCGGGCCACATCGTGACCGGCCAGCGCGGCAATGCCGGCGCGATCGGCTCGCTGCCGGTGGGGCTGGCGCGCGGCGGCGAGCCACCGCCGCAGCTGCTGGAGGTCGCCTCGGGCTGGCAGCTCGAGCAGGCGCTGCTGCAGGCCGGGCTGGATCCGCTGCAGGTGCAGCGCGACGACATCGTCGAGCCGCGCTTCGCCGCGCTGGTCGAGCCCTGGCTCGAGCAGGCCAGCCTGGCGCTGGCGATGACCACCGCCAGCGGCTCGGCCATGCTCGATCTGGATGCGGTGATCGTCGACGGCTCGCTGGCGCGGCCGCTGATCGATGCGCTGATCGAGCGCACCGGCCAGCGCCTGGCGGTCTACCGCTTCGACGGCCTGCACCCGCCGGCGCTGCTGACTGGCCGGGTCGGCGCGCA
>JBJOPV010000324.1:0-3955 GCA_046050625.1 Pseudomonadota bacterium
GGTCAGGTCCTTGTCCTGCGCGATCGACTCGGACACCGCGCTGGTGGTGTCGACCTCGGCGGCCTGGATGCGGCGCTGGCGCGAGCCCCAGCCGAGCTGCACCAGGCTGCCCTGCGTCAGGCGGCGGATCGGGATGCCGCGCGCCAGCGCGGCGTTGACGATCGAGCCGGTGCTCGGGCCCAGGCGCACGTCCTCGTCGAGCTCGTGCAGCTCGGCGATCGCGGCGGCGACATCGAACTCGCCGCCGGCCTGCGCCGCACGCACCAGCGCCTCGGCATGCCGCAGCGCCAGCCGACCGACGTCCTCTTCGGTGTACTCGACGACCACCTGGTAGGTGCCCTCCTCGACCGTCACCGAGGTGCGGCTGAAGGTCACCGGGCACCCGGCCTGGGCCTGCAGCGCCAGCGTGGCGGCCTCCAGCACATGCGCGAGCGACACGTCGGCGCGCTGCGCGCCGACCGGCACCGGCCCGATCGCCGGGAACAGCGCACGCAGTCGGGCCTCGAAGCCCGGCAGGTGGACCAGGGAGCGCTCGGCCGGCTCGCACGAGACGATGGCCTCGACAGCGGTGTGGCGGCTCCAGAGATTGGGGCCGCGCAGGGCCCGGATGCGGGAAACGTCCATCGGGTGTTCTTCTCTGATCGGGGTCGATCGGATTCTTCGTGCAGGGCGGACGCGGCTCAGGCCGCGGCGCGCGAGCCGAAGGTCTCGAGGCCGGCAGCCATCAGCTCCGGATTGATGCCCATCGCCCAGGCCGTGGCCAGCGCCGGCAGCGCGACCTCGGGCGCGATCGCGATGCGACGGCGCACCAGGTCGACGCAGACCGTCTCGCTCGCGCCGGTGGCCAGCACGATGCGCCCGTCTCGCAGCAGCACGGCGCGGCCGCCCTCGGCGCGGTGGTCGCCGAGCAGCTCGGGCCGGGTGGCGTACAGGATGACCTCGCCGTCGGACAGGCGCGCCATGTCGGCGATGCGCTCGTCGTCGGCATTGAGCACCGCCGCGCCCTCGGGCAGCACCACATCGACCTGGGTGCGCATCACCCGGGGCATCTGCTCGGAGGCGCGGATGTCGTGGCGCTCGAGGCGCTCGAAGCCGTCCAGGTCGGTGACCACGCCGACATGGCAGCGGTCGTAGGGCAGGCCGGTGTCGAGGATGACGCCCGCGTCGTTCTCGATCACCACCGCCCGGACCTCGCGGTTCATCAGCAGGCGGTGGCCGCTGTCCCAGTTGGCGCAGTCGCCGCGGCCGACGCGCCGACCGGCCAGGAACAGGCCATCGCGGCAGGCCAGACCGACATGGCGGCCGCCCAGATGCACCAGCCACGCGACGATCTGCGCGATCTGCGAGGTGTGGCGCGAGCCGGCCACGCCGACGACCGGCACGCGGCCGCTGTCGTCCTCGGCGAACAGGTGATCGACGATCGCCTGGCCGACCGGGCGCGGCATGCCCTGCGCCGGCTTGAGGTGCATCAGCAGGCCGGGGCCGGCGTTGACCTCGACGATGGCGCCGCCCGTCTCGTGCAGCGGACGCGAGATGTCGGTGGTGACCAGATCGATGCCGGCGATGTCCAGGCCGACGATGCGCGCAGCCAGGCCCACCTGATAGGCGACGTCCGGGTGCACGTCGTCGGTACAGTCGATCGCGACATTGCCATTGCGCTGGATCAGCACCTGGCGACCGGCCTCGGGCACCGAGTCGGCGTCCAGTCCCTGGCGTTCGAGCAGCAGGCGGATCACCGGCTCGCGCTCCAGGCGGAGGGTCTCGAGCGGGAATTCCTCGGCGTCGCCACGGCGCGGGTCGGTGTTGAGCTGGGTATCGATCAGCTTCTGCACGCCGGAGCGGCCATCGCCCGTGATCCACAGCGTCTCGCCGCGCGCGGCGGCGACCACCTGGCCGCCGACGACCAGCACGCGGTGCTCGTCGCCGGCGATGTAGCGCTCGACGAGGACCTCGCTGCCCTCGGCGTCGGCCACATGCCAGGCGGCCATGACCTCCTCGCGGGTACGCAGGTCCAGGCTGACGCCGCGGCCGTGGTTGGCGTCGCTGGGCTTGACCACCACCGGCACGCCGATGTCCTCGGCCTCGTCCCAGGCGGCCTCGGGGCTGTCGGCCACCGCGCCGGCGGGCACCGGCACGCCGCAGGACCTCAGCAGCGTCTTGGTCATGTCCTTGTCGCTGGCGATGCCCTCGGCGATCGCGCTGGTCAGGTCGGTCTCGGCGGTCCAGATGCGACGCTGCGCCGCGCCGTAGCCGAGCTGCACCAGGTTGCCGTCGTTGAGCCGGATGTGCGGAATGCGGCGGTCGGTCGCGGCGCCGACGATGCTGGCGGTGCTCGGGCCCAGGTAGCAGTCGTCGATCTTCTCGCGCACCCGCTCGACCGCCGGCTCGACCTCGAAGGCCTCGTCGTTGATCGCGCTCATCAGCAGCCGGTGGCCTTCGGCCAGCGCGGTGCGGGCGACCTGCTCGTCGCGGGCGCGGAAGACCATGCGGTAGACGCCGTGCTGCGAGGTGCTGCGGGTCTGGCCGAAGCCGGTGGGCATGCCCGCCAGGTTCAGCAGCTCGATGACCACATGCTCGAGCACGTGGCCCATCCAGGTGCCACCCTCCAGGCGCTGCAGGAAGCCGCCGCGCTCGCCCACGCCGCAGTGGTGCTCGACCAGCGCGGGCAGCATCGCCGTCAGCCGGGCGTTGAAGCCGGGCAGCCGGTTCGACGGCCAGTCCTCCAGCTCGCCCAGGTCCAGCCAGACTTCGAGCGTCGGACGGTAGGTCCACACATTGGGGCCGCGCAGGTAGGAGATGCGCAGCAGCTTGATGTCGTCTTTCTTGCTCATGTCGTGCCGAAGGTAGCCGCCGAAGGACCGATGGGAACGTGATTGTGCCGACTTCACCTTGCGTCAAGCCGCCAGGTCAGCGCGATGCGCTGCCGCGACGTTGTGCGAGGCGTGTTCATCTGCGCCCGGGCCGCACGATCCGGCTGCGCCAGAATCGGCCATCCCGAGAAGAATCCCGATGCAAGCCCACTCCGCCTCCGTTCGCGCCGACGCCGTCGAGTCCGCGACCCTCCCGCTCCTTCCGAACGAGAACGTCCTGACCACGCTGGAGGTTGACCTGGACGAGCGGCTGCACTTCGCGCGCGCCCGGCTGCAGCTCACCGAGCGCCGGCTGGTCGACGCGCGCGGGGACTGGCCGCTGCGGCCGGACCTGTCGCTGCGGCACCACGACCATGCCGGCGTCGGCACGCTCGAGCTGCATGACGGCGGCGGGCGGCTGGCGCTGTGGCGCTTCACGCTGGCGCAGAACGTCCAGGCGCTGCGGCTGGTGCGCCTGTTCGAGCAGCGGATCGAGCAGCTCGCGCAGGCCGGCCACGCGCACCCGGACGAGGACAGCGCCGACCCCACCCGCTGCCCCACCTGCCGCGCACCGCTGCCCCCCGACAGCGACGACTGCGCCATCTGCACCCGCGAGCTGACGACGCCGCCCTCGACCTGGGTGCTGCTGCGGCTGTGGCGCTTCGCGCGGCCGTACCGATGGACGCTGCTGGCGGGCTTCCTGCTGACGCTGGCCTCGACCGCCGCGACGCTGGTGCCGCCCTACCTGACGATTCCGCTGATGGACGAGGTGCTGATCCCCTTCCAGAACGGCCAATCGATCGACACGCACCAGGTCGGTCTGCTGCTGGGCGGCCTGTTCGGCTCGGGCCTGCTGGCCTGGGGCCTGGGCTGGGCGCGGACCTGGCTGCTGGCGCTGGTGTCCGAGCGCATCGCCGCCGACCTGCGCACCACCGCCTTCGACCACCTGCTGGGCCTGTCGCTGGACTACTTCGGCGCCAAGCGCACCGGCGACCTGATCGCGCGCATCGGCTCGGAGACCGACCGGCTCTCGGTCTTCCTGTCGCTGCACGCGCTGGACTTCGCCACCGACGTGCTGATGCTGGGCATGACGGCGGTGATCCTGT
>JBJOPV010000325.1:0-3940 GCA_046050625.1 Pseudomonadota bacterium
ATGAAAGTCACCGTCATCGGCACCGGCTACGTGGGACTTGTGACGGGCGCGTGCCTGTCGGAAATGGGCAACCATGTGATGTGCCTGGACGTGGATCCGGCCAAGATCAAGATCCTGAACGACGGGGGCATCCCGATCCACGAGCCGGGGCTGCTGGAAGTGGTGCGGCGCAACGTGGCGGCGGGGCGGCTGGAGTTCACGACCGACATCGAGCGCTCGGTGGCGCATGGCACGCTGCAGTTCATCGCGGTGGGCACGCCGCCGGACGAGGACGGCTCGGCCGACCTGCAGTACGTCACCGCCGCGGCGCGCAACATCGGCCGGCTGATGACCGACCACAAGGTGATCGTCGACAAGAGCACGGTGCCGGTGGGCACGGGCGACAAGGTGCGCGCGGCCGTCAGCGACGAGCTGGCCAAGCGCGGCCTGCCGGAGATGGAGTTCTCGGTGTGCTCGAACCCCGAGTTCCTGAAGGAAGGCGCGGCGGTGGCGGACTTCATGCGCCCGGACCGCATCGTGGTGGGCGCCGAGGACGAGCGGGCGATCCTGCTGATGAAGGCGCTCTACCAGCCCTTCGTGCGCAACCGCGACCGGATGATCATCACGGACATCCGTTCGGCGGAGTTCATCAAGTACGCGGCCAACTGCATGCTGGCCACGCGCATCAGCTTCATGAACGAGATGAGCCGGCTGGCCGAGAAGGTCGGCGCCGACATCGAGATGGTGCGGGTGGGCATCGGCTCGGACCCGCGCATCGGCACGCAGTTCCTGTACCCGGGCGTGGGCTACGGCGGCAGCTGCTTCCCGAAGGACGTGAAGGCGCTGGCGATGATCGCGGCCGAGAACGGCATGCCGAGCAAGATGCTGACCGCGGTCGAGGAGGTCAACGAGGAGCAGAAGATGGTCCTCGTGCACAAGATCGTGGCCCAGTACGGCGAGGACCTGTCGGGCAAGACCTTCGCGATGTGGGGCCTGGCGTTCAAGCCCAACACCGACGACATGCGCGAAGCCCCGAGCCGGGTGATCATCCAGGAGCTGCTGGCGCGCGGCGCCAAGGTGCAGGCCTATGACCCGGTGGCGGCCACCGAGGCACAGCGGGTGATGGAGGGCTGGGCGGGCCTGAGCTACGCTGAAGGGCAGAAACAGGCGCTCGAAGGCGCCGACGCGCTGCTGATCGTCACCGAGTGGAAGGAATTCCGCACGCCGGACTTCGACGGCATCGCCGCCAGCCTGCGCGACAGGATCGTCTTCGACGGGCGCAACCTGTACGAGCCGGAGCTGATCCGCTCCTTCGGGCTGGAGTATCTGTCGATCGGCCGGCGCTGAGCGTCCGCACCCGGCAGCGCGGGCCGACACGGGCCCGCAGCAAGCGACCAGGGGCGCCGAGGCGCCCCTTCTTCATGCGCCCAGCCAGGGCTCAGCGCAGGTAGATCTGGCCGGAGCAGCTGTAGGTGGTGACCTTGTACTGGGTCGACAGCTGGCTGGCGGTGGCATAGGAGACCGAGCGATCCGCCCAGCTCAGGCCGCAGCCCAGATCGATGTTGCGCATCAGCGCGTAGCTGACGTTCAGCGACAGGCCGGTGGTGCGGTCGCTGCCGCTGATCGTGCCCTGCTCCAGCGAGCGGCGCGCGTAGGTCAGACCGGCATCGACGCCGATCTTCGCGGTCGCCTGCCAGTTGGCACCGAGCCGCAACGAGGTGGTGTTCTGGGCCTGGTCGGTGTTGGCGCGCAGCAGGTTGCTGACATAGTCGAAGCTGGCGTTGCTGGTATCGCGGCTCAGTCGCAGCTGGGTCGAGAACTTGCCCGTCGGCTTCCAGTTCCAGGCCAGCGAGCCGGTCCAGGCATTGCGATCGCGCTCGAGGCCGTTCGGGTAGGTGTAGGCCTCGCGGGTCAGGCTCAGGCGGGCGTCATAGCTGCTCGCGCCACCCGGGGTGACAAAAGCCAGCAGGTCCAGATCGTTGCGGCCCACCTCGCTGCCGACGTCGACATAGTCGACCGTGCCGTGCCGCAGGCTGGCCCCCAGCGTCAGACCACTGGCCGGGCGCACCCGGAAGCCGGCGTTGAACGAAGTCTGATCGGCGTTGGAGCTGCGATAGGCGGCCGCGCTGTAGCGCGTCTGACTGGCCGCCGCACCGGCCTCGAAGGTCCACATCGTCACCAGGCCGACCCGGCCGGTGGCATTGAGCGAGCGGGTGCTCAGCAGGTTGCGTTCGCCCGCCGCCAGATAGTTGGTATCGGTCGGCAGGCTTTGCGCGGCACGCAGCGCCACCGTGCCGGACACCCGCTCGACGGTCTCGAGATCGAGCCGGGCGTCGAGCGCATAGTCGGTGTTGTTCAGGTAGTCGAGGCTGCTGTAGCGGTTGTGGTTGGCGCTCAGGCTGGCCGTCAGGCGCTGGCGGCTGAACGGCTGGTCCAGGCCCAGACGCACGCCCGTCGAGGAAATGGTGTCCGACAGCGCCCGGGCATCGGTGCCGTAGAAGACATTGCTGTTGCGGGTGAAGGCCTGGGAGGCACCGACATACCAAGGGCTGGTCTCGGCCTGCGCGGCCTGGGCGGCCAGCAGCAGCATGGCGGTCAGCGGAGGAAGAAGGCGGGCGGCGTGTCGGTTCATGTGGGCAGTCCCTGATCGGTTGGCTCGAAGCGCCCGCGATCCTAATGCACCCCGGGCCTGCTCGGATTCTGTCGCCCTGGAACCCCAGGTTTCCACGGCCAGCGGCCGCGAACCCACACGAATCGGCACGATTACCGCGGAATTCGCCGCACGCACCGCCAGCTGCGGGCCCTGTCGCTCAGAGGCTGCGCTCGGCTCGGCGCCTGAGCCAGCGGACCACCTCGTCGGCGGGCATCGGATGGGCAAAGCGCCGGCCCTGCAGGGTGTCGCAGCCCAGGCCGCGCAGCACCTGCTCCTGCAGATCGGTCTCCACCCCTTCGGCCACCACCCGCAGCCGCAGCGAGCGCGCCAGCGCCACCACGGCCGTCACCACCGCGGTGCTCTGCTCGCGCTCGCCGAGATGGCACACGAAGGAGCGGTCGATCTTGAGCTCGCGGATCGGCAGCTGGGTCAGGTAGGCCAGCGAGGAGTAGCCCGTGCCGAAGTCGTCGATCGCGATCTCGATGCCGGCCTGGGTCAGCCGGTGCAGCACCGGGATGACCTGGTCGAGATTGCGCATCAGTCCGGTCTCGGTGATCTCGAGCTGCAGCGCGCGCGCCGGCAGCCCGGAGCGCTGAGCGGCCTCGCGCACCTGCTCGACCAGATCGAAGCGCTCGAAGGCACGGCTGGGCAGGTTGACGGCCACCACCAGCTCGATGCCGTGATGGTCGCGCCAGGCGGCGATCTGACGCGCGGCCTCGCCGATCGCCCACTCGCTCATCGGCACGATCAGGCCGGTCTCCTCGGCCACGGGGATGAAGTCGGCCGGCTGGACCAGACCGCCGCCGTCGCGCCGCCAGCGCATCAGCGCCTCGACCGCACGCACCCGGCCGTCGATCACGTCGACCTGCGGCTGGTAGTGCAGCACCAGCTCGCCGCGTTCGAGCGCCTTGTGCAACGCGGTCTCGATCTCGAGCTTCTCGCGGCCACGCCCGACCAGATCGGGATGGAAGACATGGCGGGCGTTGCGCCCGTCGGCCTTGGCGGCGTACATCGCCATGTCGGCATTGCGCAGCAGATCGACCACCGAGACGCCGTCGCGCGGATACAGGCCCACGCCGATGCTGGCGGTGACGAAGTACTCGCGCCCGGCCAGCACCACCGGCTCGCGCAGCGCCTGCAGCATCGCATCGGCCACCGCGACCGCCTGCGCCTCGCCGGCCACCTCGGGCAGCAGCGCGACGAACTCGTCGCCGCCGAGCCGGCCGACCGCCTCCAGCGCGCGGTGCGAGCGCAGCGTGGCGCTGTCGATGCCGGGATCGAGAATCTGGTCGCAGTGATGCACGCAGC
>JBJOPV010000326.1:0-3925 GCA_046050625.1 Pseudomonadota bacterium
GCGCCGCGCTCGACTACCTGGGCCGGCTCAACAAGATGTTCAACGGCGACTGGCAGCTGGCGCTGGCCGCCTACAACTGGGGCGAAGGCAACGTCAAGCGCGCCATCGCCCGCAACGAGCGCGCCGGTCTGCCCACCGACTACGAGAGCCTGTCGATGCCAGCGGAAACCCGCCACTACGTGCCGAAGTTCCAGGCGGTCAAGAACATCGTGCTGGCGCCGCAGAATTTCGGCCTGGCGCTGCCCAAGCTCGAGAACCATCCGTACTTCCTGAGCGTGCCGATCCGGCGTGACATCGACGTGGCGGTGGCGGCCCGGCTGGCTGGCCTGCCGCTCGAGGAATTCAAGGCACTCAACCCGCAGATGAACAAGCCGGTGATCCTGGCCGCCGGCACGCCGCAGATCCTGCTGCCCTACAACAGCGCTGACGCCTTCGTGAAGCGCCTGGCCTCGCACCAGGGGCCGCTGGCAAGCTGGACCGCCTGGGTCGCGCCGAAGACGATGAAGACCGCCCAGGCGGCCGAGCTGGCCGGCATGAGCGAATCGGAGCTGCGCGAGATCAACCGGATTCCGCCGAAGATGCTGGTCAAGGCCGGCTCCACGCTGCTGGTGCAGCGCGCCGAGACCCGTGCGGTCGACGTGCCTGAGCATGTCGCCGACAACGCCCACATGGCGCTGGCGCCGGATGTGCCGCCGCTGCGCAAGGTCGCCGTCCAGGCCCGCAAGGGCGATACCGTGGCCGCGCTGGCCAAGCGCTACCGGGTGAGCGCGAACCAGATCGCGGCCTGGAACCGCATCGACGACGGCACCCGCTTCCGCAAGGCGCAGGCGCTGGTCATCTGGGTGCCGACCGGCAGCAAGGTCGCACCCGTGGCCGAAGACCGCGCGCTGGCCAAGGCCAAGGCGGGCAAGCCGGTACGCATGGCCGCCGCCAGCCCGAACCGGGGCGGTGCGGCCAAAGGCATGAAGATCCGCCCGACCCGTCTGGCTCGCAAGTAGCAAGTAAGGCGCGACCCCGTAGCGGCTCAGCGCCGCTCCGAGAAAGCGTGCGCGATGGTGCCCAGATCGACGTACTCGAGCTCGCTGCCGATCGGCACGCCGCGTGCCAGGCGCGTCACGCGCACGCCCTCCAACGGGCGCAGCGCCTCGGCCACCGCGTGGGCGGTGACCTCGCCCTCGGCGGTGAAGTTGGTCGCGACGATCACCTCGCGCACCTCGCCCTCGCGCACCCGCGCGATCAGCTCCGGCAGGCCGATGTCCTGCACACCCACGCCCTCGAGCGGGCTGAGCCGACCCATCAGCACGAAGTAGAGTCCGCGGTAGGTGCCGGTGCGCTCGACCGCGGCCTGGTCGGCCGGCGTCTCGACCACGCACAGCAGCCGGGTGTCGCGCGCCGGATCGAGGCAGGTCGCGCAGACCGGCTGCTCGGTGAAAGTGTGGCAGCGCTCGCAGTGGCGGATGCCGTGCACCGCGTGATCGAGCGCCTGCGACAGCCGCAACGCGCCGTCACGGTCATGCTGCAGCAGGTGATAGGCCATGCGCTGCGCCGACTTGACGCCCACGCCGGGCAGCCGGCGCAGCGCCTCGACCAGCGCGAGCATCGCATCAGGCGGCAGGGCAGAGCTTGTCATCGCTGAACGCGAGGGCTGTCGCGTTTCAGAACGGCAGCTTCATGCCCGGGGGCAGCGGCATGCCGGCGGTCAGCTTGCCCATCTTCTCCTGGCTGAGCTCCTCGGCGCGACGCACCGCGTCGTTGAAGGCGGCGGCCACCAGGTCCTCGAGCATGTCCTTGTCGTCGGCCAGCAGGCTCGGGTCGATGGTGACGCGCTTGACATCGTGCTTGCAGGTCATGACGACCTTGACCAGGCCGGCGCCGGACTGGCCCTCGACCTCGATCAGCGCAAGTTCATCCTGCGCCTTCTTCAGGTTGTCCTGCATGGCCTGGGCCTGTTTCATCAGGCCGGCGATCTGTCCTTTGAACATGAATGTTCCTTTCTGGGGGAGCGAAGAATTCTGGAAACGGGACGTCAGTTCGGCCGGATCGAGCCCGGCACGATGCGCGCGCCGGGATAGCGTGCAAGCAGCTCCTGCACCATCGGGTCTTCGGTGATCGCGCCTTCGGCCTCATGCTGAGCGCGCTCGCGGCGCTGGATCTCGCGCCGCGAGGGGCTGTCGGTGACCGCGCCGGGCGCGATCTCCAGCGTGACCGGTTGACCGACCAGCTCGGTGATCGCTGCTTGCAGCCGGTCGCGGTGACCGCTCTGGCGCAGCGACTCGCGCTCGACGCGCAGCACGCAGCGCAGGCTGCCCGCGCCGGGCTCGATGGCGATGCACTGCGCCTGCCAGGCCAGCTCGCGCACCAGGCCGTTGACGAGGGCGCGTTCGCTCAGGCGCTGGAACAGATCGCACCAGCGCGTCACCAGCGGATCGTCGAGCACCTCGTCCATCTGCACCGGACGCGGGCGCAGCGGCGCCGGTGCGGTCACGTGCGCGCCAGCGGGCTCGGGCAGCACCTCGGGCTCATCCGGCGACGGCGGCGTGGCGCAAGCCGCTTCGTCGTGCGGCGGGATGTCGTCCCAGCCGGAGGGCTCGTCCTCCCACGGCGGCACCGGGGCACGGGCGGGCGACAGCATGGCCGGAGCCGGAGCGGGAGCCGGAGCCGGCGCGGCCAGCGGCTCGACCGGCAGACGGGCGCGTGCCTCCAGCGGCCGGCGCAGCTCACGCGAGACATGCGGCGCGTCCGGCGCCACGGGTTCGGGCACAGGAACAGGCACCGGGGCCACCTCGACCGGCCGCTCGACCCGGCGTGGCGCGGCGCCCTGCGGCCGGAAGGCCAGCAGGCGCAGCAGCACCATCATCAGGCCACCGTATTCGTCGGGCGCCAGCGCAAGCTCGGCACGGCCGTGCAGCGCGATGCTGTAGAGCAGCTGTGTCTCGTCCGGGTCGAGCAGCGGCGCCAGCGTGCGCACGGTGGCGGTCTCGGGGTCGGTCGGGTCGAGCGCGGCCGGCACCGCCTGCGCCAGCGCCATCTGCTGCGCCAGCGCGGCCAGATCCTCCAGCAGGCCGGCGGCCGACAGGCCCAGGCCGCGCAGCTCGTCGACCGCACGCACCAGGCCGGCGCCGTCAGCGGCACCCAGCGCCTGCACGATGCGCACCACATGGCTGCGGTCGACCGAGCCGAGCATCTGCCGCACCGCTGATTCCTGCAGCGAGCCGCTGCCGAAGGCGATGGCCTGGTCGGTCAGCGACAGTGCGTCGCGCATCGAGCCGCGGGCGGCCCGCGAGAGCTGGCGCAGCGCGCCGGCCTCGGCCTCGATGCCCTCGGCCTGCAGCACGGTGCCGAGGTGGCGCTGCACCGTCTCGGGCGCCATCGGGCGCAGGTTGAACTGCAGGCAGCGGCTCAGCACCGTGACCGGCACCTTCTGCGGGTCGGTGGTGGCCAGCACGAACTTCAGGTACTCGGGCGGCTCCTCGAGCGTCTTCAGCATCGCGTTGAAGGCGGTCGTCGAGAGCATGTGCACCTCGTCGATCATGTAGACCTTGAAGCGCCCGGCCACCGGCTTGTAGACCGCCTGGTCGAGCAGCTGGCTGATCTCGTCGACGCCCCGGTTGGAGGCGGCGTCGAGCTCGACATAGTCGACATGGCGGCCGGCGTCGATGTCGCGGCAGGCGTCGCAGACGCCGCAGGGCTCGGCGGTGATGCTGCCCTGCCCGTCCGGGCCGGTGCAGTTCAGGCTCTTGGCGAGGATGCGCGAGACGGTCGTCTTGCCGACGCCGCGGGTGCCGGTGAACAGGTAGGCGTGGTGCAGGCGCTGGCGCGTCAGCGCGTTGCCCAGGGCCTGCACGACATGCTCCTGCCCCACCATCTCGGTGAAGCGGCGCGGCCGGTACTTGCGGGCAAGGACGATATAGGACATGGGGGCGGA
>JBJOPV010000327.1:0-3923 GCA_046050625.1 Pseudomonadota bacterium
GACGGGCCGGCGTGATCTTGCCGTTCTCGCCGACGAAGTCGCGCAGGATGTCGAGATCCTTGTAGTCGATCGATTCGACACCGGCGACGGTGAAGCGGCAGAAACGCTTGCGCTTGAACAGCAGCGATTGCTGGTTGCGCTTGACCTTGCGGCCCTTGGAAAACTTGCTGCGCGGCGGGGGCATGAAGACCTCCTGATTACGGTGCGGATGTGTGAGGAACGGATTCGAACGAACTGATATGGAACATGACGCCACGGCCGCTGCGCTGCTTGCCGAGAAAGCCCCGGAACAAGGCGTGCTGACCGACCGGCAACCGCTGCAGCTGCCCGGCTGTCTCGCCGATGGCCGTCGCATGGATCTCCAGTGCGACCTGCCGAGGCAAGCCGGCGTGCTCGACCTGCGAGGCATGCGCCAGGCGGACATCGAGCGCCGGCAACCCAGCCGGGGTGTGGCGCAGCGCATCGCGCTCGACGACGGTGGCTTGCAGGACAAGCTGGTTCATCGCTGTCGATCGCGGGGTCGCGTGCGGCGTCAGGATCCGGATATCAGGCGCTCGCCTCCTGCTGGGACTTGCGCGCTTCTTCCTTCTCGACGCGCTTCATCATCGACGACGGGCCGGTCTCGGCCTTGTCGCGACGCACGGCATCGTTGAAGCGGAAGCCGGTCTCGATCTCAGCCAGGGTTTCCTTGCTGCACTCGATGTTCAGGCACAGGTAGTGCGCCTTGGCCAGCTTGTTGATCAGATAGGCGAGCTGGAAGCGACCCCAGTCCTCGACACGGTGGACCTGGCCGCCCGAAGCGGTCACCAGGGTCTTGTAGCGTTCCAGCATGGCCGGAACCTGCTCGCTCTGGTCCGGGTGGACCAGCAGCACGATTTCATAATGACGCATCGAAACTCCTTGAGGATTCCTGTTGCGGAAGCCGCCCCGCAGCGTCTGTCACGGGTGCAGCAAGGGAAGAAAAGCCCACCAGTATAGCGCGGATCAGCCCTTGCCGGAAAGAGGGTCGCGCAGACGCGCCACCACCGCCAGCTGCTCCGGCCCGGGCCGGGCGGTCAGCAGGCTGACCAGCACCAGCACCAGCGCGCCGGCCGGCACGCCGAAGACGCCGGCAGCGATCGGATCGATGCCCCACCAGCGGCAGTCGCCCAACGGCCAGGTGATGCCGAACATGCGTCGCAGCACCTCATGGTTGGTCACCATGTAGAAGACGCACACCAGCAGTCCGGTCAGCATGCCCAGCACCGCGCCGGTGCGGTTGGCGCGCTGCCAGAAAATGCCCAGCACCAGCGCCGGAAAGAAGGCTGCAGCCGCCAGAGAGAAGGCTGCCGAGACGAACTGAAGGATGTCGGCGAAGCGCATCGAGGCCAGGAAGGCCGCCATCAGCGCCACCACCAGCACCAGGAACTTCGACAGCATCACCCGGCGCATCGCCGGCGCACGCGGGTTGACGAAGCGGAAGTAGAGGTCATGCGACAGCGCATTGGAGATGGTCAGCAGCAGCCCGTCCGCCGTGGAGAGCGCCGCCGCCAGCCCACCCGCCGCCACCAGGTAGGTCACCACCAGCGGCAGCCCGCCGATCTCGGGCGCGGCCAGCACGATCACGTCGCCGCCCAGGTGCAGCTCGGCGAGCTGCAGCAGGCCGTCGCCGTTGATGTCCTCGACCGAGACCAGCGAGGGATCGAGCTTGGCCCAGCGCCGGATCCAGCCTGGCAACTGGTCGAAAGGCAAGCCGACCAGGTGGGTGAAGACCTCGTACTTGACCATCACCGCCAGCGCCGGCGCGGCCAGGTACAGCAGCGCGATGAAGAACAGTGACCAGCCGACCGAGCGGCGTGCCTCGCTGACCGAGGGCGTGGTGTAGTAGCGCGTGAGCACATGCGGCATCGCTGCGGTGCCCAGCATCAGGCACAGCACCAGGGCCAGGAAGTTGCGCCGGCCCTCCTCGTAGTCACGGCGCTGCTGGGCGTCGCCGCGCGGGTCGCCGGCCACCAGCGGCTGGGCCTGGGGAGGCAGCCCGCCCAGCGGCCGGGCGCGCTGCAGCGCCTCCTCGTACTCGCGCTGGTAGACGCGTCGCGCCTCTTCCTCGGTCTGCGGCCGGGTCAGCAGCCGGCGCTCGACCTGCTGGATGCGCGAGGGCGCAGCGTCGGCCGCCTGCAGCGCCCGGGCCTGCGCGGTCAGCGTCTCCACATCGTCGGCCATGGCCTGTCGCACATCGTCGAGCTTGTGGCGGGCGTCGGCCGCACGCACCTCGAGCTGGCGAATCACCGCCAGTTCGGCCGGATCGTCCTTGAGCATCTGTTCGCGCAGCGAGACGTGCTCGAGCTGCTGGCCATAGGAGAACAGCGGAAAGACGCTGCCCGTCTGGTTCAGCGACAGCCAGACCACCGGCGTCAGGTAGGCGATGATCAGCACGATGTACTGCGCCACCTGGGTCCAGGTGACCGCGCGCATGCCGCCCAGGAAGGAGCACACCAGCACCCCGCCCAGCCCGACGAAGATGCCGATCTCGAAGCTGAAGCCCGTCAGGTGCGAGGTGATCAGCCCGACGCCGTAGATCTGCACCACCACATAGACGAAGGACACCAGCGTCACCGCGCTCACCCCGACCAGCCGCGGCCAGGTGCCGCCATAGCGCGCGCCCAGGAACTCGGGAATGGTGAAGCAGCCGAGCCGGCGCAGATAGGGCGCCAGCAGCAGCGCCACCAGGCAGTAGCCCCCGGTCCAGCCCAGGATGTAGGCCAGGCCCGCAAAGCCCTGCAGATAGAGCACGCCGGCGGTGCCGATGAAGGAGGCGGCCGACATCCAGTCGGCCGCCGTGGCCATGCCGTTGTAGACCGCCGGCACACGCCGGCCGGCGACGTAGTACTCGGCCTCGTCGGTGGTGCGCGACATCAGGCCGATGGCCGCGTAGACCGCGACGGTGGCGATCAGGAAGGTGCCACCGATCCAGCTGCGCGGCCAGCCGGCATGCTCGAGTGCCGCCAGCAGGCCGACAAACACCAGCACGCACAGGGTGTAGAGGGCGTAGCGCCGGTTGAGCGTGCGGGTGAAGACCCGCGTTTCCTCGGAAGTCGACAGATCTGGCCCCGTCATGACACGCGGACGCCGGACTCGGCTTCCGCGCAGCGCCGCTCGAGGCGATCCATCACCCAGCCATGCCCGACGATGATCAGCAGATAGACCGCGATCGCGCCTTGGGTCGCCCACCAGTAACCCGCCGGCATCCGACCGACACGCCAGACATCGAGCGCCGAGGACCACCATGACACGCCCAGGGTGACCCCGAACCACAGCGCCAGCCCCAGCACGGTCCAGAGCCGCACCCGGCGCCAGTACACCCTCGCCCTCATGGCAGATTCGCCCACCTTCTCGCCTTGCATCACGTCACCTCGACGTGAATTGTGCGCGCATGCGTCCCCCGGTACCACGGGAGAGACACCAAGACGGCCGCACGACTCCACCAGGAAAGACAAAGGGCCCGCCCTGACGGACGAGCCCTCGGTGAGCCCGGATCAGCGCCGGATCGGCGCTGCACCGGCTCAGCGCTGGGCCAGACGCTGCCAGGTGTCGACGACGGTGTCGGGGTTCAGCGAGATCGACACGATGCCCTCCTGGGCCAGCCAGTCGGCGAAGTCCGGGTGGTCGCTGGGGCCCTGGCCGCAGATGCCGATGTACTTGCCACGGGCACGGCAGGCGGCGATGGCGCGCGCGATCAGCGCCTTGACGGCCGGATCACGCTCGTCGAAGTCGGCCGCCAGCAGCTCCAGGCCGGAGTCGCGGTCCAGACCCAGCGTCAGCTGCGTCAGGTCGTTCGAGCCGATCGACATGCCGTCGAAGAACTCGAGGTAGTGCTCGGCCAGGATGGCGTTGCTCGGGATCTCGCACATCATGATCAGGCGCAGCTCGTTCTGGCCGCGCTT
>JBJOPV010000328.1:0-3919 GCA_046050625.1 Pseudomonadota bacterium
TCGAGAACATCATCCCGTCGTCGACCGGTGCCGCCAAGGCCGTCGGCGTCGTGCTGCCGGTGCTCAAGGGCAAGCTGACGGGCATGGCCTTCCGCGTGCCGACCTCGGACGTCTCGGTCGTCGACCTGACCGTCGAGCTGGACAAGGAAGCCTCCTACGCCGACATCTGCGCCGCCATGAAGGCCGCCTCCGAAGGCGCCATGAAGGGCGTGCTGGGCTACACCGAAGACAAGGTCGTCGCGACCGACTTCCGTGGCGAATCGTGCACCTCGGTGTTCGACGCCGAAGCCGGCATCGCCCTGGACAAGACCTTCGTGAAGGTCGTGTCCTGGTACGACAACGAGTGGGGCTACTCGAACAAGTGCCTGGAAATGGCGCGCGTCATCGCCTGCTGATCGTCGGGCGCGGCGACGCTCAGCCGCCGCTGACGAACGAAGGGCTCCCTCGGGAGCCCTTTTTCGTGTCCAGCGTCTCCGGCGCTGTCAGCGCCCGCAGGGCTCGAAGGCCTTGCCGCTCAGGCGTGGCTTGAGCGCGGTCAGGCGGGCGCGCATCGCCGCGTCGGCCTTGGGGATGCGCACGGTGTGGCTGACGCTGGGGCGCACCAGCGGCACCACCCGCACGTAGCGGATCTTCTGCGAGGCCAGCCGGGTCTGCAGCGCACGGGCATCGGCCTCGACACCATAGCGGCCGAAGACGAAGCCGGGGATGTATTCGTCGGGCAGGTCGCGGGCCTCCTCGAAGGCGATCTCGAGCTGGCGCAGCTGGTCGGCGCGGCGCGTCATGATCTCGCGGCTCTTGTACGGGCCGACATAGACCATCCAGGTGCCGGCCTTCTCGCGGGTGGTCAAGGTCCAGCTGCTGTCGTCGAGCACCCGGCGCAGCGCGACCTGGGCAGTGCGCCATTCGGCGGCATTGAAGGCGCCGGCTTCCAGGCAGACGGTCGGCACTGGCGCGGCCGGCGGCGGCGTGACCGCGGCTGCGCTGGCTCCGGCCGGTGCTGCGGAGGCCGCGGCCAGCGCCGATGCGGCTGCGGTTGCGGTTGCGGTTGCGGCTGCGGTTGCGGCTGATGCAGTCGATGCCGCTTCTGCCGCGCGATTTGCTGCGGAGGCGGCGCTGGCAGGAGCGGCCGGTGCTGCTAGGGCCGCTGGGGCTGCGGAGGCCGGCAGCTCGGCGGGCAGGACCTCCAGCCGCTCCGGCGCGATCTGCGCGGCCAGGCGCTGCGGTTCGCGGTCGCTGTCGTGCGGCACGCCGGTCAGGCCGTCGAGTGCGCCGTGCGACCAGGCCCAGAAGCCGAGGTTGACCGCGGCGAGCATCACCACCAGCGGTCTCAGCATGGACGCACGCTCGCTTCGCCGCTGTGGATCGTCTGCAGCCGACCGGCCTCGTCGCGCAGCAGCAACGCGCCGTCGTGGCCGATGCCGCTGGCGATGCCGGTCAGCTCGCCGACCTGCACCCGGCGCCCGGCCAGCACGTCGCGTGCCGCAAAGCGCGCCAGCGCGGCCGCGCCGCCCTGCGCGCCGAAGTCCAGCACCGCGCGCAGCAGCGGCGCGGCGACGCGGTGCAGCGCGGTCGGCGCGTCCAGCGCCGGGTCGACCTCCTGCAGGCTGGCGTGACCGGTGCGGAACCGTGCCGGATCGGCCGCGCCTGCCGGCAGCGGCGCGATGTTCAGGCCGATGCCGATCACCAGCCAGCGCTCCTGCACGCTGGCGGCCTCAGTCAGCGGCGCGACCTCGATCAGCACGCCGCCGAGCTTGCGGTCCTGGCCGCGCAGCCACAGGTCGTTGGGCCACTTCAGGCCGAGGTGATCGCCCGCCGGCTCCAGCGCCTCGACCAGCGTCAGGCCGACCGCCAGCGACAGGCCGCTCCAGTCGGCGGGCGCCAGGCGCAGGCCCAGCGAGAAGGTCAGCGTGTGTCCCGGGGCCGCATCCGACCACCAGCCGCGCCCGAGCCGGCCCCGGCCGGCGGTCTGGCGCTCGGCCACCAGCAGCGTCGGCTCGGTCAGCCCGCGCCGGCTGCGCTCGAGCAGCGTGGTGCTGGTCGAGCCGGTCTCCGGCAGGATCTCGACGCTCAGGCCCGGGGCCAGCGGCTCCAGCGTCTGCCACAGCGTCTCGGGGTCCCAGTGCAGCGGTCGGTTCATGAGGATGTCGGGAGGGATCGGGGCAAGCGGCTCAGCGCTTCGGGCCGAGCATCGTACCGCGGCACTTCGGCGATCCGCAGCAGCAGGCGTAGGCTTTCTTCAGTTTCGCGGTGTGGCGGGCGTCGATCACGAGCCGGTAGTCGAAGGACAGCTCCTCGCCCCGGGCGATGTCGCGCAGCGCGCGAATGAAGATGCGTCCCTCGGTCTCCTCGCTCTCGCAGTTGGGATCGCAGGCGTGGTTGATCCAGCGCGCGGAGTTGCCGCGCACGCCGCCGTCGATGACCCTGCCGTCCTCGAGATGGAAGTAGAAGGTATGGTTCGGGTCGGCCGGATCGCGTGGGTGGCGCCGCAGGGCTTCCTCCCAGTCGATCACCTCGCCGGCGTATTGCAGGATGATCTCGCCCGGCGCGATCGCCACCTCGGCGAAGACGCCGCGGCCGTGCACGCCGGAGCGGCGCACCTGGAGGCGCCGGCGCGGGCGGGCGGGGGCCGGTTCTTTCATCGACGGCATGGCGGCGCGACTTCTGGTTAGATTGGATGTGTGGGCGCGTGCAGGCGTGTGCGTGTGCGGAGGCGTGCCTGCGTGCGTGCGCGTATAGCGCCGATTGTATGAAGCAGCCTGACGCCGAGTCGGTCGCTGCTGCAGGTTTCGACAGGTTTCGATCAGCATCAACTCATCATGAGCAAGTCACTCGTCATCGCCGAGAAGCCGTCGGTCGCGCAGGACATCGTGCGCGCGCTGACACCCGTGTGCGGCAAGTTCGAGAAGCACGACGACCATTTCGAGAACGACCAGTTTGTCGTGACCTCGGCCGTCGGCCATCTGGTCGAGATCAAGGCGCCGGAGGAGTTCGACGTCAAGCGCGGCAAGTGGAGCTTCGCGCACCTGCCGGTGCTGCCGCCGCACTTCGAGCTGGCGCCGATCGACAAGGCCAAGAGCCGCCTGGGCGCGGTGGTCAAGCTGGTCAAGCGCAAGGATGTCACCGCGCTGATCAACGCCTGCGACGCGGGCCGCGAGGGCGAGCTGATCTTCCGGCTGATCGAGCAGTACGCGCTGGGCGCCAAGGTGGGCTCGAAGCCGGTGAGCCGGCTGTGGCTGCAGAGCATGACGCCGCAGGCCATTCGCGACGGCTTCGACCGGCTGCGCTCGGACGCCGACATGCGCGGTCTGGCGGACGCGGCGCGCAGCCGCTCCGAGGCCGACTGGCTGGTGGGCATCAACGGCACGCGCGCGATGACCGCGTTCAACTCGCGCGACGGCGGCTTCTTCCTGACCACCGTCGGGCGGGTGCAGACGCCCACGCTCTCGATCATGGTCGAGCGCGAGGAGAAGATCCGCAAGCACGTCGCGCGCGACTACTGGGAAGTGCGCGCCGAGTTCGGCGCCGAGGCGGGCGTCTACGAGGGCAAGTGGTTCGACCCGAAGTTCAGGAAGGACGACGACCTGGAGCGCCGCGCCGACCGGCTGTGGACGCTGGCCGAGGCGCAGGCCATCGCCGACGCGGTGCGGAACCGCAGCGCCAGCGTGCGCGAGGAGGCCAAGCCCAGCACCCAGGCCAGCCCGCTGCTCTATGACCTGACGACGCTGCAGCGCGAGGCCAACTCGCGCTTCGGCTTCTCGGCCAAGACCACGCTGTCGATCGCGCAGGCGCTCTACGAGAAGCACAAGGTGCTGACCTACCCGCGGACCGACGCGCGCGCGCTGCCCGAGGACTACGTCGGCGTGGCCAAGCAGACGCTGGAGATGATCGCCGCCGAGTCGATGCCGGGGCCGCTGCAGGA
>JBJOPV010000329.1:0-3898 GCA_046050625.1 Pseudomonadota bacterium
CCGCGCCGCACCGGCTGGAGGGCCGCTTCAGCCTCGGCGGCCAGGAGCAGTTCTACCTGGAGGGCCAGATCGCCTACGCGCTGCCGCAGGAGAACGACGGCCTGCTGGTGCACAGCTCGACCCAGCACCCGACCGAGATGCAGCATGTCGTCGCGCACGCGCTGGGGCTGGCGGCGCACCAGGTGCAGGTGCAGTGCCGGCGCATGGGCGGCGGCTTCGGCGGCAAGGAGTCGCAGTCGGCGCTGTTCGCGGCCTGCGCGGCGCTGGCGGCACAGCGGCTGCAATGCCCGGTCAAGCTGCGCCCGGACCGCGACGACGACTTCCTGATCACCGGCCGGCGCCACGGCTTCGAGTTCCGCTACAGCGTCGGCCATGACGAGGCCGGTCGGCTGCTCGGGGCGGAGGTCGAGATGGTCTCCAACGCCGGCGCCTCGGCCGACCTGTCGGCGCCGGTGATGACGCGTGCGCTGTGCCACTTCGACAACGCCTACTGGCTGCCCGACGTCGATCTGCACGGCTACTGCGCGCGCACGAACACGCAGAGCAACACCGCCTTCCGCGGCTTCGGCGGGCCGCAGGGCGCGCTCGCCGTCGAGGTGATCCTGGATGAGGTGGCGCGTCGGCTCGGGCTGGATGCGCTGGCGGTGCGCCGCGCCAACTTCTACGGCACGACCGAGCGCAACGTCACGCCCTACGGCCAGACGGTCGAGGACAACATCATCGCGCCGCTGGTCGACGAGCTGGCCGAGCGCGCCCGCCACGACGCGCGCCGCGCCGAGATCGCCGCCTTCAACGCCGCCAGCCCGGTGCTGAAGAAGGGCCTGGCGCTGACGCCGGTGAAGTTCGGCATCAGCTTCAACGTCGCGCACTTCAACCAGGCCGGCGCGCTGGTCCACGTCTACACCGACGGCTCGGTGCTGGTGAACCACGGCGGCACCGAGATGGGCCAGGGCCTGAACACCAAGGTCGCGCAGGTGGTCGCGCACGAGCTGGGCCTGCCCTTCGAGCGGGTGCGCGTCAGCGCCACCGACACGCACAAGGTGGCCAACACCTCCGCCACCGCCGCCTCCACCGGCACCGACCTCAACGGCAAGGCGGCGCAGGACGCGGCGCGCCAGATCCGCGACCGCCTGGCGGCCTTCCTGGCGGCGCGCTGGCAGGTGGCGCCCGAGGCGGTGCGGTTCGCCGGCGGCCAGGTGACGGCGGGCGCGCAGGCGCTGGCCTTCCCCGAGCTGGTCGCGCTGGCCTATGCCGCGCGCATCCAGCTCTGGAGCGACGGCTTCTACGCCACGCCCGGCCTGCACTGGGACCGCGAGCGGCTGCAGGGCCGGCCCTTCTTCTACTTCGCCTACGGCGCGGCGCTCAGCGAGGTCATCGTCGACACGCTGACCGGCGAATGGCGGCTGCTGCGCGCCGACGTGCTGCACGATGTCGGCGCCTCGCTGAATCCGGCGCTGGACATCGGCCAGGTCGAGGGCGCCTTCGTGCAGGGCATGGGCTGGCTGACCACCGAGGAGCTGCGCTGGCAGCCGATGGACGGCTCGCGCGCCGCAGGTCTGCTGCTGACGCACGCGCCCAGCACCTACAAGATCCCGACCGCCAACGACATTCCGCTGGAGCCCGGCGCGCTCGACGTGCGGCTGTTCGCCCACCGCAACCCGGCCGACAGCATCCACCGCAGCAAGGCGGTGGGCGAGCCACCGCTGCTGCTGCCCTTCAGCGTCTTCCTGGCGATCCGGGACGCGGTGTCGGCGGCGGGCGGGCACCGCGCCGATCCGCCGCTGCGCGCGCCGGCGACCGGGGAGGCGATTCTGGACGCGCTGGCGGCGGTGCAGCACGGATGATTCCACTGCGCCTGCAGGCCGAAGCGCGCGCCCGGCTCGCCCGGGGCACGCCGGTCGTCGAGGTACTGATCGCCGCGCACCAGGGCTCGGCGCCCCGCGAGACCGGCACGCGCATGGTGGTGATGCCCGCCGAGGTGCTCGGCACCATCGGCGGCGGCCATCTGGAATGGAAGGCGATCGAGGCGGCGCGGCGCCTGCTCGCCCGCCCGGACGCGCCGGCCGAGACGCTCGATCTGCCGCTGGGGCCGGCGCTCGGCCAATGCTGCGGCGGGCGGGTGAAGCTGCGACTGTCGCGGCTGACGCCCGAGGCGCTCGACGCCTGGGCGCTGCCGCCGCCGCGCTTTCATCTGCAGCTGCACGGCGCCGGCCATGTCGGCCGCGCGATCGTGAAGCTGCTGACCGACATCGACGGCCGCGTCCGCTGGGTCGATGGCCGGGAGGACGAGTTCCCGCCGCACGACCCGCTCGAGCAGCCGCACATCTTGCCGATCGTCAGCGATGCGCCCGAGATGGAGGTCGCGCAGGCGGCGCCGGGCACCGCCTTCCTGGTCATGACGCACCGCCATGACCTCGACGAGGCGATCACCGAGGCCATCCTGCGCCGAGGTGACGCCGCCTTCTGCGGCCTGATCGGCAGCGCGACCAAGCGGGCGCGCTTCCTGTCGCGCTTCGAGGCGCGGGGGCTGAGCGCGGCGCAGCTCGGTCGACTCACCTGCCCCATCGGCCTGCCCGGCCTGACCGGCAAGGAGCCGGCGGTGCTGGCGGTGAGCGTGGTGGCTCAGCTGCTGGGCTGCTCGGCCAGCCAGCGCACATAGCTGGCCACGCCGCCGGCCACGTCGCTGAAGGCGTGGTCGCAGCCGGTGGCGCGCAGGCGCGTCAGGTCGGCCTGGGTCAGGCACTGGTACTTGCCGCGCAGGGCGTCGGGAAAGTCGATGTAGCTCACCAGGCCCTGGGCGATCTGCGCGTCGAGCGTCAGCGCCGGCAGGCCGTCGAGCGCACGGCAGGCGTTGACGGTCGCGTGCGCCACGTCGTTGAAGGGCTGCGCCCGGCCGGAGCCGAGGTTGAAGATGCCGCTCTTGTCCGGGTTCTGCAGGAACCACAGGTTGACCGCCACCACGTCGTCGACGAACACGAAGTCGCGCGACTGCGTGCCCGGCGCGTAGCCGTTGTACTCGCCGAAGAGCTTGACCTGGCCGTGCTGGCGGAACTGGTTGAAGTGGTGGAAGGCGACGCTGGCCATGCGGCCCTTGTGCTGCTCGCGCGGGCCGTAGACGTTGAAGTAGCGGAAGCCCACCACCTGGCCGTCCTGCGTGCCGCCCTGCGAGCGCAGGGTGGGCAGATGGCGGCGCACCACCTGGTCGAACAGCAGCTTGGAGTAGCCGTAGACGTTCAGTGGCGCCTCGAAGGCCGGCTCCTCGCGGAAGGTCTCGCTGGCGCCGTAGGTCGCGGCAGAGCTGGCGTACAGCAGCCGCGTGCCCTGCGCCAGACACGCGTCGAGCAGCGTCTTCGAGCAGCGGTAGTTGTTCTCCAGCATGAACCGGCCGTCATGCTCCATCGTGTCGGAGCAGGCGCCCTCGTGCAGGATCGCGTCGATGTGGCCCAGCTCGCCGGCGGCAAAGCGCGTGTAGAACTCGTCCTTGTCGAAGTAGTCCGCCAGGGTGCTGCCCAGCAGGTTGCGGTATTTGGGCCCGTCGGTCAGGTCATCGACCGCGATGACCTCCTTCGCGCCCAGGCGGTTCAGGCCGTGGACCAGGTTGCTGCCGATCATGCCGGCCGCGCCGGTGACGACGACTCTCATGCCGTTTCCTTTCCGAAGAGTTCCTCGAAGCTGCAGCTGGCGGTGCCGAACTTGCCCACGACGATGCTGCCGGCGCGGTTGGCCAGCGGCACCGCGTCGCGCAGGCTCATGCCGCAGGCCAGCAGCGCAGCCAGCGTGGCGATGACGGTGTCGCCCGCACCGGTCACGTCGAAGACCTCGCGCGCCTGGGCCGGCACCTGGAAATGCGTCGGCTGGCCGTCGACCGCCTCGAACAGCGACATGCCGTCTTCCGAGC
>JBJOPV010000330.1:0-3897 GCA_046050625.1 Pseudomonadota bacterium
GCGACATCGTCGGCCGCGGCACCGAGCCGCTGTATGCCCGGGCCCAGGTCCATGCCGGCGCCGCGCGGGAGCACTTCGAGCGCCTGCGCTCGGGCGCGCGCAGCTCGCGCCTGACGCTCGACTGCCGCCGGCCCGACGGCAGCGAGTTCGTCAGCGAGGCCCAGGGCGTGCGCATCCTGCTGCCGGACGGCGCGCTGCTGGGCGTGCTCACCCTGCACCGCGACATCACCGAGCGCAAGGCCGCCGAGGCCACGCTGCGGCGCACCCGCGAGCAGCTGGAGGCCTTCGTCGAACATGCCCCGCTGGCCATCGCGCTGTTCGACACCGGCATGCGCTTTCTCGCCTGCAGCGCGCACTGGCTGCAGGAGATGCGGCGCATGGGCTGGCGCGATCAGGGCCTGCCCGGGCTGACGCTGCACGAGGTGATGGGCCCCTTGCCCGCGCACTGGCGCGAGGCCCACCGCCGCGCGCTGGCCGGCGAGTCCTCGCACCACGAGGCCGAGCGGGTGCTGCAGCCCGACGGCCAGCCGCGCTGGATCAGCTGGGACTGCGTGCCCTGGCGGGACGGCGCGGGCGCCATCGGCGGCGTCATCCTGTCGGCGGTCGACGTCAGCGCGCTGCAGCTGGCCCAGCGGCGCAGCGCCGAGGCCCTGCAGCGCCTGCGCGCGCTGTTCGAGGGCAGCCCGGCGCCGATGGTGCTGGGCCGGCGCGGCAGCGGCGAGATCCTCGACGTGAATCCGGCCTTCGAGCAGCTGCTGGGCTGGCCGCGCGACGCGCTGCTGGGGCGCAGCGCCGGCGACCACCTGTGGCTGGACACCGAGGCGCTGGCGATGATGCGCCAGCTGGTGCGCCGCGAAGGCGGCGTGCACGGCCTGCAGACCCGCATGCGCCACCAGGACGGCCGCGCGCTGGAGGTCTCGTTCTCCAGCGTGCGGGTCGACATCGAGGGCGTGCCGCACTTCATCGCCACCGTCTTCGACATCGGCCCGCTCAAGCAGGCCCAGCGCGAGCTGCAGCAGCACCGCACCGTGCTGGAGGCCCAGGTGCGCGAGCGCACCGCGGCGCTGGCCCAGGCCTCGGTCGAGCTGGTGCGCCGGGCCGAGCAGGCCGACAGCGCCAACCGGGCCAAGAGCGCCTTCCTGGCCAACATGAGCCACGAGATCCGCACGCCGATGAACGCCATCATCGGCCTGGCCCATCTGATGGCGCGCGACACCACCGACGCCGTGCAGCGCGACCGCCTGGGCAAGATCGACGATGCCGCGCGCCATCTGCTGCAGGTGATCAACGACATCCTCGACCTCTCCAAGATCGAGGCCGGCAAGATGCAGCTGGAGTCGGCCGAGTTCGCGCTCGACGCGCTGGTCGGCCGCGCGCTGGAGCTGGTGCGGCCGGCGGCCCAGGCCAAGGGCCTGGAGCTGGTGCTCGACACCGACCACCTGCCCACGCACCTCACCGGCGACGTGACGCGGCTGTCGCAGATGCTGATCAACCTGCTGGGCAATGCGGTGAAGTTCACCGACAGCGGCTGGGTGCGCCTGAAGGGCGAGCTGCTGCAGCAGCAGCGCCAGCGGGTGCAACTGCGTTTCGAGGTGCGCGACACCGGCCCCGGCATCGCGCCCGACGTCCAGGCCCAGCTGTTCCGGCCCTTCGAGCAGGGCGACGGCAGCGCCACCCGGCGCCACGGCGGCACCGGTCTGGGCCTGGCCCTGGTGCGCCACCTGGCCCAGCGCATGGAGGGCGAGGCCGGGGTCGACAGCCGGCCGGGCGAGGGCGCGAGCTTCTGGTTCACCGCCTGGCTGACGGCGGCCGAGCAGGCCGGCGACCGCGCCGCGCCGGTGCCGCTGCAGGGCCTGCGCGCGCTGCTGGTCGATGACCTGCCCGAGGCCCTGGCCGCGCTGCGCGATGCGCTGCAGATGCTGGGCCTGCAGGTCGAGGCCGTGGGCGGCGGCAGCGCCGCGCTGCAGGCGGTGCAGGCCGGGCTGGCCGCGGGCCGGGTCCACGACGTCGTGCTGTGCGACTGGCGCATGCCGCCGCCCGACGGCATCGCCACGCTGCAGGCGCTGCGTGCGCTGACCGGCGCGGGCATGCCGCCGGCCATCCTGGTGACGGCCTTCAACGAGGCCGAGGTGTTCGACCGCGCGCACGAGGTGCAGGCCGCCGCCGTGCTGGTCAAGCCCGTGACACCGTCGGCCCTGCACGACACCCTGGTGCGTGTGCTGCGCCCGCATCTGCCGCCGCTGCGGCTGGACGGCCCGGCCGCCGGTGGCCTCGACGCGCTGCTGCAGCGCCTGCGCCAGGACCATGCCGGCCAGCGTGTGCTGCTGGCCGAGGACCACCTGATCAACCGCGATGTCGCGCGCGAGCTGCTCGGCCGCGCCGCGCTGCACGTGGAGACGGCCGAGGACGGGCTGCGCGCGGTCGAGCTGGCCTGCGAGCGGCCCTACGACGTGGTGCTGATGGACATGCAGATGCCCGGGCTCGACGGCCTGCAGGCCACGCGCCGCATCCGCGGCCGGCTCGGCCCGGCCCTGCCCATCCTGGCGATGACGGCCAATGCCTTCGGCGAGGACCGCCAGGCCTGCCTGGCCGCCGGCATGAACGACCATCTGGCCAAGCCGGTCGATCCGGCCGCGCTCTACGCGATGCTGCTGCGCTGGCTGCCGCTGCGTCCGGTCGACAATGGCGACCCCGCCCACCTCCCCGCCGGATGATCCCGATGAAGACCCTTGGTACCCCGCTGTCCCCGAATGCCACCCGCGTCATGCTGCTGGGCAGCGGCGAGCTGGGCAAGGAAGTGCTGATCGCGCTGCAGCGCCTGGGCGTGGAGACGATCGCCGTCGACCGCTACGAGAACGCCCCCGGCCAGCAGGTGGCCCACCACGCGCGCACGATCACGATGAGCGATGCGGCCCAGCTGCGCGCGCTGGTCGAGGCCGAGCGCCCGGCGCTGGTGGTGCCCGAGATCGAGGCCATCGCCACCGCCGAGCTGCAGCAGCTGGAAGCCAAGGGCGTGGTGCGCGTGGTGCCCACCGCCCGCGCCGCGCGGCTCACGATGGACCGCGAGGGCATCCGCCGCCTGGCCGCCGAGACGCTGGCGCTGCCCACCAGCCCCTACCGCTTCTGTGACTCGCTGGCCGAGCTGCAGGCCGCCATCGACGGCACCGACGGTGCGGCGGCCATCGGCTACCCCTGCATCGTCAAGCCGGTGATGAGCAGCAGCGGCAAGGGCCAGAGCAAGATCGACGGCCCGGCCGACGTGCGCACGGCCTGGGACCACGCGATGGCCGGCGGCCGCGTCAGCCATGGCCGCGTGATCGTCGAGGGCTTCATCGACTTCGACTACGAGATCACGCTGCTGACGGTGCGCGCCCGCGGCGCCGACGGCCGCATCGCGACCCAGTTCTGCGAGCCGATCGGCCACGTCCAGGTCAGCGGCGACTATGTCGAGAGCTGGCAGCCGCAGGCCATGCGCCCTCTGGCCCTCGAACGCGCCCGCGCCATCGCCAAGGCGGTCACCGACGACCTCGGCCAGGGCCTGGACGGCCAGCCCGACGGCTGCGGCCTCTACGGCGTCGAGCTCTTCGTCAAGGGCGACGACGTGTGGTTCAGCGAGGTCAGCCCGCGCCCGCACGACACCGGCCTGGTCACGCTGAGCACCCAGTGGCAGAGCGAGTTCGAGCTGCATGCGCGCGCCATCCTCGGCCTGCCGGTCGACACCACGCTGAAGACGCCCGGCGCCAGCGCCGTGATCTACGGCGGGGTCGAGGCCACCGGCATCGTCTTCGACGGCGTGGCCGAGGCCCTGGCCCTGCCGGGCACCGACATCCGGCTGTTCGGCAAGCCCGAGAGCTTCGTCAAGCGCCGCATGGGCGTGGTGCTGGCGCGGGCCGCGGA
>JBJOPV010000331.1:0-3808 GCA_046050625.1 Pseudomonadota bacterium
GATGCGCAGGTGGATCGGGTTGCCGTCGGCATCCTGGCTCGGGATCGGCCGGGTGAGCAGGATGCGGCCGCTGAAGGGCTCGAAGCTGTAGTCGCTCAGCCGCACCAGCGTCGTCACCGACAGCACGGTGTTGAGGTTGTTGCGGTCGCGCACCACCAGCTGCACCTGCTCGCTGTTCTCGAGCGCCTGCGTGCCGCCGACCGCAAACGGGCCGCTGGTGCCGTTGGCGGCAAGCTCCTCGGTGACATGGCGCAGCGTGTCGCGGCTGGCGAAGAGATTGAGGAAGCCGTCCGTGCTCTCGCGGTGCAGCTTCACGCCGGTGAGGGTGCGCTGGTAGCTGCCGAGCTGGCGCAGCCGGGTGCCGGCCACCACCCCGCCGCCGGCCGCCGGCGTCACGCCCTCGCCGGAGGCGAAGTCGCCGTACATCACGAAGCTGCGGCCCTGGTCGACCCGCACATAGAGCTTCGAGGCGCTGCGCGCATCGAAGCCCTTGACGCTGGCGTCGCCGTAGACCGGATACCAGGCCTCGGGGCGGATGTCGCGCAGCAGCCGCGCGCGGGTGTCCTTGTCGGAGTCGTAGGCCAGCGTCAGCAGCCGGTCGCCGCGGATCTTGCCCTTCAGGAAGACGCTGGCCCGCAGTGCCGCACGGCCGCGCCCGCTGTCGAAGTCGCGGCTCCAGTGGCGCAGCTCGGCCTCGAAGCCGTCGTCGACCCGCGCCGGCGACACCGCACCGTCATAGCGCCGCGTGCTGCGGCCGATGACGCCCTCGACCAGGCCGGCGGCGATCATCTCGCGCACGTCCGGGTCGAAGCCGATGGTGCCGGACACCTCGGCCTCGCCGGCGCTCAGGCGCAGCAGCACCTCCTCGGGCTGGGCCGGCGCGATCAGGCTGAAGCGCGCCTCGCCGCCGCTGACCCGCAGCTGCGTGCCGGGCACGCTGCGGTCGGCGTCGCGGCGGTCGGCGCCGCCCTCGTCGGTGCGGGCCTCGGGCAGCAGCAGCCGGGCACCGCCGCGGTGCTCGACGGTGAGCAGCACCGGCTCGCGCAGCGGCCGGCCCTCGCGGTCGAAGACCCGCACGACGATCTCGACCGGCGTCACCCCGTCGGCCGGCGCGCCGGCGCCATGCACCTCGACCGCCAGCCGGCCGACGCGGGCATTGGCCGCGTACTGGCCGTCGAGCAGCACGCGCGGCGCGCCCGCCGGCTCGGGCAGCGTGAACAGCGGGCGGTAGCGGCCCGGCGCCTCGCCGAGCGGCTGCGCCGGATCGACATCGACCTGGGCGCGGGCCAGGCCGGCGCTCAGGGCCAGGCCAGCGGCCAGCGCGGGCAGCGCATGCCGCACGGCAAGAGGCAGCAGCTTCAGCAGCGGCGTGGGCGACGACAGGTTCGGAAGCATCGTGACAGTCGTGACGGATCGGTTCGTTCGGGCGGCTGCGATGCGGCGCGGCATCGGGGACAAAGGCGGCAGGCGGCTCATCGCGCGCCCTCCTCGGCCGACGGCACGGTGGCGCCGGACGACGCCGGATTGACCGAGACCGGCTCGCGCAGCGTCTCGCGGGTCTCGGTGCGGGCGCCGGCGGCGCCGGCGGTGCCGACCGCCTGGCGCGGCTTGACCGCGCCAGCCTCGCCCTGGCCGGCGGCCGTGCCGCGCTGGCGGGCACTGTCGGTGGCCTGGGCCGGCGCGGTGACCGGCTTGCCATCGAACTTCAGCACGCGGCCGCCCTTCTTTTCGGTCTCGAGCGTCTGCGTCTCGCCACGGGCGCGGCGGGCCTTGACCTGCTCGAGCACGGTGTTGGAGCAGCTGCCCTCGATGAAGTCGGCCCGGTGCAGCTCGCCGCTCTTCAGGTCGAGGAAGAGGCTGAAGGCGTCGCCCGCATTGCGGTTCGAGCTGGTGGTGAGCCGGCTGCCGCGCGGCAGCGTCGAGCCGTCGGCCACCATGACGGTGGTGCGCGGCGCCAGGCCGCAGACGCTGTACTTGCCCTCGACATCGCTGATCAGCGAGGTGCCGTCGTTCAGGTAGAAGCGCACGCCCGGAATGCCCGGCTCCTCAGGCCCCTGCACATGGTCATGGTTGCAGTCGACGAAGACCCGCCCGACCACGCAGGCCTCGGCGCCGAACACGCCGCCGGTGACCGTCACCCGGAACTGGCTGATGTTGGAGCACAGCGCAGTGGCGCTGCTGCCGCAGGCCGCGCCCGGCGTGCCGGTGGCCTGGGCGCGGTTGATGCCCGTGCCCTGCTGCGCGCCCACGCCGATGCGCACCCGGTAGCTCAGCGTGCTGCTGGCACCAGCCGCCAGCGCGCCGATCTGGAAGCGCAGCACCGGCCCCGGCGCGCCGCTCGGATCGGCGATCTTCACGCCGCCCACCATCGCGGTGCCGGCGATGTAGCGGAAGCCCGCCGGCAGCGTGTCGATGATCTCGACCGCCGGCAGCGTCGCGCCGCCGGTGTCGGTGCGGCGCACCGCGATGCTGTAGCGCACCGAGTCGCCGATCTCCGCCTGCGTGCGGTCGCCGGTCTTGACCACCAGCAGCGTGCCGCTGCTCGAGGGATCGAGCGGGATGTGGTTGTTGATCACGTCCGGACCGCTGGCCGGATCCAGACGGATCGACAGATAGTAGGCGGTCGACTCGCTGCCCGAGGGCGGCAGTGCCTGCGTCTGCACCGCACACACGCCGGCGCTGACGCCACCGACGCAGCCGGTGGGCGGCACCAGCACGCCGGCCTGCGCCGGAATGCGGGTGCTGGCCAGATAGCCGGCAGGCGGCGTGACCTGCAGCTGGTAGGTGCCCGCGCCCGGACAGCCTTCGGGCGCCGGATTGAGCAGCAGGAAGCTGTAGGCACCGGCCAGCGAGCCGCTGGCGGCGGTGGTCAGGCGGTTGATGCCGCCGACCACGCAGCTGGAGGGCACCAGCGCACCGCCCGCATCGAGCAGCGCGACCGTGGCGCCGCCGAGCGCGGCGCGGCTGGCGCTGTCATAGACCACACCGGACGGATCCAGCGGCAGGCTCTGGTTGATGCGGGTGGCACCCAGCGGCACGCTGACGCCCTGCAGCACGCCGGCCGCCACGACGCCGGTGGCGCCGTCGGCCGTCGGGTCGTTGCCACCGGCCGGATCGTTCGAGACCGGCCGGCCGTAGTAGGCGCCGCTGCCCGCGTCGCGGAAGCGAATCGTGTAGCGGCCGACCGGAATGTCGCGCACGATGTAGTCGCCCTGGGCGTCGGTGACGGCACTGCCGACCCGCTCGCCGGCGGCGTTGATCGCCTCGACGGTCACGCCACTGGCGCCGCGCTCGCCGCTGCCCTGGCGACGGTCATGGTCGGCATCGATCCAGACCCGGCCGCTGACCGAGCCGGCCAGGCGCACCGGCGTGGCATCGCTGGCCTGGTTGTCGGACTGGCGCGAGGCATGCTCGCCGCCGCCGGAGACGGTGGCGGTGTTGACGGTGGTGCACTGGCCGTTGGCATCGGGCGAGGCGCAGGCCGCGGCCGCCACGTTCACCACCAGCGTGATCGCCGGCGCGCTCTGGCCGACCGCCAGCACCTCGGCGCGGCTGCAGATCAGGCGGCTGGCGCCGACGACGGTGGCGCTGCAGTCCCAGCCGCTGCCCGTGGGCAGCGCGGCGACCGTCATGCCGGCCGGCAGCAGATCCTCGACGCTGTAGGCGGCGCGGGTCGGCGCGTCGCCCTCGTTGCGCACCACCAGCAGGTAGCGGCCGGTCTGGCCGCCGATGAACAGCGCCGGCTCGTGCGACTTGGCCAGCCGCAGGTCCGGGCCGACCAGCACGACCACCTCGACCGAGGTGCTGT
>JBJOPV010000332.1:0-3802 GCA_046050625.1 Pseudomonadota bacterium
GACCTGGGTGTCGAGCACCCGCAGCTGCGGCGCGTGCTCGCGCAGGTAGGCGCGAAAGCTCATCTCGCTGGCCTCGTGGCCCAGGTAGCGGTGGCTGCCGACGAAGACCGCCACCGGCCCCGGCGCACGCGCCAGGCGGCTGACCGCCCAGGCCGCGCTGCGGCCGCAGCGCCGCGGATCGACGCCGACATAGCCGGCGCGCAGCGGCGAGCCCAGATCGCTCAGCAGCGCGAACACCGGCCGGCCGAGCCGGTGCAGCTCCTCGACGACCGCATCCACATGCGGATGGTCCACCGCGACCACCGCCAGCGCGTCCACCTCGCGGCCGAGCTGCAGCATCTGCTGCGCCACCGCCGCCGGATCGGTCGCGTCCAGATGATCGATCACCGCGACGCCCGGCCGCGCATGGCGTGAGGCCGCCGCGCTGATCTCGCGCCCGAGCTCGCGGTAGAAGGCCTCGTGGCGGCGCAGCAGGCAGAAACCCAGCGTGCGGGTGCGGCGCTCGCCGCGCTCCATCAGCCGCGCGCGCATCAGCGCCGCGCCGTGGTAGCCGATGCGCTCGGCCGCCTCGATCACCCGCAGCGCGGTGGCCTCGCGCACCGGCAGCCGGTTGTTGATGACGCGGTCCACCGTCGCGGTGCTCACGCCGGCGGCCTGCGCGACCGCCTCCAGCGTCGGCCGCGCGCTCACTCCACCCTCCAGGCCGGGGGCATTTCCGGGTTATCCCGTGGCACCGATGATGGAAATGACATGCTGCATGGCGTCATGGCTGATCGCTTCTGATGGGAAATGATGGATGTCGATTGTCGCGCCGCGAACGCCTGCCTACGATGCGCTCCAGCTTGGATAGAAATGAATTTCCAGCCGCGACGAAAACGCAAAACAACCCATCCTGGACGGAGACGATGAGCACGCATGACGACTATCGGATGATCGGCGGCGCGGGCGAGCGGGCGCAGGCCGCCGGCCTCGTGGGCGCCGAGTGGTACAGGAGCCCGGTGCCGCGCGCGACGATGAAGGCGCTGATGAAGCGCGAGGACGCACCGGCCGTGCGCGACACGCTGCTGTGGTTCGCGCTGATCGCCGCCGCCGGCGTCTGGATGGCGCTGAGCTGTGGGACAGCCTGGTTCGCGCTGGCCTTCTTCGTCTACGCCACGCTCTACACCGGCGCGGCGGATGCGCGCTGGCACGAGTCCAGCCACGGCACCGCCTTCCGCACCCGCTGGATGAACGACGCGCTCTACCAGCTCTCCAGCTTCATGGCGCTGCGCCGCCCGACGCGCTGGCGGTGGAGCCACACCCGCCACCACAGCGACACGCTGGTGACCGGGCGCGACCCGGAGATCAACGTGATGCTGCCGGCACGGCCCGGCAGGATCGTGCTCAACCTCTTCGCGCTGCACTACGGCCCCCACGAGATCGCGCGGGTGCTGGCTCACGCCTGCGGCCGCATCGACGCCGAGGAACGCAGCTTCGTGCCCGAGACCGAGTGGCCACGCCTGATCCGCGAAGCCCGCGTGTGGGTGCTGATCTGGGCGGCGGTGTTCGCGCTGGCCTGGGGCACCGGCAGCGGGCTGCCGCTGTTCTATGTCGTGTTCCCGTGCTTTGCCGGCGCCTGGCTGCACACCTTCTTCGGTCTGACGCAGCACGCCGGCCTGCCAGAGAACGTGCTCGACCACCGGCTCAACTGCCGCACGGTGACGATGAATCCGGTGTTCCGTTTTCTCTACTGGAACATGAACTACCACATCGAGCACCACATGTACCCGATGGTTCCCTACCACGCGCTGCCCCGGCTGCACGAGGCGATGCGCGATGACTGCCCCGCGCCGTATCCCGGCGTGCTGGCCGCCTACCGCGAGATCCTGCCGGCGATCCTGCGCCAGGCGCGCGAGCCCGACTGGTCGGTGCAGCGGCCGATGCCGCGCTGATGCCTCGCTGATTCCTTCCTTCTTTCATTCCTATTCGCCTTCTCAGGAGACACCCATGAGCGACTGGATCGATGTGTGCGCGCTGGACGACCTCGACGACGAGGACGTGATGCGCTTCGACCACGGCGGCCGCACCTATGCCGTCTACCGCTGCGACGATCAGGTCCATGCCACCGACGGCCACTGCACCCACGAGCGGGTGCACCTGTGCGACGGCCTGGTCATGGACCATGTGATCGAATGCCCCAAGCACAACGGCCGCTTCGACATCCGCGACGGCCGCGCGCTGGGGGCGCCGGCCTGCGTCGACCTGAAGACCTGGCCGGCGCGCGTGGCCGGCGGCGTCATCCAGATCCAGGTCTGATCA
Source organism: Pseudomonadota bacterium (assembly GCA_046050625.1). Taxonomy (GTDB): domain Bacteria; phylum Pseudomonadota; class Gammaproteobacteria; order Burkholderiales; family Burkholderiaceae_C; genus Sphaerotilus. Next base: position 2,299 of record JBJOPV010000332.1, read on the forward strand.
TGCCCAGCCCCTTGCCCCGTCCCATGGTGATCGTCGGTGCCGGCCATGCCGGCGGCCGCGCGGCGCAGGCGCTGCGCGAGTTCGGCTGGACCGGCCCGGTGATGATGATCGGCGCCGAGCCGCACCTGCCCTACGAGCGCCCGCCGGTGTCCAAGGGCCTGCTCACCGGTGAGCAGACGCCCGAGCGCTGCCGGCTGATGTCGGCGGTCGATCTCGACCGGCTGCAGGTCAGCCAGGTCGTGGCCTGGGTCGAGCGCATCGATCCGGTGCGGCGCGCGCTATGGCTGACGGGCGGGCCGCAGCAGGCGCGCCGCCGCATCGACTACGAGGCGCTGCTGCTGGCCACCGGCGGCAACCTGCGCCGGCTGCGCGTGCCGGGGGCGGACGCGGTCGGCATCATCGGGCTGCGCACGCTTGACGACGCCGCGCGGCTGGCGCCGCGGCTGCAGCCCGGGGCGCGGGTGCTGGTCGTGGGCGGCGGCTTCATCGGGCTGGAGGTGGCGGCCTCGGCGCGCCAGCGCGGCTGCGAGGTGCTGCTGCTGGAGGCCGGCGAGCGGCTGCTCGGCCGCGCGGTGCCGGCGGCGCTGGCCGCCGACGTGCTCGCGCTGCACCGCGCGCAGGGCGTCGAGGTGCGGCTGGGCTGCGCGCCGACGGCCTTCGCGCTGGCCGGCGACGGGCGCCGGCGCGTGCAGCTCGACGACGGCAGCGAATGGCGGGCCGACGTGATCGTCGCCGGCATCGGCATCGAGCCGGCGGTGGAGTTGGCGCGCGAGGCGGGCCTGGCGGTCGGGCGCGGCATCACCGTGGACGCCACGCTGGCGACCTCGGCGCCGGGCATCTTCGCCGCGGGCGACGTCGCCGAATTCCCCGGCGTGCAGGACGGCCGGCCCATGCGCCACGAGAGCTGGCACAACGCCGAGACGCAGGCCCGCGTGGCCGCGGCCAACCTGCTCGGCCGCGGCGAGCGGCTGCAGGCGCTGCCCTGGTTCTGGTCCGACCAGTACGACCACCAGATCCAGGTCGCGGGCGATCCGGCGCTGGGCGTGCGCAGCGTGGCCCGGCCGCTGGAGGATGGCGCGCGCATCGACTTCCACCTCGACGGCGCCGGCCGGCTGGTGGCCGCCAGCGGCTTCGGCCCGACCTCGGCGCTGGCGCGCGAATTCAAGCTGGCGCGCTGGCTGCTCGAACGCGGCGCGCAGCCTGGCGCCGAGGCGCTGGCCGATCCGGGCGTGCGCCTGCGGGCACTGGGCTGAACCATGCACTTGCCCATCCTGCCACCGCCCGGCGATCTTCCGGCCATCGGCATCAACATCGACGGCGTGCTCGAACACGACGGCCTGCCCACGCCCGACGCCGCCGCCCGCTTCGCCTGGATCCGCGACTGCGGCGCCTTCGACTACATCGAGAAGAACATCGACCCGAGCGAGGACTTCGCGCCCTGGTTCGATCTGGTCGAGCGCCACGGCGTGCCGATCGGCGTCTTCGGCGGCATCTTCCGCGCCGG
>JBJOPV010000333.1:0-3755 GCA_046050625.1 Pseudomonadota bacterium
ACCGACCTGGCCGCCGCTCTGCGGTGGTAGTCGGCCAGCACCTCGGGGATGGCCATGCCGCGGTGCTGGGCCGCGAAGGGCACGATGGTGGTGGTGCCGCCGAAGGCGGCCGAGATGCTGGCCGACTCGAAGTCGTCGGCGCACAGCACGCCGGCGCTGCTGAGCTGCTCGACATGGCAGTGGCTGTCGACACCGCCGGGCAGCAGCCACAGGCCGGTGGCGTCGACATCCTCGCGGCCGGGCGGCAGGTCCTGGCTCAGCGCGACGATGCGGCCGTCGCGCACGCCGACATCGACCTGCAGCGCGGACCGCGAGGTCTGCACCAGGGCGTTGCGGATGGTCAGATCAAAGGTCGGAAGGGGCGTGTCGTGGGGGGCGCTCATGAGGGGCTCTCGCAACAGGGGGTAGGGCTCAGCCGCGAAGGCCGCCGAGATCGATCGTCTGGGGGCCCCTCACGTCCAGCCGCAAGCCGACGCGGGCCACGGTGGCTTCCAGCTCCTGCCGGGTGACCGGATCGAGCGTCATGCCCGGCGCGCGCAGATGGTCGCTGCCGAGCACGCCGCGGCGCAGGTAGACGTGCTTGCGCAACGCCAGGCCGATGCGCGGCTGGAACTCGTAGCGGATCAGCGGCAGATAGCGGTCGAACAGGGCGGCCGCACCGGCCACGTCGCCCGCAGCGTGGCGGCGGTGGATGGCCACCAGCACCTCCGGGAAGGCGAAGCCGGTCATGGTGCCCACGGCGCCACGCTGCAACTCCTCGAAGAAGTAGACGCCGCCCAGGCCGCCGAAGATGCGCACGCGGTCGCCCGACAGGGCCCGGATGCGGCTGATCTTCTGGCCCACGGGGGGCTCTTCCATCTTGATCAGGTCGACCCCGCCCTCGAGGGCCAGTCGGGCCACGACCTCGGGACGGATCTCGGTCTCGAAGGAGGCCGGGAAGTCGTGGATCACCACCGGGATCCGGACCGCGCGCGCGATGGCCGCGTAGTGGTCGAACTGCAGCGCGTCGCTGGCGCCGTCCAGCGGCGCGGCGAACACGGCGGCCGCACCGAGGTCCTGGGCCTGCATCGCCTGCTCGACCGCACCGGCGGTGCCCAGGGCGCGCACGCCCACCCACACCGGCAGGGAGCCGGCGGCGGCCAGGTAGCGGCGGAGCACCGCGTCGCGCTCGGCGTTCGAGAGCTTGTGGGCTTCGCCCAGGAAGCCCAGCACCGCCAGGCCGGCGACGCCGGTGGCGGCCTGCAGGGCGACCAGGCGGTCGATGGCGTGCAGGTCCACGCGGCCGTCCTCGGCGAACGGGGTGGGGCAGATGGTGAACACGCCGCAGGCGTCACGGGCGCTGGCGACGTGCGAAAGGGAAGGGATCAAGGCAGTGGCTCCGCGCCCGAACAGGCGTCAACAGGATGGGTCCATGTTGAGCGCAGGCCAGGGGGGCTGTCGCGTGCCGATTCATCGCGGGGGCATAACCCCTCGTTAACGCCTGCTGCGTGATCAGCCGCAGGCCGTGGCGAGCGCGCAGCTGCCGGCCGGCGCCGGGCCGTACCGGTCCGACGGGGCGAATCCCTCCGCCCGCAGAAGGCGGCCGAGGATGTCCACGAAGGCTTGGGCACGCTGCGACAAGGGCTCGAAGCGCGAGTGCAGCAGGTTGGCCGGGAAGGTCGGCGCATCGGCCAGCGGCCGCACCACGAACTCGCCGCTGGGCCAGCTGTAGGCCGAGAACTCGTCGACCAGGGCGATGCCCACGCCCGCCTCGACCAGCGCGCAGGCGTTCTGCGGTGAGCCCACGGACACGGTGGTGTGGAGGTCCAGGCCGGCCTGCTCGTACATCGTGCCGAGCATGCGTCCGAACGGCGTCTCGCGGTCGTAGCCGATCAGGTCATGGGGCGCCAGGTCGTCCAGCGTCAGCGTGGCCTTGCGCGACAGGGCGTGGTCGTAGGGGCACAGGCAGACCATGCGCCCCTCGCCCAGCGCGCGCACCTGCAGGTTCGGGTGGTCCACCGGCATGATCAGCAGGCCCAGGTCGGCCTGCTGCTGGGCGACGCGTTCGAGCATGGCGGCATAGGGCACGAACTCGAAGGTCACCTGGGTGTCCGGGTGGGCGGTGCGGAACTCGGACAGTGCCCTGGGCACGAGCCGCTGCCCGAGGCTGGGGCTGGCCAGGATCTGCAATGCACCACCCTGGCGCAGCGAGAGGTCGTGCGCCAGCTCGTTGACGCGCTGCACGCTGAGGTAGACCTCTTCCACGCTGGTGAACAGGCGCTTGGCCTCGGGCGTGGCGAACAGGCGTCCCTTGACGCGGTCGAACAGGGCGAAGCCCACCCGGGTTTCGGTGTGCGCCAGCAGACGGCTGACCGCCGGTTGGGAGACGTGCAGCAGGCGCGAGGCGCCGCTGATCGACCCGGTGCTCATGACGGCCCGGAAGACCTCGATCTGTCGAAGGTTGATGCTCATGCGCAGGTCTCTTGGGAAACTGGCGGACGACCTCGCACGGGTCGTCCGTTCGTGGAACGACGGTCAGACCCCAGGCAAGATCGGGGCCCGCCACGCGCCGCACCCATAACCGCAGGACAAGTGCGACCGACGAACCGGCACTGCGCAGCACAGGGTGGGCTGCCTAGACTGGGCCATGCCCGAAGATCACGCACCGCCCACGCTCTACATCCTCAATCCGAACAGCACGGCGGCCGTCACCGCCGGGCTGGATGCGGCGATGGCGCCGATGCGGGGGCACAGCCACATCCGCATCGTCTGCCTGGACCTGCCGGGTGGCCCGCCCGGGGTGCAGACCCAGCAGGACATCGCCCGGGTGACGCTGCCGCTGCTGGCGCAGGCCCAGGCCCTGGTACCGAGCGCGGGGGCCTTCGTGATCGCCTGCTTCAGCGACCCCGGGCTGGCGCTGCTGCGCGAGCAGCTGCCGCGGCCGGTGCTGGGCATCGGCGAGGCCGGCGTGCTCACCGCGCTGACCCTGGGCCAACGATTCGGGGTGGTGGCCATCCTGCCGGGCTCGATCCCGCGGCACCACCGGCGCTGGGCCGAGATGGGCGTGGCCGCCCGGCTGGCCGGCGAGCGCGCCCTGGGTCTGGGCGTGACGGAACTGGGCGACCGTGGCCAGACCCTGGCGCGGTCCCTGGCCGTGGGCCGGCAGCTGCGCGACGACGATGGTGCCGAGGTGCTGGTGCTGGGCTGTGCCGGCATGGCCTGGCTGCGCGAGCCCCTGCAGCAGGCCCTGGGCATGCCGGTGGTGGAGCCCACGCTGGCCGCCGCCGCCATGGCTCTGGGCCGCATCAGCTGGCGTGATGCCGCATGACGCCGGCCTATCTCGATGCGCTGGTCGCTCTGGTGGGGCCGGCAGGCCTGAGCGTGCAGGACGCCGGTGGCCGGGTAGCGGCCGTGGTCGCCCCTGCCGACCGGGACCAGTGTGCGGCCGTGCTGCGCTGGTGCCACGAGACCCGCACCCCGCTGGGCCTGCCGGCATCGGCCCGGGACGACGACGAGCCCGCCCCGCAGCTGCGGCTGCGCATCGACCGCATGCAGCGACTGCGTGCCGTGTCCGCCGCCGACAGGCAACTGGTGGCTGACATCGGTGCCCCGCTGGCCACCCTGCAGGCCGCCGCCGCCGAGCGGGGCTTGGCCCTGCCGCTCACCCTGACCCGCACGGGCGCCATGACGCTGGGCGAGGCTCTGCACGCGGCCGCCTGGGGCTCCGCGGTGCTCGCCCTGGAGGTGGTGCTGCCGCATGGCCGGATCTGGCAGGG
>JBJOPV010000334.1:0-3754 GCA_046050625.1 Pseudomonadota bacterium
AGAGGTCCAGGCCGGGCAGGCGGACCTCGCCCATCTGCATCCGGTAGCTGCGCTCGTACAGCGCGTCCAGCCAGGAGTGGCGCGCGCTCAGGAACATCAGCAGGCCGGAGGCCTTGTGCCGGCGCGGCGTCGGATAGGCGGGGCAGAAGTGCGCCATGGGGCCTCGGGGATCAGCGTCGCCGCGTCTCGACCAGCTGCTGTTCGAAGCGGCGCGGGCCGTAGAGCATCGAGAACAGGTCGAAGTTGCCGGGGCGGTCCGGCGTCATCAGGTAGAGGAAATGCGCCTGCAGCTTGTCACGGCGGATCGCGGCCCAGTGCAGGGGGTCGTACATCTGGAAGAAACTCGCTGCGCGGCGGCGCGGCAGCGGGCCAGCCTGCTCGGCCAGCTCGGTGCCGGCCAGCGGTGCGGTGCTGAAGAAGCACATCGGGTCGATGCGCGCCGTCACGTCCAGCCAGACCAGGTCCGGATGGCGCGACAGCCGCAGCAGCGCATGGCGAAAGGACTCCGCACCGGGCAGCAGCGCCAGGCCGGGATAGCACTGGCCGAGCGTCAGCATCGCGGTGCGCCGGCCCGCCTGCAGCATCTGCCAGCGCGGATCGCGCAGCAGCTGGTCGACCGCTTCCACCATCACCAGCGTGCCCACGCTGTGGCCGGCCAGCACCACCTCGTCGACGGGATCGGCGCTCTGGCGCTCGATCACATGCTCGACCCATTCCTGGACCCGCGCATCCATGCCTTCGACCTGGCCGCGTCCCATGCACAGGATGAAGTGGTAGATGCGCATCAGCCAGAACAGTCCGGCCTGCGCGCCCAGCGAGATCAGCATGCCGGTCAGGGCCAGGCCCACGCCGGTGGCCACCGCGACCAGACCGGTCTCGCCCAGGGCGGTCAGCGGCAGCGCCGACATCGCGGCGATGACGAAGCCGCCGACCAGCAGCGTCGCCACCAGCCAGAGCAGGGGCAGCAGCGCCGTCAGCAGCGCGGTGGGATGCAGCGCGTGCACCCGGCGCAGGCCGACGTCGCGCATCATCGCCACCTGCACCGCGGCGAACTCGCGCAGCAGCGCCAGCGGCTGGCGGCTCCAGTGGCGCCGGATGATGTCGTCCCAGCCCATGAAGACATGCTCGGTGCGCACGGCATCGTCCGGCGAGGCGGCGGGCGTGGCTGGGCGCCAGTCCACCGTCCAGCGGTGGAAGAGATCGCCGATGCGCTGGCGTGCGCCAGTGGTGATGTTGCCGCCGCCTGGCTGCGGGCGCTCGCCCTGCTGGCTGAACAGGCGGTGGTAGTGGCTGGCCCCGCGCGGGTCGAAACCGCTGAAGTAGTGGACGCGACGCCGGCGCACCGGTGTGGCGGCGATGGGGCTGGCGCAGGAGGACGGGGAGCGGGCGGACGGGCGGGTCATGGCATGCACCGGACGGCGGTCGCGGCGGATCATCTCGGGACCGGTGCATGATGCGCCGCCTGCTCCGGCCGTGATCGGCGGAACTCGAGCGGCAAAGGCGGGCAAAAGGGCGGCGCGACGCCCCGGGCGTCAGCCCTTCTTCGGGGCGTCGGGGATCAGGCAGGCTTCCATCACCTGCAGGTCGTTGTCGCGGGCGAAGTTCATCACGAAGTCCCAGGCCATCGGCTCGACGTCCTTCAGCGCCTCGTTGACGACGACGCACTTGGTGCTGCCGATGACGGTCGGGATGCAATAGGGCGAGTAGCCGATCGCCGAGCCGATGCCGGAGCGGCTGGCGCCTCCGGGGCGGAAGCACGACATCGCGCCGGCCAGGCGCTCGGCCCAGTCGCTGGGGCGGAAGGTGCGGCCGTCGCGGGTGATGCCCTGGATGAAGACTTCGCGGGGTTTGGGTTTCGAGTTGTTCGTCACGGGCTGCTGCCTTGTTCTGCTTGCGGTGACAAGCGCATGCGCGCCGCCCGTCAGCCCGGTATTGTGCTGCAGCGCAGCAGCAATCGGCGCATGACGGAACGACCGCAGGGTCGGGGCAGATATCGGCCGGTACCGCAGGCGCCGCCGGGTCTCTGCGTCTTGTTCTGTGCGGTTCTTGCGCGTCGGCACTGGCGCGCGGGGTGCGAGTATCGCTCAGCCGTCTGTCGGCGTGCTGTCGTCGGCTTTCCTTACAATGGGTCGGGCGCTGTCGTCGTGCGGCGCCTTTTGCATTTTTCCCGACTGGATTTCACCCCTCCCCGGAGAGCCCCAAGATGACCGCCGAGTCCGCGCCGATCGCCGAACCCCACGTGATGACGACCTACGGCCGCCTGCCGATCGCGCTGGTGCGAGGCCGAGGCAGCCGCGTCTGGGACTCGAACGGCCGTGAATACCTCGACGGTCTGGGCGGCATCGCCGTCAACACGCTGGGCCACGCGCACCCGAAGTTCGTCGCGGCCCTGCAGGAGCAGGTGGCGACCCTCATCCACTGCTCGAACTACTACCACATCCCGGGCCAGGAGCAGCTCGCCGCCAAGCTGGTCGAGCTCTCGGGCCTGACCAACGCCTTCTTCTGCAGCACGGGTCTGGAGGCCAACGAGGCGGCGCTGAAGCTCGCGCGCAAGTTCGGCCATGACAAGGGGATCGAGCGCCCCGAGGTGATCGTGTTCGAGAAGGCCTTCCACGGCCGCTCGATCGCCACGCTGTCGGCCACCGGCAACCCGAAGGTGCAGGCCGGCTTCGGCCCGCTGGTCGAGGGCTTCGTGCGCGTGCCGCTCAACGACATCGACGCCATCCGCGCCGCGGTCGAGTCCAACCCGAACATCACCGCCGTCTTCCTGGAGACCATCCAGGGCGAGGGTGGCATTCATGCGGCGCGCTGGGACTACCTGCGCGCGGTGCGCGAGCTGTGCGACCGGCACGACCTGCTGCTGATGCTCGACGAGGTGCAGTGCGGCATCGGCCGCACCGGCAAGTGGTTCGCCCACCAGTGGGCGGGCGTCAAGCCGGACGTGATGCCGCTGGCCAAGGGCCTGGGCTCGGGCGTGCCGATCGGCGCGGTGGTGTGCGGCCCGCGTGCGGCCCACATCTTCAAGCCCGGCAACCACGGCACCACCTTCGGCGGCAATCCGCTGTCGATGCGTGCCGGCGTCGAGACGCTGCGCATCATGGAAGAAGAAGGCCTGCTGGAGAACGCCGCAGCGGTCGGCGCGCACCTGAAGGCGGCGCTGGCGCGCGAGCTCGCCGGCGTGGCGGGCGTGTCCGAGATCCGCGGCGCTGGCCTGATGCTGGGCATCGAGCTCGATCGGCCCTGCGGCGTGGTGCTGACGCGCGCGCTCGAGGCCGGTCTGCTGCTGAGCGTGACGGCCGACAGCGTGGTGCGCCTGGTGCCGCCGCTGACGCTGAGCGTGGCCGAGGCCGACGAGATCGTCGCGCTGCTGGTGCCCGTCATCAAGACCTTCCTCGCCGAGTCCGCCGCCGCATGAAACCCGGAAACAGCCTGATGAAGCACTACCTGCAGTTCAAGGACTTCCGTGCCGAGGAGTACGCCTACCTGTTCGAGCGCGCGCGCCTGATCAAGCGCCGCTTCAAGAACTACGAGCGCTACCAGCCGCTGGCCGACCGCACGCTGGCGATGATCTTCGAGAAGGCCAGCACCCGCACCCGCGTGAGCTTCGAGGCCGGCATGTACCAGATGGGCGGCTCGGTGGTGCACCTGACCACCGGCGACAGCCAGCTCGGCCGCTCCGAGCCGATCGAGGACTCGGCGCGCGTCATCAGCCGCATGACCGACCTGGTCATGATCCGCACCTTCGAGCACACCA
>JBJOPV010000335.1:0-3707 GCA_046050625.1 Pseudomonadota bacterium
CCGCGCCGAGCTGGCGCGCCACCTGCACGCCCATGTCGAGCAGGAAGAAGGCGAGCAGGCCCTTGAACAGGTCGCCGGTGAAGGGCTTCATCGTCTGCTGGCCGTGCTCGCCGCTGATCCAGCCGATGGCCAGCGCGCCGAGCAGCAGCAGCTGCGTGCCGTGCGTGCAGGCCTCGCGCACCGGCTGCAGCAGACTGCGGCCGCCGCTGCCGTGGGCCGGCGTGGTGGCCAGCCGGCTGCGCAGCATCAGCGCGATCAGCAGCGCCGGGCTTTCCATCAGCACCATCGCGGCGGTCATGTGGCCGCCGGGCGGCAGGCCGAGCTGTTCGAGCTGCTGGTGCGCGGTCACGAAGGTCACCGCGCTGACCGAGCCGTAGGCGGCGGCCACCGCCAGCGCGTCGGCCGGCGCCGCGACCCGGCGCAGCAGCCACCAGCCCGCCAGCGGCACCCCCGTGGCCATCACCAGCGCCAGGCCGATCGCGGCCAGCCCGTCCGCCGGCAGGCCGCCGGCCGACAGCGCGAAGCCGCCCTTCAGGCCCAGCGCCATCAGCAGGTAGAGCGACAGGAAGCGCGCCACCGGCGGCGGCACCTCCAGGTCGGAGCGCAGCACGCCGGCCAGCAGGCCGACGGCGAAGAAGAGAACGGCGGGATCGAGCAGGGGCATCATGGGCCGCGATGCTAGAAGCGCCCTGACTTCAGGAAAAATCGATTCTTGTGCGTCACAACATAGATTGCAGTCTATGAACATCAGCTTCCGCCAGCTCCGTCTCTTTCTCGCGCTGGCCGAGCAGGGCAGCGTCAGCGCCGCCGCGCGGGCCATGCATGTGACGCAGCCGACCGCGTCGATGCAGCTGCGCGAGATCCAGGAGGCGGCCGGGCTGCCGCTCTACACGCTGGTGGGCCGGCGGGTGCAGCTCACCGAGGCGGGCGAGGCGCTGGCGGCCACCGCGCGGCGCATGCTCGACGAGTGGGTCGACTGGGAGCAGCAGCTCGCGGCGTGGAAGGGGCTGGCGAGCGGGCGGCTGCGGGTGGCGGTGGTCAGCACCGCGAAGTATTTCGTGCCGCGCCTGCTGGGCGGCTTCTGCGCGCAGTACCCGGACATCGACATCCGGCTGGAGGTGCTCAACCGCGACGGCGTGGTGCAGCGCCTGCGCGAGCAGCGCGACGACCTGGCGATCATGTCGATGCCGCCGACGGATCTGGCGCTGGATGGTGCGGTCTTCCTGCCCAACCCGCTGGTGCTGATCGCGCCGGCCGATCACCCTCTGGCGCAGGCCCCGGCGCTGACGCTGGACGACCTGGCCGGCGAGCGCTTCATCCTGCGCGAGCGCGGCTCGGGCACGCGCATGGCGGCCGACGCGCATTTCCGCGCCGCCGGCTTTCGCCCGCAACTGCGCCTGGAGCTGGGCAGCAACGAGGCGATCAAGGAAGCGGTGGCCGGCGGCCTGGGCCTGTCGGTGCTCTCGGCCCACACGCTGCACGGCCGCGCGCGCGAGCACGGCGTGCAGGTGCTGCCGGTGGCCGGTTTCCCGATCCCCGGGCAATGGCATGTGGTGCACCGCCAGGGCCGGGCACTCAGTCCGGTCGCGCGGGTGTTCCGCGCGCATTTGCTGGCGCAGGCAGCGCGGGTGGCGGCAGAGGTGGCTGCCGAAGTGTGAAATAAGTCCTTAGACGAAAAATCTGGCAATGGTTATGCTGGCACGCCGTCACAACGACGGCATGAAATGGCGCATCCCTGCGCCGTGCGCGATGCGCAGGGATGGTCCTTTCATTAGTTAGGGAACCTCTGCATAAATCAAGGATGCTCTGCTACGAGCCATCTTTGGCAACGCCGACAAGGGCGAATGACATCGTAAGTTGTTGATTCTTCTTGGCGACGATCACCCACTGTCCATGGTCGACGTGGCATACCACGTCGGCAATCGATTTATGCAGAGGTTCCTTAGGTCGAATAACTTTGATGGATTTGCGAATATGAATATATCTGAATACAGAGATAATGTAAAAACCGTCTTGGAAAGCTTGCGGGTTAGTGCTCCGAATCCAGACGAGTTTGCGGCTCACTACACCGGCGCTCAAACCCCAAAGTACCTTTTGCAAGCAGCCTCAGATAACAGGATGCGTCAGTTTGATGGGGACTATATGAACGACCCGGAAGAAGGACGTTACCTGGTTGATGTGATGATCGCGGCAGCTCAAGCATGCACGCACCCGCTCAGGGGAAATTTCGTCGAGCGTCTTACAAAGCTTAGGGATTCGAAGCTTCTCTACTCCGCATACCGAAAGGCCACGTTCCTATCTTGCTGGACGATAACGAAAATTAATCCGGGGAAGGAAGATTCCGCCGACTCGCTGAATCATTGGCGTTTCTATGGGGATGATGGCAGGGGCGCTTGCCTGATGATACCGCTCAAGAATCTCTTGCCTGTTTTTCCGGATCAGCTCTTTCGCGTGACGTATGGCACCGAGGCTCGTGGCGGAGGAGCAGGAGCTGCCGCGAGGCCAATCAAAAAAATAAAAGACGGTCTGTTGAATCGAATGAATTCCATGCGCCGCTCATCTAAAGAAGCCATGGATGATTTGGAGGAGATGATCCAAGCAACCCATCCCCTGCTGTTCCTCTTCAAGTCATCGGAGTACTCGGCTGAGAAAGAAGTTCGCTCCGTTGTTCATAAGGACGACTACGCCGCTGCGTCAGGCGTAGTGTTCGACAACCGTGACCCGAGGCGGGCCTACATCGACGGAAATACCGGTCTCGTGTCGAATGGGTCGATCTTGTATTTCGGCCCCAAAGCAGACCACAAACATGCAATCGAAGCTATGGGTCTGGCTGCAAATATCGGCGTCAATCTCCGCGTTTTCGTGAGTTCGATGCCGTATCGTTAAGCGCCGATATTGTTAATATGACCGTCGACACGGATGCCAATCGGCAAGGCGCCGCGAGGCGCCGTTCGATATTCTGCGCCTTGCCGCTTTGTTCCGGTCGCCTGCACTACAATGGTATGCCCAAAAAGTCAATAAATCCTCCCCGGGTAGGTTTTATTGAAAACCGCCTGAGTAGAGATAAAACGATCTAACCAGCGCAAATGAAAACAGCGGCTGACAGGGGGAACAAGGTGCGGACTGCAAAAAAGCAACTGGTCTTTGCGGCGGCTGTCGGTGCCGCTGTCCCTGATCTCAGGACCGTGCGCGGCCGCTTGCTGATGCGCGTCGTGGAGGCGGCCGGGCACGCGCTGATCGAGATGGGCCCGGCCGGCGCGCCGGCCGACGGCGCGGCCGAGGCCTGTTTCGTGCGCCTCTCGACGCCGCCGGGGCTGAAGGACGCGATCGGGTGCGCCTTCAGGGACTACGCCAAATGGTGGTGACTCACCGCCCGAACTCGTCACCCAGCTCGCGCGCGCGGTTCTGCGCCGCCAGCATCGCCTCGACGAAGCTCGCCTTGACCTCGCGCGCGTCGAGCGTGGTCAGCGCGGCGTAGGTGGTGCCGCCCTTGGAGGTGACGCGCTCGCGCAGCGTGGCCGGGGTCTCGTCGGAGCGGCGGGCCAGTTCGGTCGCGCCGCCGAAGGTGGCCAGCGCGAGCTGCTTGCCTTGCTCGGCCGACAGGCCCATGCGCTCGGCCGCGGCCATCATCGACTCGATGAAATAGAAGACATAGGCCGGGCCCGAGCCCGACAGCGCCGTCACCGCGTCCAGGTCGCTTTCCTGCG
>JBJOPV010000336.1:0-3697 GCA_046050625.1 Pseudomonadota bacterium
TCGAGAGCATGAGCCGCGCGCCCTTCGTCATGCCCAAGGCCGAATCGGCGTTCAGCCGGTCCAACGCGGTCTACGACACGACGATCGGCTGGCGCTTCGTCAACAAGTTGATGAAGGCGCAGTACGGCGTGGACTCGATGCCGGAGACGGCCGAGAACGTCGCCGAGCAGTTCGGCATCGAGCGCGAGGCGCAGGACCGCATGGCGCTGCGCTCGCAGCAGAACGCGGTGCGGGCGCAGCAGGCGGGCGTCTTCGACGCGGAGATCACTCCGGTGACGATCGCGCAGAAGAAGGGCGATCCGGTGGTCGTCGCGAAGGACGAGCATCCGCGCGAGACCTCGCTGGAGGCGCTGGCGCGGCTCAAGGGCGTGGTGCGGCCGGACGGCACGGTGACGGCGGGCAATGCCTCGGGCGTGAACGACGGGGCGTGCGCGCTGCTGCTGGCCAGCGAGGCGGCTGCCGCCCGCCACGGCCTGACGCCGCGCGCGCGCATCGTCGGCATGGCCACGGCGGGGCTGGCGCCGCGCATCATGGGCTTCGGCCCGGCGCCGGCCACCCGCAAGGTACTGGAGCTGACCGGGCTGAGCCTGGCGCAGATGGACGTGATCGAGCTCAACGAGGCCTTCGCGGCGCAGGGCCTGGCGGTGCTGCGCGACCTGGGCCTGGCCGACGACGATGCACGCGTCAACCCGAACGGCGGCGCCATCGCGCTGGGCCACCCGCTGGGCGCCAGCGGCGCGCGGCTGGTGATGACGGCCGTCAACCAACTCCACCGCATCCAGGGCCGCTACGCGCTGTGCACGATGTGCATCGGCGTGGGCCAGGGCATCGCGATGGTGGTCGAGCGGGTGTGAGCGCGCCGGGGCCGTTGACGTCCGGCCACACCGACACGTCCTGCAGATCGACGCCGAAAGGATGTGCAAAAGGATCCCGGGGCCACACGGCCCCCGGATCTGGTGATCACGATCGATGACGACGGGTCAGAACACCTGCTGTCCGGTCGCTTTCTCGATCAGCTTGTCGATCGACACCGCCAGCACCAGCAGCAGACCGGTGACGATCAGGCGGATCTCGTTCTCGACGCCCATCAGGTTCAGGCCGTTCTGCACGGTGCCGATCACCAGGGCACCCAGCAGCGCGGCATGCACCGAGCCCCGTCCACCGAACAGGCTGACCCCGCCGATCACCGCCGCTGCGATCGATTCCAGCAGCAGCGTGCCGCCACCGACGCCACCGCCGGAGAACACGCCCACGCCCAGCGTGCGGGATGCAGCCAGCACACCGGCGATCGCCGCCACGCCACCGGCAATGCCGAAGGCGGCCATCTTGATGCGGCCCACATTGATGCCGGTGCGGCGAGCCGCCTCGTCGTTGTTGCCCACCGCATAGAGGTACAGACCGAACTGAGTCTCCTTGAGCAGGTAGCCCCCCAGGCCCAGCATCACGGCGAACACAAGCACCAGCAGCGGCACGCCTTGGTGGGCCGTGAGCACGCTGACCACCAGGATGCCCAGCGCGGCCGCCCCTGCCACCGGCAGGACCAGGGCCGACATCATCGACACCGGCAGACCGACGTTCTTGCGACGCAGCACGCTGCTTGCCGTGATCCCGGCATAGGTCAGCAGGCCGATCAGCAGCAGCAGCCAGGCGTTTGTCCCTTCGATGCGGGTCTGTGCGATCTGCTCGATCCCGGTACCCATCAGACCGTAACGTGCGGTGGGCGGCAGCAGCAGCAGCTGTGCGCCATTGAGCGCCAGGCCCAGACCGAGGGTGACGACGAAGGAGGGCACTCCCACATAGGTCATCCAACGCGCCGACATGCAGCCGATCAGCGTGCCGCAGGCCACTGCGGCGGCGACCGCGACCGTCGGCGAGAAGCCCGATTCCACGATCAGGCGAGCCATCAGCACCGAGGTGACGCCGTTGATGGCGGCCACCGACAGGTCGATCTCCTTGACCAGCAGCACGAACATCAGACCCAGGGCCATGATGCCCACGATCGTGCTCTGCAGCAGCAGGTTGGAGAGGTTCTGCGCTGACAGGAAGACCTCGTTCTGGATCGCGAAGAAGATCCACAGCGCGATCAGGCCGATGACCACCGGCAGTGCTCGCAGATCCGTGGCCAGCAGTTCGCCGAAGGTGCGTCGCTGCGGCTTGCCGCCGAACGTGGTGGTGGCCAGGCCGGCCGTGTCGCTCAATGCGTGTGTCACGTTGTTCTCCTTGAATGCCCGGGCGTTCATGCCGCCAGGTTCACGCTCTCGTTGCCACCGACCATGGCGTTGACCACCTGTTCGCCGGTCACTTCTCGGGAGACCAGGCTGGCGGCATTGGCCCCCAGACGCATGACCTCGATGCGGTCGGTGCACTTGACGACGAAGTGGTGGATGTCGTGGCTCACGACCACGATGCCCAGGCCCTCGTCAGCCAGCGTGCGAATCAGACGTGCCACCTGCTCGGCCGCCGAATGACTCAGCGCGGCCGTCGGCTCGTCGAGGATGAGCAGCTTGGGTTTCCACAGGATCGAGCGGGCGATGGCGATGTTCTGCCGCTGGCCACCCGACATCGCGCCCACCGGGCGTGTCAGCGACAGGTTGCCCAGGCGCATGCGGCCAAGCACCTCGCGGGCTCGCACCTCGCATTCAGCACGCCGGATGCGGCGGCCGAAACCGCTCGGTCCGGTCAGCTCCCGTCCGAGGAACAGGTTCTGCACCGCGTCCAGGTTGTGGCACAGCGCCAGATCCTGGTAGACAGTCTGAATGCCGTGGGCCGAGGCGTCTGCCGGGCCCTTGATGCGCACCGGCTTGCCCTCGATCTCGAAGTCGCCCGAGTCATGGGCATGCACGCCGGACATCACCTTGACGAAGGTCGACTTGCCTGCCCCGTTGTCGCCCACCAGCGCGACGACCTCGCCGGGGTGGACCTCGATCGAGGCGCCGCGCAGCGCCTGCACCGAGCCGAAGGATTTCTTGATGTTCCGCATCGAGATCAGCGGCACACCGCGCGGGCTCGAGGCAGGGTTGCGCGCGCTGGCAATCTCAGTCATGTTGGTGTTCTCCATGGAAGGCACGCCGGCCGGTGACACCCCCGGCGCGCCGATCATTGCAAGGCCGGTCGGCTTACTTGGCGTTGGCCTGGCAGACCGGGGTCTTCTGGATGCCCTGGCAGATCTGCGCCCAGGTCCAGACGCCGGCCTTGACCACGTCGCCCATGTTGTCCGCGGTGATGTTGCTCACCGGGAGGAACACCGCCGGCACGTCCATGAACTTGTTGTTCACCTTGCCGTTGATCAGGTTCTTCGGCACGCCCTTGCCTGCCAGCAGCGAGGCCACGACATCCGCAGCGTAGGTGGCCTCGACCTTGAGATCCTTCAGGACCGAGTTGTCCTGCCAGCCCTGGGCGATGTAGCGCAGGGCTTCCACGGTGGCGTCTTGTCCGCCGGTCACGATCTTCTGACCGGGCTTGTACCCCTGGCTGATCAGTGCGGCAACCGCACCACCGGTGGTGCCGTCGTTCATGCCGAGGAAGACGTCGACGTCACCCTTGTTGCGCGTCAGGCAGTCCTCGGCGAAGGCCTGGGCCTTCACCGGATCCCAGTTCTCGGTGTACTGCTCGCACACCACCTTGACCTTGCCGGAGGCGATCAGCGGCTTCAGGTACTCGTTCTGCCCGGCTTCGTACTGGCCGGTGCCGTACTCGC
>JBJOPV010000337.1:0-3691 GCA_046050625.1 Pseudomonadota bacterium
GACCGCATCTACCACCTCGACCGCGGCTATGACGCGATGGAAGTGAAACTGCGCGCCATCGGCGCCGACATCGAAAGGATTCCGGGATGAGCGACATGATCACGCTCGCGCTGTCGAAGGGCCGCATCTTCGAGGAGACGCTGCCGCTCTTGGCCGCCGCCGGCATCGAGGTGCTGGAAGACCCGGAGAAGTCCCGCAAGCTGATCCTGCCGACCAACCGCGCCGACGTGCAGGTGGTGCTGGTGCGCGCCACCGACGTGCCGACCTACGTCGGCCACGGCGGCGCCGACCTGGGCGTGGCCGGCAAGGACGTGCTGATCGAGCACGGCGGCGAGGGCCTGTACCAGCCGCTGGACCTGAACATCGCGCGCTGCCGCATGAGCGTGGCGGTGCGCGAGGGCTTCGACTACGAGGCCGCGGTGCGCCAGGGCTCGCGCATCCGCGTGGCCACCAAGTACACCACCATCGCGCGCCAGCACTTCGCCGACAAGGGCGTGCATGTCGACCTGATCAAGCTCTACGGCTCGATGGAGCTGGCGCCGCTGACGGGTCTGGCCGACGCGATCGTCGATCTGGTCTCCACCGGCAAGACGCTCAAGGCCAACCACCTGGTCGAGGTCGAGCCCTTCATGGAGATCTCCTCGCGCCTGGTGGTCAACCAGGCCGCGCTCAAGCTCAAGCGCGACCGGCTGCGCCCGCTGATCGACGCCTTCGCCGCCGCGATCCCCAAAGACTGATCGCCGATTTTCCCGCTCCACCCTCACGGAAACTGCCATGACTCCCGTCGCCGTCCGTCACCTGAACACCGCCCGCGCCGATTTCGAGACCGAGTTCAAGCGCGTGCTGCACTGGTCGGCGGAGACGGATCATGCGATCGAGGAGCGTGTCGCCGCCATCCTGGCCGACGTGCAGGCCCGCGGGGACGCGGCGGTGCTCGAGTACACCGCGCGCTTCGACGGGCTGGAGGCGCCTTCGGTGGCCGCGCTGGAGCTGAGCCGCGAGGAGCTCAAGGCCGCCTTCGACGCCATCACCCCGGCGCAGCGCAGCGCGCTCGAAGCCGCGGCCCGGCGTGTGCGTGCCTACCACGAGCGCCAGCTCCAGGCCTGCGGCCTGAGCTGGTCCTACCGCGACGAGGACGGCACGCTGCTGGGCCAGAAGGTCACGCCGCTGGACCGCGTCGGCATCTACGTGCCCGGCGGCAAGGCGGCCTACCCGTCGTCGGTGCTGATGAACGCGATTCCCGCGCATGTGGCCGGCGTGCCCGAGATCATCATGGTCGTGCCCACGCCGCGCGGCGAGAAGAACCCGCTGGTGCTGGCCGCGGCCTATGTCGCGGGCGTGAGCCGCGCCTTCACCCTCGGCGGCGCGCAGGCCGTGGGCGCGCTGGCGCACGGCACCGCCACCGTGCCGCGCGTGGACAAGATCACCGGCCCGGGCAACGCCTATGTCGCCAGCGCCAAGCGCCGCGTCTTCGGCCAGGTCGGCATCGACATGATCGCCGGGCCGTCCGAGATCCTGGTGCTGGCCGACGGCACGACGCCGCCCGACTGGGTGGCGATGGACCTGTTCAGCCAGGCCGAGCACGACGAGCTGGCGCAATCCATCCTGCTGTGCCCGGACGCCGGCTACATCGCCCAGGTGCAGGCGGCGATCGACCGGCTGATCGAGGGCATGCCGCGCCGCGACGTGATCCGCGCCAGCCTGGAGGGGCGCGGTGCGCTGATCCTCACGAAGGACATGGAGGAGGCCTGCGCGATCAGCAACCGCATCGCGCCGGAGCACCTCGAGGTCAGCTCGGCCGAGCCGCACCGCTGGGAGCCGCTGCTGCGCCACGCCGGCGCGATCTTCCTCGGTGCCTACACCAGCGAGTCCTTGGGCGACTACTGCGCCGGCCCCAACCATGTGCTGCCCACCAGCGGCACCGCGCGCTTCAGCTCGCCGCTGGGCGTCTACGACTTCCAGAAGCGCTCCAGCCTGATCGAGGTGAGCCAGGCCGGCGCGCAGCAGCTCGGCCCCATCGCCGCCGAGCTGGCCTATGGCGAGGGCCTGCAGGCGCATGCCCAGGCCGCCGAGTTCCGCCTCCAACGCGCCGACTGAACCGGAGTTCCGAGATGACTGCTTCCTCGTCTTCCGCTGCTGCGCTGCCCGAGCGCCTGCAGACCGTCCTGCGCAACGACGTGCAGGGCATGCACGCCTACGCGGTGCAGCCCAGCGCCGGCCTCGTCAAGCTCGACGCGATGGAGAATCCCTTCCAGCTCCCGACCGAGCTGCAGGCCGAGCTGGG
Source organism: Pseudomonadota bacterium (assembly GCA_046050625.1). Taxonomy (GTDB): domain Bacteria; phylum Pseudomonadota; class Gammaproteobacteria; order Burkholderiales; family Burkholderiaceae_C; genus Sphaerotilus. The sequence goes on from JBJOPV010000337.1 coordinate 2,285, forward strand.
CCGGCGCCTGGGCGCGGTGGCGATCAACCGCTATCCCGGCGCGCGCATCGACGAGCTCAAGGCCGCGCTGGCCGCGCACGTCGGGCTGCCCGAAGGCTGCGCGCTGATGCTGGGCAACGGCTCGGACGAGCTGATCTCGCTCCTGGCGATGGCCTGCGATCGCCCGGGCGCCACGATCCTGGCGCCGGTGCCGGGCTTCGTGATGTACCAGATGTCGGCGCAGCTGCAGGGGCTGGAGTTCGTCGGCGTGCCGCTGACGCCTGACTTCGAGCTCGACGAGGCGGCGATGCTCGCCGCCATCGAGCAGCACCGCCCGGCCATCACCTACATCGCCTACCCGAACAACCCGACCGCCAACCTGTTCGACGACGCGGTGATCGAGCGCATCGTCGCGGCGGTCGGCCGCCAGAACGGCCTGGTGGTATTCGACGAGGCCTACCAGCCCTTCGCCTCGCGCTCGTGGATGGCGCGCGCCGGCGAGTTCGACCATGTGCTGGTGATGCGCACGCTGAGCAAGTTCGGCCTGGCCGGCATCCGCCTGGGCTACATGGTGGGGCCGACCGCGCTGGTGGCCGAGATCGACAAGGTGCGCCCGCCCTACAACGTCAGCGTGCTCAACGCCGAGGCGGCGCTGTTCGCGCTGGCGCATGCCGACGAGTACGCGCGCCAGGCCGCGCTGCTGCGCCAGGAGCGCGAGCGGCTGCAGGCGGCGCTGCGCGAGATGCCCGGCGTGAAGGCCTGGCCGAGCGAGGCCAACATGATCCTGGTGCGGGTCGCCGACGCGAAGGCCGCCTTCGAGGGCATGAAGCGCCAGGGCGTGCTGATCAAGCATGTCGCCGCGCTGCACCCGCTGCTGGCCAACTGCCTGCGCCTGACCGTCGGCACGCCCGACGAGAACGACCGCATGATCGCCGCGCTGCGCGCGTCGCTCTGAGACCCGAGCCCCCCATGAGCACAGACACCCTGACCCCGGCCGCCGGTGCCGGCGCGGACCGCATCGCCGAGATCCGCCGCGACACCAACGAGACGAAGATCCGCGTGCGCGTCAACCTCGACGGCAGCGGCCGCTCGGTCCTGAAGACCGGCATCGGCTTCTTCGACCACATGCTCGACCAGATCGCCCGTCACGGCATGATCGACCTGGAGATCGAGGCCGACGGCGACCTGCACATCGACGGCCACCACACGGTGGAAGACGTCGGCATCACGCTGGGCATGGCGGTGGCCCAGGCGGTCGGCGACAAGAAGGGCCTGACCCGCTACGGCCACGCCTACGTGCCGCTGGACGAGGCGCTCTCGCGCGTGGTGGTCGATTTCTCCGGCCGCCCGGGCCTTGCGATGGACGTGAAGTTCACCTCCGGGATGATCGGCGCGCTCGACACGCAGCTGGTGTTCGAGTTCTTCCAG
>JBJOPV010000338.1:0-3690 GCA_046050625.1 Pseudomonadota bacterium
GGTCGGCGGCGATGCGCTTGCGCTCCTTGGCGGTGACCTGCTCGACGCGCATCTCGGCCATGTGGCTGTAGTTGCGCTCCATGTCGCTGGTGATCTCCTCGACCCGGCGCTCGGCGGCCAGCCGGCCCGCCTCGGCCGCGCCGACCGCTGCCTGCATCTGCTGCAGCATGCGCAGCACCATGCCGGCGAACATCACCACCGCGCCGATGCTGATCGCGCGCACGCCGGGCAGCAGGATCTCGTCGGCCACCATCATCCGCTCGAAGGCCGCGCCCACCAGCGTCATGCCCAGCGCGATGCCCACGACGCGGAAGTCGGCCGGCGAGCGCGCCCAGGCCCGGCGCAGGAACACGCCCAGCGCCACCAGCACCTCGAGCGAGAGGATCACCATCCACGGCTGGGTGATGGTGCTGATGCGATCGGGCGCGGCGATCAGCAGGCTCAGTGGCACCACGATGCTTTGAAGTGCCACCGACAGCTCGACCCAGCGCACCTGGATGCCGCTGTAGCGCATCAGCGAGAGGATGGCCGCCACCGCGATCGGCGGCATCAGCGCGCCAGTCAGCCATTCATAGGCCGGCACCGACAGCGGCAGGTGGGCGCCGGTCAGCAGCGCGCACAGCATCGCCCAGCCCAGGCATGCCGCGCCGAAGTAGCCGAGATAGGGCAGGCGACTGAGCGCGGCCAGCAGCAGCGCGGCGGTGCCCACCGCGCCGACCAGCATCGCCAGCGCCTGGGTCGTGCCGGTGTGCAGGGCCTGCAGGCGTCGCTGCATGCCCTCGAGCTGATGCATCGGGCCGATGCGCACCGGCGACAGGTAGCCGGCATGCTCGCTGACCGCCACCTGCGAGCGCACCTGCGCGGCCAGGAGGATGTCGAGCTGGTTGTCGGCCGTGCGCAGCATCGCCGGCGGCAGCGCCACCAGCACCGGGTCGAGGCATTCGTTGGGCCGCGGCGCGTCGAGCCGCCCCCGCACTGCCAGGCGCCAGCCGTTGAGCCGGATCTCGTGCGCGCCGCACAGGCGCTCGATGTACAGGCCCGCCATGCCGGTCGGCATCGACGAAGACGGAGCGCGCGTGGGCAGGTCGAAGCGGATCCGGTAGCCCAGCGGGGTCGACAGCCGCGGCGAGTGATCCCAGGCGTGAGGCAGGGTGATCAGCCGAGGCGCGCCGGTCTGCGGCCGCTCCGGCGTGGGCATGGTCATCAGCGTCGCACTGCGGATGAGGGTCATGTCGTCCTGGCTGCCTCGGCTCCCAAGCTCGACCAGCCACAGGCCGCCGACGATCAGCGCCAGCACCAGCAAGCCCCAGCGTGCCGGGTGCAGCGCGGCCAGCACGGAGCCACCGGTCAAGCGCTCGATGCGCTGGCGCAGCGAGGGGCGGACGACGCCTGGCTCGGGGGTCTCGGGCTCGAGCGATGAGCCTGGCACGGCGGACTCGGATGGCGTGTCGGTCGCCTGCGAGGCATGGATCGTCGGGACATCGGCGGCCGGAACGGGAGGCGGGGTCACGGAAATGTGAAATCCGGAAGAGGTGGCGGGCAGGCGCCCGATTCTGCCGGACCGCTCCGGATGCCGGCGCGCGGCGACAATCGTGGCTCCGGCCCCGTGCCTCATAGTTCACACTCGACCCGTGATCCTGCGCCACGCCTTCATCCCCCACGACAACCAGCGCCTCGCCCATGTCTGCGGCGCGCTGGACGAACACCTGCGCACGATCGAGGCGGCCTTCGACGTCAGCATCCGCCGGCGCAACGAGTCCTTCCGCATCGAGGGCGCGCGGCGCGCGGCCGAGCGTGCAGTCGCGGTGCTGCAGCAGCTGCACGACCGTGCCGCTGCGCCGATCGAGCCGGCCGAGCTGCAGCTGCTGCTGGTGCAGGCCCTGCATGACGACGGCCCGGCGCTGCGGGTGGTGCAGGCCGGCGAGACGGTGATCGAGCCCGCCGGCGACGAGCCCGAGATCGTGCTGAAGACGCGCCGCGCCGAGCTGGCCGGTCGCACTCGCAACCAGGTCGCCTACCTGCGCAACATTCTTGGCCACGACATCACCTTCGGCCTGGGGCCGGCGGGCACCGGCAAGACCTTCCTGGCGGTGGCCTGCGCGGTGGATGCGCTGGAGCGCGGCAGCGTGCAGCGCATCATCCTGACCCGCCCGGCGGTCGAGGCCGGCGAGCGCCTGGGCTTCCTGCCCGGCGATCTGGCGCAGAAGGTCGATCCCTACCTGCGCCCGCTCTACGACGCGCTCTACGACCTGATGGGCATGGAGCGCGTGGGCAAGGCCTTCGAGAAGGGCCAGATCGAGGTGGCGCCGCTGGCCTTCATGCGCGGGCGCACGCTCAACCACGCCTTCGTCATCCTCGACGAGGCGCAGAACACCACGCCGGAGCAGATGAAGATGTTCCTGACCCGCATCGGCTTCGGCAGCCGCGCGGTGGTGACCGGCGACACCACGCAGGTCGATCTGCCCCGCGGCCAGAAGAGTGGCCTGGTGGATGCTGCGCAGGTGCTGCGCCAGGTGCGCGGCATCGCGATGACCCGCTTCACCGCTGTCGACGTGGTGCGCCATCCGCTGGTGGCGCGCATCGTCGAGGCCTACGATGCGGCGCGGCCCCGCCCGGTGGGCGAGCGGCCCGAGGCCTGAGCCGCCTGTCGATCTGTCTTTCGATCCGCTCTTCGATCCGATCCCGAGAAAGTCCTGCCCATGCCCGCTGCCCGTCCCGAACTGAGCCTGTCGCTGCAATTCGCCGATCCGCGCCACCGCGCGCTGCTGCCGCGCCACAAGGTCGCGCGCTTCGTGCGCGCCGCGCTGGAGCGGCCCGGCGAGATCACCGTGCGCATCGTCGGTGCCGAGGAAGGCCAGACGCTCAACCGCGAGTACCGCCAGAAGGACTACGCGACCAACGTGCTGACCTTCGACTACGCCGACGAGCCGGTGGTGGTGGCCGACCTGGTGCTGTGCGCGCCGGTGGTCGAGGCCGAGGCCGCCGCCAACGGCAAGGCGCTGCTGGCCCACTACGCGCACCTGCTGGTGCACGGCACGCTGCACGCTCAGGGCTACGACCACGAGGACAGCGAGGAGGAGGCCGAGGCGATGGAGCAGCGCGAGCGCGAGGTGATGGCGGCGCTGGGCTTCGCCGATCCGTACGCGGAAGGTGTGGCATGAGCGCCCCGGACCTCTGGCTGGAGGAGGTTCACGGCGAGGCCGCGCTGGCCTGGGTGCGTGAGCACAACGCCCGCACCGAGGGCGAGCTGGGTGCGCGCGCCGACTACGCCGAGTTCCGCCCGCGCCTGAAGGCGCTGATGGACGCGCGCGAGCGCATTCCCTACGTCAGCCGCATCGGCCACGACTTCTACAACTTCTGGCAGGACGCCGAGCACCCGCGTGGCCTGTGGCGGCGCACGACGCTGGCGAGCTACCGCCTGGCCGAGCCCGTCTGGGAGACGGTGCTCGACCTGGACGCGCTGGGCGCGGCCGAGGGCGAGAACTGGGTCTGGCACGGTGCGGACGTCTGCACGCCGGCGCGTGACGCCGAGGGCCGTCCGGTCTGGCGCCGCTGCCTGATCGACCTCTCGCGCGGCGGCGCCGACGCCACCGTGGTGCGCGAGTTCGACCTGGTCGAGCGCCGCTTCATTCCGGCAGGCGAAGGCGGCTTCACGCTGTCCGAGGCCAAGAGCAGCGCGAGCTGGATCGA
>JBJOPV010000339.1:0-3686 GCA_046050625.1 Pseudomonadota bacterium
CCGTCGGGATCACAGCGGGGCCAGGCCGGTCAGCGCGAGCTTGAACTTCACCTGCACGTCGTTGGCCACCATCGAGGTGTCGGCCCATTCGCCTTCACCGATCTTGAAGTCCAGGCGCTTGATGGTGAAGGCGCCGGTGGCGGTGCTGGCCGCGCCCGACTGCGTCACGGCCACCGGCACCACCGCGTCCTGGGCCACGCCCTTGACGGTGAGCTTGCCGCGCACCTCGAACCTGCCGCCGCCCAGCGCCTTGATCGCGCTGCTGGTGAAGGTGGCCTGCGGGAACTTCGCGGCGTTGAACCACGGCGCCTTGCCGACCTCGGCATCGGTCTCGGGCACGCCGAAGCTGGCCGAGCCGGTGTCGATGGTGAAGGCCACCTTGCCGGCCTCGGGCTTCTTCGGATCGAGCGTGATCTGGGCGGACCACTTCCTGAACTTGCCCTCGACGGCCACGCCCATCTGCTTGCTGACGAAGGCGATCTCGCTGCTGGCGGGCACGACCTGCTGGGCGAGCGCGCCCGGCGCGGCGGCCAGGACGCCGAGGCCGAGGGTCAGGGTGGCGCCGAGGCGCAGGGCGATGGAAACGGTGGACATGGGCGGATGAGGGTGTCGGGTGTCATGGGCCGGGTGCGCGCCGGTGGCGGCGCCCGGGAGGTCGGAGGCGCTCGGGCGGCGGGCTCAGCCGCGACCGGGCAGCATGCGGCCGATCAGGCCGTCCTTGTCGATCAGCTGGTGCTTGAGGGCGCCGGCCACGTGCATCGCCACCAGCAGGGCCATGGCCCAGGCGAGGTTGCCGTGCCAGGGCTTGATCGCGTCGGCCAAGGCCTGGTCGACCGGCACGAAGTCCGGCAGCGGCAGCACGCCGAACAGCACGATCGGGCGGCCGGCGGCCGAGCTGTAGGCCCAGCCCAGAAGCGGCACGGCGAAGAACAGCAGGTACAGCAGGTGATGGGTGCCGTGGGCGACGACGGCCTGCCAGCGCGGCATCGGCAGATCGGCCGGCGGCCGGTGGCTCAGGCGCCAGACCAGGCGCAGCACCGACAGCGCCAGGATCGTGACGCCGGCCCACTTGTGCCAGTTGAAGAGCTTGAACTTCAGCGGCGACATCGGCAGGGCATCCAGCCACAGGCCCATGCCGAAGGTGCCGGCGATGCCGAGCGCCAGCAGCCAGTGCAGCGCGATGGCCGTGCCGCTGTAGCGACCGGTGGAGGAGGAGGGGGATGCGTGTGCCATGTCCGGCAGTGTGCGACGCGGACCGGCGTCGGCGGTTCAGGCCGCTTGAGCCGGCACTTCAACTTGATTGAACGCAACAACGGGTGCTTGCGCAGGACCATTGAATGCGCCAGAAAGTTCCGCGGGCCGGGAGCGGCTTCCGCCCGCCGGTGGCGCGTCCGCTGGGCGGTGCCCGGCCCGCGCGTCGGGCGCGTCCCGGGCCGTCCCCGCCGCCGTCCGCACCGCTGGCCGCTCAGCCGCCTGCGTCAGCGCGTGGCGTCCATGGCCTGGTCGGCCGGGTCCGTGGGCAGCCACAGCCGGGCGGCAGCGGCCTCCAGGGGCGGCCGCGTCGTCGCGTCCAGCAGATCGTGGCGCAGCAGGAAGTCGAGCGTGGCCAGCGTGGCGTCGACGGTCAGCTCGCCCGCGGCGCAGCGTTCGACGACCTCGGCGATCGGCATGCGGGTGATGGACTGCACCTCGCCGTCCTGGTTGACCGGCTGCAGATCCGGCGGCAGGCACAGGTCGTAGACGCTGACCCATTCCCGCTGGAAGCCCTCGGGCAGATCGCGCGCGACGTGGATGCGGCGGCCGCTGCGCAGGCCGGCCATCTGCGACGGCTGCAGGCCGGCCTCTTCCCAACCCTCGCGCAGCACGGCCTCGCGCGGGGACTGGCCGGCGCTCACGCCGCCGCCGATCAGGTTGTCCAGCCGGCCGGGGTCTGTCGGCTTGTCGTCGGCGCGGCGGGCGATCCACAGCGCGGCCGGCCGGCCGTCGGCGCCGGCCACCCAGCCGTTGCAGTGGGCACCGAAGGTCAGCGAGCCCCAGAAGCGCGCGCTGGCGCGCTCGATGCGCGCCAGCACCGGGCCCGGGCTGTCCTGCGCGTCGAGCAGGGCCGGCACCGGGAACAGCTCGTCGCGCCAGGCGCGGATCAGGCCCTGGGCGCGCAGCGCCTGCGCGATCGTGGCCAGCACCGGCTCGCGTGCCTCGGGGGCGACCTGCAGCGTGACGCCGTCGCCGTCGATCGTCAGCCACTGCGGCCAGGCGCGCAGGGCCGGCAGATCGGCCCGCGCGACCGAGCCGGCGCGCCAGCGGCCGGACGGGGCTTCCGGCGCGGCCACCCACCACGGGCAGCGCGGGATGCTGGCGTGCCGCGCGGTGGTGATCGCGGGCCAGAGGGTGGCGGCCGGGTGGGTGGCGGAGGTGGCGGCGGAGGTGGTGGTGAGCCCGATGTCAGAGACGGTGACGGGGACTGCAGGAGGGGCGGAGGCGACCATGGCGGCGAGCTTATGCGAGCGGCGGAACCGTGCCGCCGTGTCGGCTGTTCCGAGTCGCCGTCACGCCGTCACGCCGTCACGCCGCTGCGCCCTTGTGTTCCTGCGCCCGCGTGCCCGGCCGCGCCGCCCGGCCGCCGCGCCGCGCACGGCCCTGCGTCGCGCCGCCCGCTCAGCCGCGCCGCCGCGCCGCCGCGCGCAGGTGCTGCCAGCGGTCCATCGCCTGCTGCCATTGCGGCTGTACCTCGGCCTCGCGGGCCTCGCGCACCGGGCCGTAGCCGCGGATGCGCTGCGACAGGCGCAGCAGCTCCAGCGCGGTGGCGGTCAGCGGCTGCACGGTGGCCGCCTGCGGCCCGCCCGGCGTGGTCGACAGCGCCTGCAGCGTGTCGCTGATCTCGTCGATCAGCGTCTCCAGCCGATCGCGCAGCAGGCGCTCGTGGCGCCGCTCGTCGGTGTGGCCGAAGGGGTCGCACCAGCGGCCGCGCAGGCCGCGGGCGCGCGCCAGCAGCTGCAGCAGCGGCCGCACCCAGGGGCCGAAGCGGCGCTTGCGTGGCCGGCCCCGGGCGTCGCGGCCGGGCAGCAGCGGTGGCGCCAGGTGGTGCACCAGGCGCACCGGGCCGTCGAAGTCGGCCGTCAGGCGGGCGATGAATTCCGGGTCGGTGTGCAGCCGGGCCACCTCGTACTCGTCCTTGATCGCCATGCGCTGGTGCAGCGCGTCGACGGCCGCGTCGGTCACGGGCGTGCGGCCGCCGCAGGCCGCGGCCTCGGCCGTGCGCAGGCGGCCGATGCGCTCGGCATAACGCCGGGCATAGGCGGTGTCCTGGTAGGCGGCGAGATCCTCGGTGCGGCGGGCGATGCGGGCGTCCAGCGTGGGCCGGCGCACCAGGCGCATCACCTGCTCCAGCCCGGCGGCAGCCTGCACCGCGCCGAGGTCGAGCGCGGCGCGGCGGCCCCAGGTGAAGGCCGCCAGATTGCGCGCCACCTGCGTGCCGTTGAGCTCGATCGCGCGCTGCAGCGCCTGCAGGCTGACCGGCACCAGGCCGCGCTGCCAGGCCAGGCCCAGCAGCAGCAGATTGGCGTGCACCGCGTCGCCGAGCAGGCGCTCGGCCAGGCGCTGGGCATCGACCGCGCTCAGCCGCTCGCGGCCCACGGCCTCGGTCAGCGCCTGCTGGCAGGCGCCGTGGGCGCGTCCGGCGGCCGGGT
>JBJOPV010000340.1:0-3674 GCA_046050625.1 Pseudomonadota bacterium
ATGGTCTGCGAGCTGCCGCAGCTGCGCGAGATGGACATCAACCCGATCATCGTCGACGAGAGCGGCGCGGTCGCGGTGGATGCGCGCATCGTCATCGACCACGCCGGCCCGACCGCGCGCGACTACCAGCACCTGGCCATCCTGCCCTACCCGAGCCGCTACGAGCGCGAGTGGCCGATGAAGGGCGGCGACCTCTACACCATCCGCCCGATCCGCCCGGACGATGCCGACATGCTGCAGGCCTTCACCCGCGGGCTGTCGGAGGAGAGCCGCTATTTCCGCTTCGCCAGCGCGATGCACGAGCTGCCCGCGCGCATGCTGGCGCGCTACACGCTGATCGACTACGACCGCGAGATGGCGCTGGTGGCGGTGCACACCGACCGCGTGCTGGGCGAGGACGGCGAGTTCGTCGAGACCGAGAAGATCATCGGCGTGTCGCGCTACATCACCAACCCGGACCAGACGACCTGCGAGTTCTCGCTGGTGGTCTCGGACAACTACAAGGGCCAGGGCCTGGGCTCGCGGCTGATGCTGTCGATCGAGGACTTCGCCCGCGACAAGGGCCTGGCCCACATCGAAGGCCTGGTGCTGGCCAACAACCCCAACATGCTGCGGCTGATGCGCGGCCTGGGCTACGAGGTGCGGCCCTTCCCCGAAGACCCGGACTTCAAGCTGGTGGTCAGGGCGCTCTGAGGCCGAGTTCGCGCAACCGCTCGTCGAGGTAGCTGGCGGCGGTGTGGCGCGCCGACAGTCGCACCTCCGGGCGCGGATGCAGGAACAGCGGCATCGCCAGGCGCGACCGCCCTGCCGCCGACCCCACCGGGTTGACGACGCGATGGGTGGTGGACGGAAAGACGCCGCCGCTGGCCTCCTGCAGCATGTCGCCGGTGTTGATGACCAGCCAGCCGGCGTCGCCCGGCACATCGCGCCACAGGCCGTCGCGACCGAGCACCTGCAGGCCAGGCTCGCGCGCGGCGGGCAGCACGGTCAGCAGATTGATGTCCTCGTGTGCGGCCGCGCGCATCGCCCCGGCCGGCTCGTCGCCGCGCAGCGGGGGATAGCGCAGGATGCGCAGCAGCGTCTGCCGGCTGCCGGCGATCATTTCCGGCAGGGGCTGTGGAAAACTTCGGCGCGCCGCCTCAGGGGCGTGCGTCTGCACCCAGTCAAGCAGCTGCGCCGCCAGCGCTTCGGCCTGCGCGCGGTAGCGCAGCGCGGCGTCGGACAGCTCCTGTGGATAACGTCCGCCGGGGTAGTGGTGGAAGAAGGCCTTCAGGTCCTTCTCGGTCTGGCCTTTGGCGGTCTCGGAGCGCTCGGGGCCGACATAGCCGTCCTGGGTCCGTGGGTCGAAGCGACAGTTATCCACAGCCGGCGAGGCCAGCCACGCGGCCCACTCGTCCTCGATCCGGCACAGCAGCGCGGTGTCGATCGGGTGATGCATCAGCACTGCGAAGCCGGTGTGCAGCAGGCTGTGGACAAATCGGGCTGGCGCCTCGGCCGTGCGCCAGTCGATCACCGCGACCTGTGGCGCGGCTGTGGATAACTCATGCGGCACGGGTGGGTACCGGATGCTTGAGCGCATTCAGGCCGATCTTGCGCTCGACGGCCGCTTCCACGTCGATGCCGCAACGGTCGGCGATCTGCAGCAGATAGAGCAGAACGTCGGCGATCTCCTCGCCGGCGTGTTGCTGGCGCGCTGCGTCGCAGGCCAGGTCCGCCGCTTGCGCCGGGCTGAGCCACTGGAAGATCTCGACCAGCTCGGCGGCCTCGACCACCATCGCCATCGCGAGGTTCTTGGGGTTCTGGTGCGGCTCCCAGCCACGTTCGGCGGAGAAGGCGCGCAGGCGGGTCTGCAGGCTGTGGATATCCATGCGGGCCAGTGTGCATGATGGCGCCATGAACGCAAGCATCCCCCTTTCCACAGAGTTATCCACAGGCGGGCTGGGCGTGGCGCTGCCCTCGATCGCGCTGGTGGGCGCCGGCCGGGTCGCGCAGGCGCTGGCGATCGCGCTGGCGCGCCGTGGCGTGGTGGTGGCGGCCATCGGCAGTCGGCGCCCGACGCTCGGTCCGGGCTGGCCCGAGCGTTGTCCACAGCCGAGTTCTCCACAGGCGGCGGTCGACCGGGCCGATCTGGTGCTGCTGACGGTGCCCGACGATCACATCGCGACCTGCGCCGAGGCGCTGCGCTGGCGCTCCGGGCAGGCGGTGGTGCACTGCAGCGGCGCCACCGAGGTGGCGGCGCTGGCGAGCGCGGTGCGGGCGGGCGCGGCCACCGGCGGCTTTCATCCGCTGCAGATCTTCTCCGACCCGCTGGGCGCGGCCGATCGCCTGGCGGGCAGCACGGTGGCGATCGAGGCTGCGGCCGGCAGCGCGCTGGCCGAGGCGCTGCAGGCGCTGGCCGAGGTGCTGGGCCTGCGCCCGATCGTGCTGCCGCCGGGCATGCGGGCGCGCTACCACGTCGCCGCTGGCTATGCCGCCAGCTTCCTGCTGCCGGTGCTGGCCGAGGCGGTGGGCCTGTGGAAAACCTTCGGCGTGGACGAGGCCGAGACGCTGGCGGCGCTGCTGCCGCTGGCGCGTGGCACGCTCGATGCGGTCGAGGGCCGCGGTCTGGCCGGCGCGGTGTCCGGGCCGATCGCGCGCGGCGATGCAGGGGTCGTCAGGACGCATCTGGCCGCGCTGGAGGCGATCGGCCCGGCGGCGGTCGAGTTCTATCGTCGGCTGGCCGCGCCGCAGGTGGCGCTGGCGCAGGCCGCCGGCCGGCTGGATCCCGGCGTGGCTGACCGGCTGCGGGCGGGGCTGGCGCCCCCCTGAGGCGCTGGAGCGGGTCTAATCCTGGGTTGACTGTTCTTCACATGACATGAATCCGGGAGCGTTCTGCATGACTTCTGTGTCGAGGCACCTGCTGCGTGCGGGTGGGGTCGCACTGGCCGCGATCACGCTGGTGGCCTGCGGTGGCGGCGACAGCACCGATGCCGTCACCACCGAGGACACGGCCAGCCACTGGATCGTCGACCAGGACTACAGCGGCTTTCGGCTGATCTACGACTGCACCGACCGCACCGCGCTGCACTACCGCTACACCCTGCAGGCCGACACCGGCAGCGCTGCGCGGCCAAGCGCGTTCACGTTCGACCCGACGCTGCCCGCTGGCTGCCTGCAGCAGACCAGCACCGCCAGCTACGAGAGCGTGCATCCGGGCTACGACCGCGGCCATCTGGTGATGTCCAACCACATGGACTCCGACAGCGCGCTGATCCGGCGTGCCAACTACATGAGCAACATCGTGCCGCAGGTCTCGGGCTTCAACCGCGGCATCTGGCTCGAGGCCGAGACGGTGGCCGAGTGCTATCGCGATCTGGCGTCGGTACAGGTCTACGGCGGCGTGGTCCACGGCGACACCGCCAGCGACACCAACGATTTCTACCTGAGCAGCCACGGCATCCGCACCCCGGAATTCATGTGGAAGGCGCTGATCACCACCGATCCGGCCACCGGCGCGCAGAAGGCCATCGCCTGGCTGATCCCGAACACCACCGGCCTGGGCGCGCTCGACCGCTACATCGTCAGCATCGCCGAGCTGGAGCAGCGCCTGGGCGCGGCCAGCGTGCGCATCAGCGCCTCGACGGCGCTGAAGGCGATGAAGCCGCAGACCACCTGGGCGCTGCCTTCGGGCTGCA
>JBJOPV010000341.1:0-3572 GCA_046050625.1 Pseudomonadota bacterium
TGTCCAGAAAGGTGCGCCCGACATTCCAGGTCACGCCCTTGTCCACCACCGGCTGGCCGCAGCCGAGCCGGTCGAGGATCTCCAGCGTGCGCTTGGCGTAGCACAGGCCGCGCGAGCCGACGCTGACGGTGTCGTCGTCGTCGAGCAGCAGCACCGGCTGGCCGCGCTGCGCCAGGTCGATCGCCACGCTCAAGCCCACCGGGCCGGCGCCCACCACCACCACCGTGCGGTGGGCGCTGCCGGGCGCAGCGTCGAGCTCGGGCGGGCGCGTCGCGTCGAACTTCGGGTAGCTGTAGGTCGAGTGCATGGCCTCAGCCCTCCAGCGTCTTCCACATCTCGATGTCGCGCTCGGCGGTCCAGATGCGCGGATCGGGGTACTGCGTGGCCTCGTCGTAGGCGCGCGTCACGTCGAAGGGCATGCAGTGGTCGAAGATGACCCAGCGGCCGTATTTGGGCTGCAGCGCGGCGTAGGTCTCGCGGTAGACCGCGTTGAGGTCGCGCCCCGCGTCGGCGCCGGCCTTGACGCTCGCCCAGACGTCGCGGATGAAGTCGCGCGTCACCGTCAGGCCCTGCTGCACCTGCTCGGCGCCTTTCAGCGCCGGGCCGCGGCCGGGCACGAGCTGCGTGGGCTGCAGCCGCGCGATGTTGTCCAGCGTGCCGGGCCAGTCCTGGAAGTAGGCGTCGCCGGCGTAGGGCGTGGCGTCGAACTCGACCAGATCGCCCGACAGCAGCGTCTTCTCGCCCGGCAGCCACACCACGGTGTCGCCCTTGGTGTGGCCGCGGCCGAGCTGCAGCAGCTGCACTTCGAGCTTGCCCAGCCACAGCGTCATCTTGCCGCTGAAGGTCAGGGTCGGCCAGGTCAGGCCGGCGGGCACCGTCTCGACATTGCGGAACAGGCGCGGGAAGCGGCCGATCTCGCTGGCCTTGTCGAACTCGCCCCGCTCGACGATCAGGTCGTGGGTGTCCTGGCTGGCGAGGATCTGCTGGCCGCCCTCGGCCATGTAGGCGCTGGCGCCCAGCACCCGCACCGCGTGGTAGTGCGTCATGACGACGTACTTGATCGGCTTGTCGGTGACCTCGCGGATGCGGCGGATCACGTCGGTGGCCATCGCCGGGGTGGCCTGGGTGTCGGCCACCAGCACCGCGTCGTCGCCAATGATCACGCCGGTGTTGGGGTCGCCCTCGGCGGTGTAGGCCCAGGCGTGCTCGGAGATCTGCTCGAAGGTGACCTTCTTCTCTTCGAGATCGGCCTGGGAGGCGAACTTCTTCGTCGGGGTGTTCATCGCGGGGACCTTGTGGGCTGAAAATTTGCTATTGGCGAACTGATTTGCTGATTGCAATCTCTGGGCGGCAGTGTAGGGTGATGATTCGCCATTGGCAAATGAATTGCCTAAGTACAAACGAGAATGCGATGCCGGCCGCGCCTCACATCGGTTCCAATCCATGCCGACGAAGGAGAGACGACACGATGTCGAGACAGGACAAGGACGGCGACGACGAGGAGCGCGGCCAGCGCGCGGTGCAGTCGGTCGAGGTGGGCGGGCGGCTGCTGCTGGCCCTGTCGCGCAGCCCTGGGCCGATGTCGCTGAAGGACCTGGCGGCGCAGGCGGGGCTGCCGGCCTCGCGCGCGCACCCGTATCTGGTCAGCTTCGGGCGGCTGCGGCTGATCGAGCAAGACACGGTGAGCGGGCGCTATGCGCTGGGGCCGGCGGCGCTGCAGCTCGGTCTGGCCTGCCTGCACCAGCTCGACCCCTTGCGCGTGGCGCAGCCGGTGGCCGAGGAGCTGGCGCGCGCGACCGGCCACGCGGTGGCGCTGGCGGTCTGGGGCAATCTGGGGCCCACGGTGGTGCGGCTGCACGAGGCGCGCCAGCCGCTGCATGTGGCGATGCGGGTCGGCACGGTGATGTCGGTGCTGGGCACCGCGACCGGGCGGGCCTTCGCGGGCGTGCTGCCGCCACAGCGGGTGCACGAGGTGCTGGCCTTCGGCGTCGGGCCGCTGGGCGAGAGCGCGGTGGCGCTGGCGCCCGCCGCCGAGGTCGAGGCCGAGCTGGCCAGCGCGCGGCGCGAGATGGCCGCGCATGGCCTGGGCCGGGCCAACGGCCGGCCGATTCCGGGCGTCAACGCCTTCAGCGCGCCGGCGCTGGACCACGAGGGCCAGCCGGCGGTGGTCATCACCGCGCTGGACCACCAGGACCGGCTGTCGGCCGACTGGGATTCGGCCGCGGCGCGGGCGGTGCGCGCTGCGGCGGCCGAGATCTCGGCGCGCCTGGGCGGGCCGGGTCAGCCCGCGGGCTTCACTTGCACAGGCTGATCACCCGGGTGCGGGTGAGCGAGCGCAGGCCCTCCAGGCCGAACTCCACGCCCGAGCCCGAACGCTTGTGCCCGCCGAAGGGCACCATCGGGTGGACCCTGCCGTGCTGGTTGATCCAGACGGTGCCGGCCTCCAGCCGCTCGGCCACCGCGCGCAGCGTGGCCGCGTCGCGTCCCCAGACCGAGGCGCCCAGCCCCAGGTCGAGCCGGTTGGCCGAGGCCACCACGCCGTCCAGATCGCCGTCGCGGTAGCGGATCACCGGCAGCACCGGGCCGAACTGCTCCTCGTCGACCAGCGCGTCGCCGTCCTTCAGGCCGGTCACGATCGTCAGCGGATGGAACAGGCCGGGGCCGGGCTGGGGCGCGCCGCCGCAGACCACCGTGGCGCCGGCCTCGCGCGCCAGCCGCAGCAGCCGGCCGATCTTGTCGAGCTGCATGCGGTTCTGCACCGGGCCCATCGCGGTGCCCTCGGCCAGCGGGTCGCCCATCGGCAGCGCCTCGGCCAGCGCGCGCAGCCGCTCGACGATCGCGTCGTGCAGCGAATCGGGCACGTAGAGCCGCTTGATGCAGGCGCAGGTCTGGCCCATGTTCAGGAAGGCGCCCCAGAACAGGTCCGGCGCGATCGTGTCCGGGGCGGCGTCGGGCAGCACGATCGCGGCGTCGTTGCCGCCCAGCTCCAGCGTGACCGGCATCAGCCGCGCGGCTGCCTGCGTGGCGATGCGCTCGCCGGTCGGGCCCGAGCCGGTAAACAGCACCTTGTCGACCTGCGGATGCGCGACCAGGCGCGCGCCGACCGGGCCGGCGCCGCTGACGGTGTTGAGCACGCCCGGCGGCAGCGCCGCCGAGATCAGCCGCACCATCTCCAGCGTGCCGGCCGGCGTGTGTTCCGAGGGCTTGATGACCACGGTGTTGCCGGTGCGCAGCGCCGGCACGATCTGCCAGATGGCGATCATCAGCGGCCAGTTCCACGGCGCGATCGCGGCGACGACGCCGTGGGGCAGGCGCTGCAGCTCGTCGCGGCGGGTCTCGTCCTCGAAGACCACCTCGGTGCCGAGCGAGAGCGCGGCGGTGGCACGGGTCCAGCCCTCGCAGGCCCAGGCCTCGAAGCGCGCGCCGGGCACCTGGTCGGGGCCGACGCCGCCCAGCGGCTTGCCCTGCTCGCGCGCGATCCAGTCGGCCAGTGTCGCGGCGTGCTCCTTCAGCAGATCGGCGACGCGGTTCAGCGCGGCCGCCCGCTCGGCGTCCGGCAGCGCCGCCCAGGC
>JBJOPV010000342.1:0-3565 GCA_046050625.1 Pseudomonadota bacterium
GGCCTTGACCGAGGCGATGGCGTTGCGCTCGATGCACGGGATCTGCACCAGCCCACCCACCGGGTCGCACGTCAGCCCCAGGTGGTGCTCCATGCCGATCTCGGCGGCGTTCTCCACCTGCTCGGGGCTGCCGCCCATGACGGCGCACAGGGCGCCGGCCGCCATCGAGCAGGCCACGCCCACCTCGCCCTGGCAGCCCACCTCGGCGCCGGAGATCGAGGCGTTCTCCTTGTAGAGCAGGCCGATGGCGGCGGCGGTGAGCAGGAAGTCGACGATGCCGGCGGTGCTGGCGCCGGGGTGGAAGCGCGCGTAGTAATGCAGCACCGCCGGGATGATGCCGGCCGCGCCGTTGGTGGGGGCGGTGACGACGCGGCCGCCGGCGGCGTTCTCCTCGTTGACCGCCAGCGCGTAGAGGTTGATCCAGTCCAGCGTCTGCAGCGGGTCGCGCAGCGCGGCCTCGGGGTGGGCGAGCAGCTGCGCGTGCAGCGCCGCGGCGCGCCGTCGCACCTTGAAGCCGCCGGGCAGCACGCCTTCGGTGCGGCAGCCGCGCGCCACGCAGTCCTGCATCACCTGCCAGATGCGCAGCAGGCCGGCGTCGATCTCGGCGTCGCTGCGCCAGTGGCGCTCGTTGGCGCGCATCACGCCGGCGATCGAGGTGCCCAGCGTGCGCGCCAGCGCCAGCAGCTCGGCGCCGCTGCGGAACGGGTGCGGCAGCACCGAGGCGTCGGGCGCGATCACCCGCTGGCGCTGGCCGTCGGCGGCGACCTGATCGCTGACGACGAAGCCGCCGCCGACCGAGTAGTAGGTGCGGCTGTCGAGCTCGCGGCCGTCGACGTCGAAGGCCAGGGCGCGCATGCCGTTGGCGTGAAAGGGCAGCGGGCGGCGCAGCAAGGCCAGATCGTCGCGCTCGACGAAGGTCACCGGGTGGCGGCCGGCCAGCACGATGCGCCGCTCGGCGCGCATCGCCGCCAGCAGCGCCGGCACCGCGTCGACGTCGACGGTCTCCGGGTCGTGTCCGGCCAGGCCGAGCAGCACCGCCTTGTCCGAGCCGTGGCCGCGCCCGGTGGCGCCCAGCGAGCCGTGCAGCTCGACGCGCACCCGCGCCACCGCGTCCAGCCGGCCCTCGGCGATCAGGCGATCGACGAAGAGCCGGGCGGCGCGCATCGGCCCCACGGTGTGCGAGCTCGACGGCCCGATGCCGATCTTGAACAGGTCGAATACGCTGATGGCCATCTGGTCTGTCTCCTGGAGCGCCGGTGCGCCGGTGTCAGAGCACCGCGTAGCGCCCCGGTCGGTGGTTGATCGCGATGAAGAGGTTCATCGTCACCGCGGCAAGGATGGAGTAGAGCGCTTTCTGCGGCTCGATCAGCGCGAACGACAGTGCCAGGATCGTGCCGTCGATCGCCATCTGCACATGGCCGGCACGCCAGTGGCGCGAGCGCTGCAGGTAGAGCGAGACGATGGTGGCGCCGCCCAGGCTGGCGTGATGCCGCGCCAGGAACAGGCAGCCCGAGCCCAGCAGCAGCCCGCCCAGCACCGCTGCGTAGGCCGGATGCAGGCGTTCGATGGCGAACAGCGCCGGCGACCAGGAGGTCATCAGCGACAGCAGACCCACCGACAGGAAGGTCTTGAGCGTGAACTCGCGGCCCATGCGCTTCCAGGCGAAGCCGTAGAAGGGCAGGTTCAGCAGGAAGAACAGCGGCCCGAAGCCCAGCCCGGTGGCGTAGTGCAGCAGGAAGGCCGCGCCGGCGGTGCCGCCGGTCATCAGCCCGGCCTGACGGAACATGATCAGCGCCAGCGACACGAACAGCGTGCCGGTGAACAGCGCCTGCGCATCCTCGAACAGGGTGTGGCGGCGCACGCGCTCCTGCTCGGCGGCGGGCGGGGTGGGTGACATCAGGTCAGGGGAGTCGGAAGCCATGCCCACAATGTGCATGAAGCGTGCCGGCATCCGGTACGCGCCGACGCCGGGCCGGTGTGCGGGTGTTCACGCCTGTGCGCGCCCGCCTGGCTGCGTCACAGTGGCCGACCCGCCGTCCGGAGATCCGTCCATGCCGACCGCCATGCCGTCCCCGCTGCCTTCGCTGTCTGCTGCCCGGCGCGCGCACATCGCCACCGTCATCGAGGTTGCCGACCGCGGCCTGACGGCGCCGGCCGCGGCCGCGCACGACGCGATCATCCGCGCGAGCTGGCAGCGCTGCGTGCATGACCACCGCCTTGACCCGACGCGCATGCAGGAGGCCGTCATCCTGCCGCAGGCGCGGCTGCGCGAGCACCAGGACCAGATGGAGGACCTCCTGCAGATCGCCCGCCACGGGCTGGAGCAGCTCTATCGCCAGGTCGCCGGCCTGGGCTATGTGGTGCTGCTGACCGATGCGCGCGGCGTGACGGTCGACTTTCTCGGCGACCTGCAGATCGAGGGCCGGCTGCGCCGCGCGGGCCTCTATCTGGGCGCCGACTGGAGCGAGGCGCAGGCCGGCACCTGCGGCGTGGGCACCTGCATCAGCACTGGCCAGGCGCTGACGGTGCATCTGGACGACCATTTCGACGCGACCCACATTCCGCTGACCTGCACCTCGGCGCCGGTGTTCGGCCCCGGCGGGCGACTGGCGGCGGTGCTCGACATCTCGCAGCTCAGCAGCGCCGAGCCCAAGTCCAGCCAGCATCTGGCGCTGCAGCTGGTGCGCGATGCAGCCGCGCGCATCGAGGACGCGGCCTTCCTGCAGCGCCACCGGCGCGACTGGATCCTGCGTCTGGGCGACGCGCCGGCCTTTCTCGACCTGCGCGCCGACTACCTGCTGGCGCTGGATGCGGCCGGCCGCATCACCGGCCACAACCGCCGCGCGCAGCAGCTCTTCGCGCCGTCGGGCACCGTGGCCACGGCCGCCTCGACGCTGATCGGCCGCCCGCTGCAGGCGCTGCTGGAGGTGTCGCCGGCGGAGCTGCCGCGCCATCTGGCCGGGCAGGGCGGCGAGGCCGGCGCGGTGCGCTGCACCGGGCGGCCGGACCTGCTGTTCCTGCGGGTGAGCGCGCCGCCGGCCGCACCACAGTCCCGCTGCCCGGCCGAGACGCCGCGCAGCGCCGTGCTGCCGGCGCCGCTGGCCGCGCTCTCGGGGGGCGATCCGGCGCTGGACCGGCTGGTCGAGCGC
Source organism: Pseudomonadota bacterium (assembly GCA_046050625.1). Lineage (GTDB taxonomy): Bacteria > Pseudomonadota > Gammaproteobacteria > Burkholderiales > Burkholderiaceae_C > Sphaerotilus. The sequence goes on from JBJOPV010000342.1 coordinate 3,150, forward strand.
GCCGCGCGGCTGGTCGACAGCCCGGTCAGCCTGCTGATCACCGGCGAGACCGGCAGCGGCAAGGAGTTTCTCGCCAAGGCGCTGCACCGCAGCAGCGCGCGCCGCGACGGGCCCTTCGTCGCGGTCAACTGCGCCGCCATCCCCGAGACGCTGATCGAGAGCGAGCTGTTCGGCCACCTGCCTGGCAGCTTCTCCGGCGCCGCGCCGAAGGGCAAGCGCGGCTTGATCCAGGCGGCCGACGGCGGCACGCTCTTCCTCGACGAGATCGGCGACATGCCGCGTGCGCTGCAGGCGCGGCTGCTGCGCGTGCTGGCCGAGCGCGAGGTGCTGCCGATCGGCGCGACCCGGCCGCAGCCGGTGCGCCTGCGGGTGATCGCCGCGACGCACTGCCCGCTCGAGACCCTGGTGCGCGAGGG
>JBJOPV010000343.1:0-3553 GCA_046050625.1 Pseudomonadota bacterium
CACCATGTCGCGGTAGGCGCCGGTCTGCTCGTAGAAGCCGGCCCGCTTGCCCAGGCCCAGCGTCTCGGGCACGTCGATCTGGACATGGTCGATGAAGTTGCGGTTCCAGATCGGCTCGAACAGCCCGTTGGCGAAGCGGAAGGCGAGGATGTTCTGCGCCGGCTCCTTGCCCAGGAAGTGGTCGATGCGGAAGATCTGCTCCTCGGCGAACACCTCGTGCAGTTGCGAGTTCAGCGTGACGGCGGTGGCCAGGTTGGTGCCGAAGGGCTTTTCCATCACGATGCGCGAGCGCTCCACCAGACCGGCCGCGCCCAGCAGCCGCACCGCCGACAGCGCCGCGTTCGGCGGCACGCTCAGGTAGTGCAGCCGGCGGCATTCGGCGCCAAGACTGTGCTCCGCGCGGTCCACCGCGGCCTTCAGTGCCTCGGCACCCGCCGACAGCGGCACGTAGTCCAGGCTGGCGGCAAAGGCCTCCCAGTCGGACTCCGAGACCTTGCGGCTGGAAAATTCGTCCAGCGAGCTGCGGGCTGCGCGTCGGAAGCCCTCGACATCGAGGTCATCCAGCGAGATGCCAATGATCCGGCAGCCCGGGATGAATCCTGCGCTGGACAGGTGGAACAGCCCCGGCAGCAGCTTGCGCCGCGCCAGATCGCCGGTGGCACCGAACAGAACGACCACCTGCGGAAACCGCGGACCGACACCGGGAGGAATCTTGGCCAAGGCACACCTCGTCTCGTGATGTTGAAGGCGATGGACGGTACGCTGATCGGCACCGGGGGATGCGGCGATATGCAAGTCCCGGACCCGCGAGCTTGTTCAATCGAAGACGGGCACCACGCCGTCCTTCAGCGTGCGCCGCCGGGCCTCGTAGTCTGGCATCACGGCGCGCACGATGGCCCAGAACGCCGGGCTGTGGTTCATCTCGTGCAGGTGGGCAAGTTCGTGGACCACGACGTAGTCGAGCGTGGCCAGCGGGAAGTGGATCAGCCGCCAGTTCAGCCGGACGCTGCCGTCGCTGCTGGCACTGCCCCAGCGGGTGCGGGCGGAACTCAGGCGCAGCCGGGTGACCTGCACGCCCATCGCCGCGGCGTGGTGCGCGATGCGGGCCTCGAACAGTGCGCGGGCCTGCTGCTGCAGCCAGCGTTGCACGCCGTCGCGGATCTGCACGGGCGTGGCCTGCGCGGGCAGGCGCAGGTGCAGGGTGCGCGGCTGGCCGAGCTGGGGCTGCGGCTCCTGCAGCACCGTGCGCGTCAGGTGGTGGTCGCTGGTGCAGATCCGCAGGTCTTCGCCGAGATAGGGCAGGCGGGCGCCGTCCCGCCAGTCGATGCGCGCTGCGTCGAGCTGCACCAGGCGCTGGCCTTGCTCGGCGAGCTTGCGCAGGATCCAGTCCGCCTTGAGTTGCACGGCGCCGTCGATCTGCGGCTGGCTGACCCAGCGCGGTGCGCTCACCGCCAGCCCGCGCGGCCCGACGACGAAGCCGATGGTGCGGCGCGTGGCGCGCTTGAGCAGGTAACCCAGGTGCAGTCCGCCGAGCACCAGTTCGCGGTTGGCCTCGGCGGGGCGCAGCAGCGCTTCGGAGTGGGGCAGCCCGGTGTCGGCGGTGGGGCGGTGAGACACGGGGCGGGCGCTCGCGGTCAGCCCGGCTGGGCGGGATAGGCCTCGGGATCGAGGCGGCGCATTTCGGCCTCGATCCACGACTCGACTTCACGCATCAGCTCGTCCGGGCGGCGTCCTTGTGGGTCGATCGGCCGGCCAATGGAGATGTCGATCGTGCCCGGGCGCAGCAGAAAGCTCTTGCGCGGCCAGCAGCGCGCCGACGTCACGGCGATCGGCACCAGCGGCGTGTTCGTCGTCACGGCCAGCCGCGAGGCGCCGGTCTTGTATTCGCCCTGGCTGCCACGCGGGGTGCGTGTGCCTTCCGGGAACATGATCATCCAGGTGCCCAGACCCATGATGCGCGTGCCTTGTTCGACCACCTTGCGCCACGCATCCGAGCGCCGGCCGCGGTCGATGTGGACCATGTCCAGCCGCGCGATCGCCCAGCCGAAGAACGGCACCCACAGCAGCTCGCGCTTGAAGACGTAGGCCAGCGGGTGCGGCATGATCATCGGGATGGCGAAGGTCTCCCAGGTGGACTGGTGCTTGGGCACGAGAATCACGGACGCTTTGCCGTCGGCCGCGGTGGGCACGTTTTCCATGCCCTGCACGCGCCAGTGGACGCCGCAGATCCACTTCGCCCCCAGCACCGACAGCTTCAGCCACCCGGCGCACAGCCAGTACAGCGGCGCCCCCCGCGTGAACACCGAGCCGATCACGGCGGCCAGGCTCCACGGGATCACCGTGACGATGAGCCAGAGGATGAAGACGGCAGAACGCAGGTAGAGGAGCATGGGCTGGACGGTCGGGTCAAGTGGGTGCGCCGCCGCCGGCCAGGCGTTTGCCCTCGGCGCGGGCATCGCTGTGTTTCTTGCGTTCGGCGCCAAGCAGCGCATCGGCGAAGGCGGCAAGACTGGCGTGCACGGTCAGGCCGGGAATCTGGTCGTGCAGCATCTGCAGACCGGCATCGTCGAGCGCGGCCGCCTTGCCGGTGCGCACCAGGTGTGGCGTGCAGCCGACGGCGGTGGCGGCCTGCAGATCGCGCAGCGTGTCGCCCACGGCGGGCACCGCGGCCATGTCGTCCAGTCCGAAGCGCAGCCGGATGTCCTCGAACAACCCCGGCAGCGGCTTGCGGCAGCGGCACGCATCCTCGGGCGCATGCGGGCAGAAGAACACCGCGTCGATGCGGCCGCCGAGCGGTGCGAGCAGCGTGTTCATCTTCATGTGCATCTCGTTGAGCGTGTACATGTCGAACAACCCGCGCCCCAGGCCCGACTGGTTGGTCGCGATGACCACATGCCAGCCGGCCTGGTGCAGCCGCGCGATCGCTTCCAGTGCGCCAGGAATCGGCACCCACTCGTCCGCGGACTTCACGAAGTCGTCACGGTCCTCGTTGATGGTGCCGTCGCGGTCGAGCACGACGAGCCGGATCGGGCTGCGGTCGCCCATGTCAGCTCGCCAGCCGGGACAGGTCGGCGACGCGGTTCATCGCGCCGTGCAGCGTCTTCAGCAGGCCGAGGCGGTTGGCACGCAGGGCGGGGTCTTCCGCGTTGACCATCACGTCGTCGAAGAAGGCATCGACCGGCGCCTTCAGCGCGGCGAGCGCCTGCAGACTGGCGGCGTACTCGCCCTGCTCGAACAGCGTGTCGGCCTGCGGCTGCACCGCCTGCAGCGCGGTGGCCAGCGCCTGCTCGGCGGCGACCTGCAGCAGCGCAGGGTCGATCCGGGCTTCGACGCTGCCTTCGGCCTTCTTGAGGATGTTGCCGATGCGCTTGTTGGCCGCGGCCAGCGACGCCGCTTCCGGCAGCGCCGAGAAGGCCCGCACCGCGGCGAGGCGGCGCGGGATGTCGCCCAGGCGGCTCGGCGCCAGCGCGAGCACGGCGTCCACTTCCTGCGCGCTGTAGCCCTGCTCGCGCAGCGACACCGCCAGCCGGTCACCGAAAAACGCCAGCAGCGC
>JBJOPV010000344.1:0-3544 GCA_046050625.1 Pseudomonadota bacterium
CGTCAGGTACGGCGCCACGAAATGCCATTCCTCTTCGCTGATGTCGCTCGGGTAGGGTTTGCGGGTCATGAATTCAGCTTCTCTGCGCCATCACACGGCTTGCGGCAAGTTCATAACACGCTCTAGGCATCCGCGAGACCCCTGCGGCCTGCCGCGCGAGGCCTGTAACTCATCCAGACCGGCAGGGAGAACGAGATGTGCTTTTTGGCCCCCACGACCCGAGCCGCCGCCGCGCTGGCGTCTTGCCTTGCGCAGCTCTCGCCCCTGCAAGCCCACGCCCAGGCCACACCCGAGCCGCAGCAAGGCATCGCCACCCACTACGACGCCACCGGCCCCGTGTCTTGCGCCTTCGACCTTGACCCGCGCGAGCGCATGATCGCGGCGATGAACGAGGCGCAGTACGGCCAGGCCGACTGGTGCGGCGCGCAGGTGCGGGTGGAGGGGCCGCGCAGGGCAACAGCATCGTGGTGCGCATCGTCAACCGCTGCCCGGAATGCACGGCCGGGCATCTGGACCTGAGCCGCGAGGCGTTCGCGCAGCTCGCCGATCTGGTGACGGGCAAGGTGCCGATCCGCTGGCAGCTCGTCAGCCCGCCGCTGCAGGGGCCGATCGCGTATCACTTCAAGCGCGAGAGCAACCCCCACTGGCTGGCGGTGCAGGTGCGCAACCACCGCAACCCGCTGGTGCGGCTGGAATACGAGGCCGGCGGCCAGTGGGTCGAGGTGCCGCGCAAGGACGACAACTACTTCGAGATGCAGCTGCCGGGCCAGGGGCCGCGCGACTACCGCTTCCGCGTCACCGACCTGTTCGGCCACCAGCGGGTCGACGACGGCATCCGCTTCAAGGCGAATGCCACCGTCAAGGGGCAGGCGCAGTTTCCGGCGCCGCAGTGATGCTTCACGGAGCGCAGTTTCCTGCCGCGCCTTGCGGCTCTGGCGTGACATGGGTCACGCTATGACGCCTTATGACGCCTGGGGCGGGGGCCCCCGCTTCTCGCGTCATCCATCCCGAGGATGTGCCCGTCGTGCCTGCGCGCGATACTGATCCTGAGCGTCAGACGTCACTTGGCGTGATCTCGTGGTTCACAAGAGGGGGGAAAAGCATGGACATCGATGCGCTGATCCGTGATCCGTCGCTGCGGGCGCTGGAGCCGCGGCTGGAGTGCCTGCGCGACAAGCGCTTCAGTGATCTGGTCGATCAGGACGGGCACCAGTATGTGGATCTGGTGATGGAGGGTGGCGGCATGCTCGGCATCGCGCTGGTGGGCTACACCTGGGCGCTGGAGCAGGCGGGGCTGCGCTTCCTGGGGTTGGGCGGCACGTCGGCGGGCTCGATCAATGCGCTGCTGCTGGCGGCCCTGGGCCCGCCGGCGCAGGCCAAGGGCCCGCAGCTGCTGCGGGATCTGGCGGCGTTGGACTTTCGCGGCTTCGTCGACGGCGGGCGCCGCAGCCGGCGGCTGATCGACGCGGCGCTGGACCCTCACGCCAGCCCCTGGCGGCTGGCTTGGCGCGCCTGGCGGGTGCGCGGCCTGCTGAAGGCGCGATTGGGGCTCAATCCTGGCGCGGTCTTCCACGACTGGATCCATGGCGTGCTGGTGCGCGAGGGCATGACGACGCTCGCGGCGCTGCAGTCTCGCCTGGCCGAGTCGCCGCCCGGGCTGTGGAATCGGCGTCAGAACCGGCTGCTCGAGCCGCACGAGGCGCGAGGGCGGCTGGCGATCGTGGCGGCCGATGTGGCCTCCGAGAGCAAGGTGGTCTTTCCCGACCATGCGCCGCTGTATTTCGCCGATCCGGCCCAGGCCGATCCGGCGCTGTTCGCGCGGGCGTCGATGTCGATTCCGTTCTTCTTCGAGCCGCTACGCCTGAGCGTGCCGCACGACGCCGACGCCGCGCGGCGCTGGCGCGAGGCGGTCGGCTATGACGCCGCGCAGGAGGACGGTCTGCCGGCGCAGGGCGTCTTCGTCGATGGCGGTGTGATCTCGAACTTCCCCATCCACCTGTTCCACAACTACAGCCGCATTCCGACCCGACCGACCTTCGGCGTGAAGCTGCAACACGACGAGCGCCGCCGACGCATCGATGGGCCGCTGAGCCTGTTCGGCGCGATCTTCGACTCGGCCCGCCATGCGCTGGACTACGACTTCCTGTCGAACAACCACGACTACCGGCAGCTGGTGCAGCACATTCCCTGCCGCGGCGTGAACTGGCTGGATTTCGGCATGGACGACACGACCCGCGCTGACCTGTTCCGCGAGGGCGCGCGCCAGGCGATCGAGTTCCTCGAGCATTTCGACTGGGAGGCTTACCGGGAGCTGCGCTCGCGGCTGGTCTTCCCGACGGCGTCGGCCTCGACGACTGGTCAGAAGCGCCTCGGATGACCGTGTCGTGATCCATCGTTGGGTGAATATTCCCCGGTCAAGTGCTCGGGGAGCGTCATATGGTTCACGGAACTGAAAATCAGTCGGGGAAATCGTTCGCCTAGAATTCATCTGCCTTGAAGCGATGGGGATTATCCGCCTCGCAGGCATTCACAAGGGAGAAACATGATGAATTCGAATTCCTCTTTCCGTCACATGATGAGCGTGCTGGGTCTGACCGTGGCTGCCATGCTGGTGGTGACGCCGGAGGCGATGGCGATGGGCCAGTCCGGCGCGACGGGGCGTGCGACGCAGTTCGAGGTCAATCGCGATGATGGCGCCAGGATCGACGAGCTTCGCAGCACGATCCGTGAACTTCAGAAACAGGTCGCTGGCCTCGAGCAGCGCGCATCCCGGACACGCACGGAGCGCTGAAGTCTCGGTTTCCAGCATTCCGATGGACTGCCAGACGGCCGCATGTCGCGGCCGTCTTTCTTTCTTGAAGAAGAAAGATGAAAAGAATGACGAGATGGCCGCTTGCCCGATAGATTCTGGAATCAGTGTCCTGGCAGCGGCTGCCCCAGCGCGCGCAGGATGTCGCGGACATATTGCGCGCGGTCCTTGGCGTCCGGGTAGGCGCGCTCGATGCGCAGCTTGTCGTTGCCGGCGAGCTTGACGTTGCGGTTCTTCTGCACCAGCTCGATGATGCGCATCGGGTCGATCGGCGGGTTGGGGCGGAAGTGGATGTTCATCACCGCCGGGCCGGCGTCGATCTTCTGGATGCCGTAGGGCCGCGCCTGCACCCGCAGCCGGTGCAGGTCGAACAGCGCCTGGCCCTGCGCGGGCAGCTTGCCGAAGCGGTCGGTGCACTCCTCCAGCATCGCGTCGATCTTGTCCAGCCGGTCGGCGGTGGCCAGGCGCTTGTAGAGGTTCAGGCGCACCTGCACGTCCGGGCAGTAGCTGTCGGGCAGCAGCGCCGGCGCGTGCAGGTTGACCTCGGTCGTGCCGCCGAAGAAGCCGGTGGGCGAGAGCAGGTCGGGCTCCTTGCCGGCCTTCAGCGCCCGCACGGCCTCGGCCAGCATCTCGTTGTAGAGCTGGAAGCCGACCTCCATCATGTTGCCGCTCTGGCTGTCGCCCAGCACCTCGCCGGCGCCGCGGATCTCCAGGTCGTGCATCGCCAGGTAGAAG
>JBJOPV010000345.1:0-3536 GCA_046050625.1 Pseudomonadota bacterium
TGAGCAGGTAGTCGGAGGCGCCGTTGCGCATCGCCTCGACCGCGGTGTCCTCGCCGATCTCGCCGGAGACCAGGATGAAGGGCAGCAGCGCATCACGCTCGCGCAGCAGCTCCAGCGCCACCAGGCCTGAGAAGCCCGGCAGGTTGTAGTCGGAGATCACCGCGTCCCAGCGCTGATCCAGCGCGGCCAGGAAGGCACCCTCGGTGTCGATGCGCTGCATCGACGGCTCGATGCCGCCCCGGCGCAGGTGCGCCAGCACCAGCTGGTGATCCAGCTCCGAATCTTCCAGATGAAGCAGGCGCAGGCGGCGCAGCTGGGGGTGACGGGGCATGGGCAGGCAACGCTTTTTCACATGTCAGGAACTGAGCCGGATTTTGATGCGTGATCCCGGCACCGGTGACAGGCGCGATTGAGAAAAATTGATGCAATCGACACCCGTTCAGTGTCCATCAACAGCGCCGAGCCGCTGCCGGAGAGATTCATGCCATCCATCCTCGCTGTCGACGATTCCCCTTCCATGCGCCAGATGGTCCAGTTCACGCTCAAGAGCGCGGGCTACCAGGTCGTGGAAGCGGTCGACGGAGCCGACGCCTGGGAAAAGGCCGGCCGCCAGCAGTTCGATCTGGTGCTGACCGACCAGAACATGCCTCGCATGGACGGGACCTCGCTGACGCGCAAGCTGCGCGAGACCTCCCAGTACCGCGCCACGCCGATCCTGATCCTGACGACCGAGTCGGGTGATGACATGAAGAAAGCCGGCAAGGAGGCCGGCGCCACGGGCTGGCTGGTCAAGCCTTTCGACTCGATGAAGCTGCTCGAGGTCATCCGCATGGTCATTCGCTGACCCTGCGAGCCGGGCGGCACGTGGGTCGCGCCGCCTGGAACCGCACCGTTCGTGGCGTTGGCGCAGAACTTCCTGCCGGCCTGCGCCTCGCGTTCCCGGACCTGTCCGACGATTCACGCCGCCCGCACCGAGTCCGCGCCGAGCGCACTCACTGAGGAAGCCCCGACACCATGGCCGATCGACTCTCCCAAGGCTCTGCCTCTTCGCGCTCCAGCGATGGCGGCCTCGACCTGCAGCAGTTCCACCAGACCTTCTTCGAGGAGGCGGCGGAGAACCTGCAGAGCATGGAACAGCTGCTGCTCGCGCTCGATCCGGCTGCGGTCGACGACGAGACGCTCAACGCGATCTTCCGGGTCGCGCATTCGATCAAGGGCGGCGCGGCCACCTTCGGCTTCACCGCGGTGGCCACGCTGGCGCACGAGATGGAAACGCTGCTCGACCGGCTGCGCCGGCATGAGCTGGCGCCCACGCCGCCGATGGTCGACGTGCTGCTGCGCGGTGGCGATGCGCTGTGGGGGCTGCTGTCCTTCCAGCAGGGCCTGACCGACGAGGCGCCCGAGACCAGCGGGCTGGTGGCCGACATCCGTCGCCTGGCCAGCCTCGACGCTGCGGCCAGTGCGGCCCCGGCATCGACGGCGCCGGCGGCGGCGGCGGCCTCGGTCGCCGCCCCCAGGCCGGCAGGTGCGCGCGAGCTCGAGGTTCGCATCGGCCCGCTTGAGCTGCCGCAGACCGCCAGCCATCTGCACGAGCTTTTCGAGGAGATCCCCGGCATCGGCGAGATGAAGCCGCTGGACTTCGGCGAGCCGGTCGACGGCATGCGTCGCTTCACCGTCATCACCAACTGCACCGACAACGAGCTGCTCGACCTGTTCAGCTTTCATGTCGATCGCAAGCTGGTCCACCTGATGGAGTCCGGTCCCGGCTTCGGTTTCTACGAGGGCAATCCCGGCGTGCCGTCGGCGGCACCGGAGCCGCCACCCGCCGGTGCGCCAGCTCCGGCCGCGCCGCCGGCTGCCGCCGCCCCGGGTGGGGCCAAGGGCGGCAACCGCGCACCGGCCGCGCCGGATGCGGCGACGCTGCGCGTCTCGGTCGAGAAGGTCGACCAGCTGATCAACCTGGTCGGCGAGCTGGTCATCACCCAGGCCATGCTGATCCAGGGCAGCCGCTCGCTCGACCCGGTGGTGCACCAGTCGCTGGTCAGCGCGATCAACCTGATGGAGCGCAACTCGCGCGACCTGCAGGATGCGGTGATGTCGATCCGCATGATCCCGATGTCGGCGGTGTTCAGCCGCTTCCCGCGCATGCTGCGCGATCTCTCGGGCAAGCTGGGCAAGCAGGTCGAGCTGGTCACGCACGGCGAGGCCACCGAGCTCGACAAGGGCCTGATCGAGAAGATCACCGACCCGCTGACCCATCTGGTGCGCAACTCCTGCGATCACGGCATCGAGCTGCCGCAGGCACGCGTGCAGGCCGGCAAGCCGGCGGTGGGCACGATCACGCTGTCGGCCTGGCACCAGGGCGGCTCGGTCGTCATCGAGGTGCGCGACGACGGCAAGGGCCTGTCGCGCGAGAAGCTGATCTCCAAGGCCATCGAGCGTGGCCTGCAGGCCTCCGACTCGATGACGGACACCCAGGTCTGGAACCTGATCTTCGAGCCAGGATTCTCGACCGCCGAGCAGGTCACCGACGTGTCCGGCCGTGGCGTCGGCATGGACGTGGTCAAGAAGAACATCCTGGGTCTGGGCGGTCGGGTCGACATCGAGTCGGCGCCGGGCTGCGGCATGAGCGTGAAAGTGCGCCTGCCGCTGACGCTGGCCATCATGGACGGCATGAGCGTGGCCGTCGGCGACGAGGTCTACATCCTGCCGCTGGGCTCGGTGGTCGAGAGCGACCTGATCGGGCCGGACCGCATCCGCTCGCTGGGCAACAACCACCGCGTCGCCAAGGTGCGCGAGGAATACCTGCCGGTGGTCGATCTGGCTGGTCATTTCGGCGTCTGGCGCGACGAGCCGCCGGCGCAGCCGATCATGGTCATCGTCGAGTCGGAAGGCTTGCGTGCGGCGCTGATCGTCGACGAGCTGATCGGCCAGCAGCAGGTGGTGGTGAAGAACCTCGAGACCCATTACAAGCGCATCCCGCATGTCTCGGGCGCGACCATTCTCGGCAACGGCCGGGTCGCGCTGATCCTCGACATCGCCACGCTGGTGCAGGCGCGCTGAGGCGTCCGCACCACCTCCTCACGACCACGATACGCGACACAGCAACCACGGGAGCGCTTGCGATGCAGGACATGTTCTGGAATTTCACCATCCGGCTGCGCATGGCCGCGGCGGTGGCCATGCTGGTGGGGCTGTTCGCCGTCATCGGCGCGATGGTCTGGAGCGGCGCCGACCGCTTGCTGATCCTGGGCACGATGGCGGCGATGCTGGCGGTGGTCGTGCCGCTGACGCTGGTCAACTCGGCCTCGATCGTCGCGCCGATCGCCCGCGCCCAGCAGCTGACCGACGCCATCACCCAGGGCGATCTGGGCACCCGGCTGGAGGTTCGGGGCGATGACGAGGCCGCGCAGCTGCTGCGCGCGCTGCTGCGCATGCAGGATGCGGTCGGCGCGATCGTCGGCAGCATCCGCGAGTCGACCGATGCGGTCGGCACCGCCAGCACGCAGATCGCGGCCGGCAACCAGGAGCTGTCG
>JBJOPV010000346.1:0-3536 GCA_046050625.1 Pseudomonadota bacterium
CCCCGTCGTTCAGGATCTTGATCTTGGCCGGATCCACGTCCAGGCACATCACATGGTTGCCCATTTCCGACAGGCACGCGCCCGTCACAAGTCCCACGTAGCCGGTGCCGATGACGGTGACTTTCATTGCTTGGATGTCCTCAGAAAAGAAGTGAGAAGCGCGGGAGCCAGCGGTTTCGAGGGTCCGATGGCCCCGTTGCGGAAAAAAAGTGTTCAGGTTCCGGATTGGAATCCAGATTCCGGTCGACCGCCTTTGTAGCGGATGAGCCGCGCGCTGGCACTGACGCCACCGGGGTTGTCCCGCATTGTCAGGGCCGAACGTGCCTAGATCACGACAGTTCGGCTTCAGCGCCTTGTGCCGTGGCGCACCAGCAGCGCGTGGGCCGACTGCTCGACCTTCAGGCTGTCTTGCACCCTGGCGCGCTGCTCCGGGTCGCGCAGCGAGGCGGCGATGCGCTCGGCCACCGCCAGATGGCGCTGCATCAGCCGCAGCCGGGCCGCGATCTGCTCGCGCACCAGCGCGCCGTCAGGTCGCAGCGGCCGGGCAAGCTGGCTGCGCAGCAGCTGCTGCACATCGACGGGCGTGAAGCCGGATTCGGCCACCTGGTGCATGAACAGTCGACCCGGATCAGGATCCGGCCGCGGCGACGGCGTGCCGGGGCGCAGCAGCTCCAGCGAGGCCCGGATCAGCCCCGCCACCAGCAAGCGATGCTCGCGCAGCGAGGCCAGTGTGGCGTGGCGGCGCAGTTCCTCGGCGCTGCGCAGCTGTTCCTGCTCGAGCTGCTCCGAATCGAGGGCCTGGCGCTGCAGATGACGCTCGATCTCGCGTCGGTTGACCTCCAGCTGGCGACGGGTGGCCTGCAAGTCGCGCCACTCGCGATCGGCTTGCTGGCGCAGCGTGTCGAGCTGGCGCTGCTCGTCGCCGAGCAGGCGGTGAGTCTGCTCGATCTGGCGCTGCAGCCGTTCCAGCTCCTGGCGTTGCCGGGTCCGCGCCTGCGCGTCGGTCTCGATCGATTCGCAGCGCCGCGCCAGGGTGGTGCAGACCATGCTGCTGTCCGTGGCGGACTCCGTGGCGGGGGGGGGCGGCGTCTGCCGCGGCAAGCTTGGCGGGCTGGGCAGGCCGGCCGCCGGGGGCGGCAGATCGTCCAGCAGGTCCGACGCCGCTGGCACGGGTTCGCCGCGGGGTGGGGCCGCGGGCTCGGCCTGGGCGGCTCGGGGTAGATCCAGCACGAGTGACAGCAGCAGGGCCAGGACCAGTGGCAATGACGGAAAGCGAGGCATGGCGGACGCATTCTCGGTTCCGTGCCTTTCCGGGCTGTTCCCTGTCGCGTGCGTTCACCACGGTTTCATTTTTGCAACCTCGGTTTCCCTGTCCCCCCATCGAGGGATCTGGGCGGCTGCGTACCGCGACCAGCATCCCAGACATCGGTGGTGTGTGACGAAGTTGGCATGGTGTGGGTTCTCCGCCACCGATCTGCAGGAGGTCGTGATGGCAGAGGGTACAGAAGACAGGTCCGCAGACAGATCGGCGCGCCGACGTGAACGGCGCCTCGGCCTGAGATCGGGGCTGGCGCTGCTGGGCGGTTGGTTCGGTGTGATCTGGAAGGCGCTGGCGGTGCCGCCTTCGTTGGCGGATCCGGAGCCGCGGCCCGGCGAGCGCTTCGGCGTCACGCTGGCCCGCATGGCGCCACCGGATGTCGATCCGGCCGGTCATCTGGTCAGCGAGAAATACGACGGCGTGCGTGCAGTCTGGGATGGACGCGCTCTGCGCACCCGTCACGGCCAGATCATCCACGCGCCGACGGCGTTCCTGGCCCAGCTGCCGGCCGGTCAGCCGCTGGATGGCGAGCTGTGGCTCGGACGCGAGCACGGTCATTTCGATGCCGTCTCGGCGCTGGTGCGTCGGCGTCGTCCGCTCGCGGCCGACTGGGCGCAGGTGGCCTATCTGGTCTTCGAGCTGCCGCGTGGTGGCGGCCGCTTCGACGAGCGCACTGCGCGCCTGGCCACGATCGTGGCGCAGCAGGGCTGGCCTCAGCTGGTGGCCGTCGAGCAGCGGCGCATCGACAGCCGCGAGGCGCTGCGCGCCTGGCTCGACCAGGTGGTGGCCGCCGGCGGCGAGGGCCTGGTGCTGCACCGCGCCGATGCGCCCTTCGTCGCTGGGCGCACCGACTGGCTGCTCAAGCTCAAGCCGGTGCAGGAGGACGAGGCGGTGGTCATCGGCCACACCCCGGGCGAGGGCCGGCTGTCGGGCCTGATGGGGGCGCTGCAGGTGCGCAATGCCGACGGCACCGTCTTCCTGATCGGCACCGGCTTCAGCGATGCGCAGCGCGCCGCGCCGCCGCCGCTGGGCAGCCGCATCGTCTACAGCTGCCGCGGCCAGACGCGCCACGGCCTGCCGCGCTTTCCCAGTTTCGTGCGCATCGGCGGGGAGCCGTGAGTGCGCACCCGGCGGGGCTGGCGGCCGGATCGGTTAAGGTTCCGGGCATGGCCGACGCAGACTTCACCTTCCTCTGGCACGACTACGAGACCTTCGGGCGCGATCCGAGGCGCGACCGCCCGGCCCAGTTCGCCGCGATCCGCACCGACGCCGAGCTGCGCGAGATCGGTGCGCCGGTCATGCACTTCTGCCAGCCCGCGCCGGACTACCTGCCGGATCCGGAAAGCTGCCTGCTGACCGGCATCCTGCCGCAGCAGGCGCTGGCGCAAGGCCTGCCTGAGCACGCCTTCGCCGCCGCGATCGAGGCCGAGATGGCCCGGCCCGGCACCGTCGCGCTGGGCTACAACACGCTGCGCTTCGACGACGAGTTCACCCGCCACCTGTTCTGGCGCAACCTGATCGACCCCTACGCGCGAGAGTGGCAGAACGGCTGCGGCCGCTGGGATCTGGTCGACGTGGTGCGCTGCGCCTGGGCGCTGCGGCCCGAGGGCATGAACTGGCCGCGCCATCCGGACGGGCGGCCGTCCTTCCGGCTGGAGGACCTGAGCGTGGCCAACGGCATCGTGCACGAGGACGCGCATGACGCGCTGTCGGACGTGCGCGCCACCATCGGCCTGGCGCGGGCGCTGCGTCAGGCGCAGCCGCGGCTGTTCGACTTCTGCCTCGGCCTGCGCAAGAAGGAGGCGGTGCAGGCCGAGATCACCCGCGCGCAGTCGCAGGGCCGCCCGCTGCTGCACATCTCGGGCATGTACGGCGTCGAGCGTGGCGGGCTGGCGCTGGTCTGGCCGCTGGCCACGCATCCGACCAACCGCAACGAGCTGATCGTCTGGGACCTCTCGCACGACCCCTCCGAGCTGCTGGGGCTGGACGCCGAGACGCTGCGCCTGCGCCTGTTCACCCGCGCCGACGCGCTGCCCGAGGGCGTGACCCGGTTGCCGGTCAAGACGATCCACATCAACAAGTGCCCGATCGTCCTCTCCAACCTGAAGACGCTGACGCCTGAGCGCGCCGCGCACTGGGGGCTGGACCTGGACGCCTGCGCGCGCCATGCCGAGATCGCCGCGACGCAGGTGCGCACGCTCGGCGGCATCTGGGCCGA
>JBJOPV010000347.1:0-3526 GCA_046050625.1 Pseudomonadota bacterium
AGGCGCGGAAGTTGTGGCGCAGGCCCAGCGTGTGGCCGACCTCGTGCATCGTCACGTCCTTCAGGTAGGCGGCGACGAAGGCCTCGGCCTCGGGGCCGGCCGGATCCAGCCCGTCGCGCACCGACAGTACGTCGAGCGCGTAGCCGAGCTGCTCAGCAGCCAGATCGGCATGCTGGCAGGCGGCCAGCAGACCCAGCCCACCCAGATCGGGCGGCTGCGCGAAGGCCGGCGCCGGCGCGGCGATCACCTGGCTGCGCAGCGTGCGCAGCGCGCGCGAGCCCAGGCTCTCGATGGCGATGTCGGCGTCGAGGATCTCGCCGCTGCGCGGATCGACATGGCTGGGGCCGACGGCGCCGAACATCGCCGTCGCATTGGTCATCCAGCGCACCGAGGCGATGCCGGTCTCCAGGGTGTCGAAGTCGGCGTCCTCGGGCTGGACCTTCACGACGATCGCGTCCTTGAAGCCGATGGCCTCGAAGGCGCGGTTCCACTCCAGGATGCCGGCGCGGATCGGCTCGCGGTAGCGCTCGGGCACACTGCGGTCGATCCAGTAGACGATCGGGCGCACCGGCTCGGACAGCGCGGCGGCCGCCTCCTTCTTCTCGAGCCGCCAGCGGTTGATGAAGCGCTTCTTCGGGCTGCGGGCGAACTCGTCGCCGAAGTCGCTGACCGTGGTGACGAAGTGGCCGATGCGGGCGTCGGCCGCGCGGGTGCGCATCGGCGCGGCCGGCAGCCGGGTCAGCGACAGATGCTGCTGCACGAACAGGCTGCGCGGATCGGGCAGCGTGGCCGGCACCGAGGGGCCCGCCCCGGCCGGAGCGCCGGGCTGCGCGCTGGCCAGCGCCCCGGTGGCGAAATGCTGCTGCACCGTCAGCGCCAGCAGCTCCGGGGTGCCGCGCACCGCGGTGATGCCGGAGTGACGAGGATCCAGCGCATAGCCCTGGCGGTAGCTGCGCTGCAGCTGCGCGCCCACGCCCATCAGGTCGGACACGAACAGCGCCGAGGCATCGACCAGCACCGTGCGGCGCTCGGGATGCGGCTGGCTGAGCACTGCCGCGCTGGCCAGCAGGCTGGGCGAGAAGGCCGCCGCCACCGCGCGGGCCTGCGGCGTGCCGGCGGCGGCCACATGCGCGGCATGGCGGGCCACCAGGCGCACCTGGTTGAACACCCGCACGAACTCGACCCACTTCGCGCCGCCGGCACCGCCCCGCCCGCCCATCAGGCCGCCGAGCACGCCGCCCTCGCCGATGCCGCTGGCCAGCTTCGGCGACAGGAAGAAGGGCGTGCCGAAGTCCTTCTCGGACAGCTCCAGCCAGACCTTCTCGTCCTTCTGCCAGACCGGGATCAGCCCGTCGGTGCGGCGCGCCTCGCGCACCACCTGCGCGAAGGGGGGCAGCGCCGGCACCGGAGGCGTGGCCGCCGGTACGGCCGCCGGTGCCGCCGCGGATGCGGCCGCCGGTGCCGGTACCGATGCGGCCGGGCTGCCTGGCGCCGCCACCGGCCTGGCAGCGGCCGGCGGCGTCGCGGCGGCCACTGGCGGATTCGGACGGCCGGCCGGCGTGGCGCAGCCCGCCATCAGCACGGTCGCCGCCAGCGCGATCACGGACAGCGAGGACGGGGGCGGAAGAAGAAAGCAGCGGCGCATGCGGACTCGGTTCGATCAGATCGGGGTGGGCCGCATTGTGACCGTGCGGCCGCTCAGCGTTCGGGCACCTGCTCCAGATCGCCCAGCCAGACCGTGGCTTCTGCATCGCTGGGCGCGCGCCAGTCGCCGCGCGGCGACAGCGAGCCGCCCGAGCCCACCTTGGGCGAATTGGGCACGCAGCTGCGCTTGAACTGGCTGGTCTTGAAGAAGCGCCACAGGAAGGTGCGCAGATGGCGGCGGATCTCCGTCAGCGCATAGGCGTTGCGCGCGGTCACGCCCTCGGGCCAGCGACCGGCGGCCGCATCGCCCCAGGTGTGCAGTGCCAGGAAGGCGACCTTCGACGGCGCGAAGCCCGAGCGCAGCGTGTGATAGAGATGGAAGTCCTGCAGCTCGTAGGGGCCGACGCTGGCCTCGCTGGACTGCTGCGGCTGGCCGGAGGCGTCGCCCGGCACCAGCTCCGGGCTGATCTCGGTCTCGACCACGTCGATCAGCGCGCGGCTGCAGGCCTGGCCGAACTCGCCCCGCGCCGCCACCCAGCGCACCAGATGCTGGATCAGCGTCTTGGGCACGCTGGCGTTGACGTTGTAGTGCGACATGTGGTCACCCACGCCATAGGTGCACCAGCCCAGCGCCAGCTCGCTGAGGTCGCCGGTGCCGACCACCAGCGCGTCCTGGTGGTTGGCCAGGCGGAACAGGTGGCTGGTGCGCTCGCCGGCCTGCACGTTCTCGAAGGTGATGTCGTAGACCGGCTGACCGCTGGCGTAGGGGTGGCCGAGGTCCTTCAGCATCTGCTCGCAGCTCGGGCGGATGTCGATCATGCCGCCGCCGCAGCCGATCACCTCCATCAGCCGCATCGCCTGGTCGAGCGTGCGCAGGCTGGTGGCGAAGCCCGGCATCGTGTAGGCCAGGATGTTCGAGCGCGGCAGGCCCAGCCGGTCCATCGTGCGTGCGCACACCAGCAGCGCGTGGGTCGAATCCAGCCCGCCCGAGACGCCGATCACCAGCTTCCTCAGCCCCGAGGACTGCAGCCGCTGGACCAGCGCGCTCACCTGGATCTGGTAGATCTCCTCGCAGCGGGCGTCGAGCAGCTGCGGGTTCGACGGCACATAGGGGAAGCGGTCGAAGACGCGGCGCAGCGGCAGCACCTCCTCATCCGGGCCACGCAGCGCGAAGCGCACGGTGCGCCAGGCCGACAGCTCGCCGCGATGGCGCGCGACGCTGGCGGCGAAGCTGGTCTGGCGCATGCGCTCGCGGGCGAGCTTTTCCAGGTCGACATCGGCGCAGACCAGCTGTGCGTCCGCGCAGAAGCGCTCGGACTCGGCCAGCAGCGCGCCGTTCTCGCAGATCAGCGCCTGGCCGTCCCAGGCCAGGTCGGTGGTCGACTCGCCCGGGCCGGCCGAGCTGTAGAGGTAGGCCGCCAGGCAGCGCGCCGACTGCTGCGACACCAGCGCATGGCGGTAGTCGGCCTTGCCGACCGTGACGTTCGAGGCCGACAGATTGACCAGCACGGTCGCCCCGGCCAGCGCCGCGAAGGACGAGGGCGGGATCGGCACCCAGACGTCCTCGCAGATCTCGACGGCGAAGGTCAGCGGCGCATGCGCCTGGCCGGTCTGCGCCGCGAACAGCAGCTGCGCGCCGAAGGGCACGGACTGGCCGCACAGCGTCAGCTCGGTGGCCAGCGCCTGGCCGCCGGGGCTGAACTGGCGCGCCTCGTAGAACTCGGCGTAGTTCGGCAGGTAGGACTTGGGCACGAGGCCCAGCAGCCGGCCGTCGAACACCACCGCCGCCACGTTGTAGAGGGCGCCGTCGACCTGCAGCGGCAGCCCCACCACCGCCACCGCGCCCACGCCGCGCGAGGCCTCGACCACCTCGGCCAGCGCG
>JBJOPV010000348.1:0-3506 GCA_046050625.1 Pseudomonadota bacterium
CCAGCACCGAGGTGTCGTTCATCAGCCGCAGCACATGGGTCTGGCCCTGCGGCTGCTGCAGGATCTCCATGAAGGTGGCGCGATTGACCGGATCGGCGCGGAACTTCGCATCCATCAGCTCGCGGGCGTTGTAGAGCGCGCGCAGCGTGCGCGCCGACAGGCCCTTGCAGCCGTGGCTGCGCTGGAAGACCAGGAAGGTCTGCAGGATGGCGTGCGGGTCGCGCTGGTAGAGGTCGTCGCTGGCGACCTCGATCAGGCCGCCGCGGTCGAAGAAGCGGGCGTCGATCGGCCGCATCGGGGCATCTCGCGAGCCGGCCACATGCTCCTCGATGCCCAGCATCAGGATCTGGTTGAGCTGCACCACCGCCTTGGCCGCCCAGTAGTAGCGCCGCATCAGTGCCTCGCTGGCGCGCCGCTCGGGCGTGGCGGCGTAGCCGAAACTCTCGGCCACGGCTGTCTGCAGGTCGAAGACCAGCCGGTCCTCGCGCCGTCCGGCAATGGTGTGCAGCCGCGCGCGGATCAGCCTCAGCAGGCTTTCATTGCGCTGCAGCTGGGTCGCCTCGAACCGGGTGATCAGGCCTTTCTTGACCAGCTCGGTCCAGGAGCGGCCCAGGCCGGCGCCCTGCGCGACCCAGCGCACCACCTGCAGGTCGCGCAGGCCGCCCGGACTTTCCTTGCAGTTGGGCTCCAGCGCGTACGGCGTGTTCTCGTGCTTCACATGGCGCTGCTGCATCTCGAGCGTCTTGGCCCGCAGGAACGTGGCCGGATCCAGCACGTCGGCGGTCCAGCGGCGGAACTGGTCGAAGAGCTTGCGGGTGCCGCACAGAAAGCGCGCCTCCAGCATCGCGGTCTGCACCGTCACGTCGGCCTGCGCCTCGGCGACGCACTCGTCGACGGTGCGCACGCTCGAGCCGATCTCCAGGCCGATGTCCCAGCAGGCGGTGATGAAGGCCTCGATGCCGGTGCGGCGCGGGTCGGGCGTGGCCTCGGGGTCGAGCGCCTGGCCCTGCGGCTCGGCCATGTCGTCGGGCAGCAGCACCAGCACGTCGACATCCGAATGCGGGTAGAGCTCGCCGCGGCCGTAGCCGCCGACGGCCACCAGCGCCGCGCCGCGCGGCAGCTCGCCCTGCTGCCACAGCTGGGTGATCACGCCGTCGACATGCTGGCTGATCTGGCGCACCAGCTGCGAGGCCGCCGGCACGGTGGCCGGGCCGTCGCGGAACTGGCGGATGAGCGTCTGCTTGCCTTCGCGCATCAGCCGGCGCAGCTCGGCCACCGGCAGCACGTCGGAGACGTCGCTGCGACGTTCTGACAGGCGCATCCTGGCGCCTCAGCAGCGGGTGGCGGTGACGAAGTCGGGCAGCGGCGGGCTGCCGTCCGACAGCGTCAGCACCTCATAGCCTGTCTCGGTGACGACGACCGTGTGCTCCCACTGCGCCGACAGCGAGCGGTCCTTGGTGACGATGGTCCAGCCGTCGCCGCCTTCCTTGATCTCGCGCCGGCCGGCGTTGACCATCGGCTCGATGGTGAAGATCATGCCGGGCTTGAGCTCGTCGAGCGTGCCGGGGCGGCCGTAGTGCAGGATCTGCGGCTCCTCGTGGAACTTGCGGCCGATGCCGTGGCCGCAGAACTCGCGCACCACCGACAGGCCCTGGTTCTCGACGAAGGTCTGGATGGCGTTGCCGATGTCGCCCAGGCGTGCGCCGGGCTTGACCTTCAGGATGCCCTTCCACATCGCGTCATAGGTGAGGGCGCACAGGCGCTTGGCGGCGATCGAGCCTTCGCCGACGACGAACATGCGGCTGGTGTCGCCGTGCCAGCCGTCCTTGATGACGGTGATGTCCAGGTTGACGATGTCGCCGCTCTTCAGCGGCTTGTCGCTGGGGATGCCGTGGCAGATGACCTGGTTGACCGAGGTGCAGATCGACTTCGGATACGGCTTGTAGCCCGGCGGCTGGTAGTTCAGCGGCGCGGGAATGGCCTTCTGCACGTTCACGATGTGGTCGTGCGCGATGCGGTCGAGCTCGTTGGTGGTCACGCCCGGACGGACGTGCGGGCCGAGAAGGTCCAGGACTTCAGAGGCGAGGCGGCAGGCCGTGCGCATCGCCTCGATGTCTGCGGCGGTCTTGATCGTGATCGACATGGTGAGTGATTATCGCACCCATGGACAACATCGATACCTTGGTCATTGGCGCGGGCGTGGTGGGGCTGGCCGCGGCGCGCGCGCTGGCGCAGGCCGGGCGCGAGGTGGTGATCGCCGAGGCGCGCGAGGCCTTCGGCACGGTCACCAGCGCGCGCAGCAGCGAGGTGATTCACGCCGGGCTCTATGACCCGACCGGTTCGCTCAAGGCGCGGCTGTGCGTGCGCGGGCGCGATCTGCTGTACGCCTTTTGCGCCGAGCGCGGCATCGCGCACCGGCGCTGCGGCAAGCTGATCGTCGCCACCGCCCAGGCGCAGCTCGGCCGGCTGGACGCGCTGCAGGCCCAGGCGCTGGCCAATGGCGTGCACGATCTGCAGCGCCTGAGCGCCGAGCAGGCGCGCGCGATGGAGCCCGCGCTGGCCTGCGTGGCCGCGCTGTGGTCGCCCTCGACCGGCATCGTCGACAGCCACGGCCTGATGCTGGCGCTGCTGGCCGACGCCGAGGCCGCCGGCGCGGTGCTGGCGCTGAAGTCGCCGGTGCAGGCCATCGAGGCCCTCGACGCCGGCCACGGCGGCTACCGGGTGATGATCGACGGCGAGATGCTGCAGGTGCGCCGGCTGGTCAATGCCGCCGGGCTGGCGGCGCCCGATCTGGCCGCGCGCCTGCAAGGGCGCCCGCAGGGCGCACCACGGCCGCCCGAGGCGCATTTCTGCAAGGGCAGCTATTTCACCTTCGCGGGGCGGGCGCCGTTCTCGCGGCTGATCTACCCGGTGCCGGAGGCCGCCGGCCTGGGCGTGCATGTCACGCTGGACCTGGGCGGGCAGATGCGCTTCGGCCCGGACGTCGAGTGGCTGGACATCGCGTCCGAGGCGCAGATCGACTACCGGGTCGACGCGCGCCGCCAGGCCGGCATGGCCGAGGCGATCCGACGCTACTGGCCGGGTCTGCCCGAGGGCGCGCTGCAGCCCGGCCACGCCGGCGTGCGGCCGAAGATCGCGGGGCCGCAGGCGCCGTCGGCCGACTTCCGCATCGACACCGAGGCGGTGCATGGCCTGCCCGGGCTGGTCGAGCTGCTGGGCATCGAGTCGCCCGGGCTGACCGCCTCGCTGGCGATCGGCGAACAGGTCGCGGCCGCACTGGGCGACGCACTCCACTAGAATCCCGGACTTGTCTCACGGTCCGGCCCCTGGCCGTGCCGCGCCGGCCGCGGCGCCACGCCGCCCGCCGACCCCACCGCATCAACAGCCCTTCGGGACTCACACGCGTGTCTTCCTCCTCCCCCAAGCACCTCCAGCATTTCGAGGGCGGCAACGCCCTTTCCGCCTTCCGCGCCCAGGCGCTGCTGCCGCGCCTGCAGGCCGTCAGC
>JBJOPV010000349.1:0-3491 GCA_046050625.1 Pseudomonadota bacterium
CCGAGCAGCCGCGCCTGCTGCTGCGCGAGTATTTCGACGGCCCGATGACCGCGCACGGCGTCTTCACCGACCGCTCCGGCCAGGTCGTGCGCCGCTTCACCGTGAAGCTGGTCGGGCGCTGGAACGGCCCGGAGGGCGTGCTGGAGGAAGACTTCGTCTACAGCGACGGCCAGACCGAGCGCCGCGTCTGGCGCCTGACCGACCACGGCGGCGGCCGCTACACCGGCCGCGCCGACGACGTGGTCGGCGAGGCGCAGGGGCAGGCCGCTGGCAACGCGCTGCGCTGGCAGTACACGCTGGCGCTGCCGGTCGATGGCCGCGTCTGGAACGTGCAGTTCGACGACTGGATGTACCTGATGGACGCCGAGCGCAAGGTGATGCTGAACAAGGCGACGATGAGCAAGTTCGGCATCCGCCTGGGCGAGGTCACGCTGGCCTTCCACAAGCCATGAGCAGCGCCGGCCTCAATCCACGCCTGCGCGACTGGCCCGGGCAGGGCGTCTGGGTCGTCGGGGCGTCCTCGGGCATCGGACTGGCCACGGCCGAGGCGCTGGCGGCGGCAGGGGCGCGCGTGGTCGTGTCGGCGCGCAAGGCCGGGCCGCTGCAGGACTTCGCCGCGCGCCACGCCGGCGCGCTGGCGCTGCCGCTCGACGCCTGCGCGCCGGGGGCGCTGGCGGGCGCCATGCCGCGGGTTCTGGCGCACCTGGGCCGGCTCGATCTGGCGATGTACTGCGCCGGCCACTACGCGCCGATGCGCGCCGACCGGCTGGACCTGGAGGATGCGCTGCGCCATCAGGACATCAACGTCGGCGGGGCCTGGCGGCTGCTCGACGCGGTGCTGCCGGTGCTGCTGGTGCAGCGCACGGGCCATGTCAGCCTGGTGTCGAGCGTGGCCGGCTACCGCGGCCTGCCGATGGCGCTGGCCTATGGGCCGACCAAGGCCGCGCTGACCAGCCTGGCGCAGAGCCTGTGGCTCGATCTGCAGCCGCGCGGGCTGGGCGTGTCGGTGGTCTGTCCCGGCTTCGTCGCCACGCCGCTGACCGCGGGCAACACCCATCCGATGCCGGCGCTCATCTCGCCGGAGGAGGCGGCACGCCAGATCCTGCGCGGCTGGGCGCGCGGCGAGTTCGAGATCCATTTCCCGAAGCGCTTCAGCCGGGTGATGAAGCTGCTGGGCGGGCTTGGCCTGATCAGCGACCGCGCGGCCTTCGCGATGCTGCGGCGCACGACCGGCCTGTGACGATGTTCAGCGTCCGGTGGGTGGGCTGTCCGCTTCATCCGTTTCGGCCTCCTCGCTGTCCGGCGCCTGCTGCTGGCCCTCCGACAGGGTGTGCAGCTGGAAGCGGCCGCTGCGGTCGATCAGCCAGATCTCGTCCCAGCGCACCGTGTCCAGCCCCGCCGGGGGACGGGGATAGGGCTCTGCGGCGCGGATCAGGCGCTCGATCCAGGGCAGCACCTCGCGGGCGACCGCGGGCTCCCGGGTGATCTCGATGCGGCTGACCCGTCCGTGCGCGTCGATCGTGGTGCGCACGCCAGCGATCGCATGCAGGAAGGGCGGCAGCAGACCGTCGTGGATCCGCTCGGGATGGTTCAGGTAGAGGTGGCGGGCGCCGTCGATCCGGTAGGCCGCCTCGGTGGTGGCCATCGTCGCCAGCGCAGGGCGGGGCGTGCGCGCGGGCAGCACCGTGTCGAACTGGGCAAGAGCGGGCAGGGCGATGCCGATCAGCAGTCCTGCCAGCCAGCCTTTCTTGGTCCGCAACCGCGACGAGGGCTCGCCCGGGCTTTCGAGGGTCTGGCACCGGCGTGGGGCCGAGGTTGGCGGCGCCCGTCGAGCGGCGCAAGGCGGGGTTCTGGCGTGCATGGTGCGCGAAGCGTCGAGGGTGGCGGCGCGCTCAGCGCATCCAGCCCTTGCGGCGGAAATACACCAGCGGCGCGGCGATCGACAGCGCCATCAGGCCAAGCGCGAGCGGATAGCCCCAGCGCGCGCTCAGCTCGGGCATGTGCTGGAAGTTCATGCCGTAGATGCTGGCGATCAGCGTCGGCGGCAGCATCGCCACCGAGGCCACCGAGAAGATCTTGATGATCTTGTTCTGGTTGATGTTGATGAAGCCGACGGTGGCGTCCATCAGGAAGTTGATCTTGTCGAAGAGAAACGCGGTGTGGCTGTCGAGCGAGTCGATGTCGCGCATGATCTGGCGCGCCTCCTCGAACTGCTCCGCGTTGAGGAGCCGGCTGCGCATCATGAAGCTGACGGCGCGGCGCGTGTCCATCACGTTGCGGCGGATGCGGCCGTTCAGATCCTCCTGGTGCGCGATGGCCGACAGCGCCTCGGCGGCGGCATGGTCGTCCACCTCCTGCTTGAGCACCCGCGCGCTGACCTTCTCCAGCGCGTCGTAGATGCCCTCCAGCGCATCGGCCGAGTATTCCGCGTCGGCGTCATAGAGCTTGAGCAGCACATCCTTGGCGTCCTCGATCATCGCCGGGATGCGCCGCGCGCGCAGCCGCAGCAGCCGGAACACCGGCAGATCCTCCGCATGGACCGAGAACAGCACGCCGTCCTTCAGGACAAAGGCCACGCGCACGTTGCGCGGCGTCTCGCCGTCATCGATCAGGAAGTCGGAGCGGATGTGCAGCTCGCCGTTGTCTTCCTCGTAGAAGCGGGCGGACTCCTCCAGGTCGTCGTCGACGATGTCGTCGGGAATCGTCAGGCCGAAGCGCCCCAGGATCCAGCCTTTCTCGATCGGCGTGGGGGCTTCCAGATCGACCCAGACCGGCGACACATGGGCCAGTGCGTCCGGCTGGTCGACCTCTTCCTGGAACAGACGGCCGCTGGCCAGCGTGAAGACGTTGAGCATCGGGGACGGCACGCGCAGGGGAGTTCAGGGCCAGCCGATTATTGCATCGTCGCAGGGTGTGGGCCTGAATGAGCGCAAACCCGGAGATTAATCCCGTTCTCGCGGTACCAGCGCAATTCCACACAGTGCCTGCAGGGTGTGATGACCCGGGCTTGTCAGCCTTTCATGAAAGGGTCACACTGAATCCAAGCCAGACATCAAGAGCAAGAGGCAAAGACCTGCGGATTCCTTCTGTCCTCGAGAAAACCGCCCTCATCAGGCCGTGTCTTCTCCAGGCTGTTTTTCTGACAACGACAGCATCTTCCCACCCCAACCTCTCGAAAGGAGGCCACATGAATCTGACGATCAGCGGTCATCATCTGGAAGTCACCCCGGCTCTGCGCGAGTATGTGCTCACCAAGCTCGACCGCGTGACCCGGCACTTCGATCAGGTGGTGGACGTCAACGTGCTGCTCACCGTGGAGAAGAACAAGGAGAAGGAGCGTCGTCAGCGTGCCGAGGTCACGCTGCATGTGAAGGGCCGCGACATCTTTGTTGAGAGTTCGCACGAGGATCTGTATGCCGCGATCGACCAATTGATGGACAAGCTCGACCGACAGGTCGTCCGCCACAAGGACAAACTTCAGAACCACCACC
>JBJOPV010000350.1:0-3485 GCA_046050625.1 Pseudomonadota bacterium
GTTGAACTGCGGCCGGTTGAGATCGAGCCGCCGGCAGACCTCGGCGATCGACGGATAGAAGCTGCACAGCAGGCGCAGGTTGCGGGCGAAGGCGTCGTCGTCCATGGGCAGGGCGGTCGGATCGGGCGGGGGCGGGCGCGGGGGAGGCCGGCCACGGACTGGGTGTGGCGCACTGTGGCGCAGTCATGGCGCCAGTGTGCACCGGGTGGTGCGCCAGCCGCAAATTCCCCGCGGCCCGCCGGGGCGCTGCAATGCGCAGCGCGCGGCGGCGGTCCACGGACCGGCCGCACGCGCCTGCCCCAGACGCACCCATCCGACGAGGAGACGACGCAGTGAACCCGAACCCCCCCATCCGCCCCGGCGCCCCGCGCCCGGCCGCCCAGGCCCTGAGCCCCGTCCGCGCCCTGCGCGCCTGCCGCCTGGAGCGCCACCATGCTTGACGCCCTCAACGACCTGCTGTGGAGCAAGGTGCTGATCGTCGTGCTGATCGGCGTGGGGCTGTGGTTCACCGTCGGTTCGCGCTTCGTGCAGTTCCGTCACTTCGGCCGCATGTTCGGCATCCTCAGCGCCAGCCAGGCCTTCGCCAAGGACCGCGAGGGCCATCTGTCGTCCTTCCAGGCGCTGATCCTGTCGGTGGCCGGCCGGGTCGGCGGCGGCAACATCGCCGGCGTGGCGGTGGCCATCACCATCGGCGGCCCGGGGGCCGTGTTCTGGATGTGGGTGGTCGGCCTGCTGGGCATGGCCACCAGTTATTTCGAGTGCATGCTGGCCCAGGCCTACAAGCAGGCCCAGCCCGACGGCGCCTACCGCGGCGGCCCGGCCCACTACATCGAGCGTGGCCTGGGCGCGCGCTGGAAGTGGCTGGCCGCGCTGTACTCGGTGCTGCTGCTGGTGACCTTCGGCTTCGGCTTCAGCGCGTTGCAGGCCTTCTCGGTGGCGGCCTCGGTGCATGACGCCTTCGGCGTGCCGGTGCTGGCCACCGGCGTGGCGCTGGGCCTGATCATGGTCGTCATCGCCTTCGGCGGCATCCGTCGCATCACCCGGGTGGCCGAGGTGCTGGTGCCGGTGATGGCCGTCGGCTACCTGGGCATGGCCCTGGTGGTGATGGCCATGCACGTCGATCAGATCCCGGCCGTGCTGGCCCTGATCGTCAAGAGCGCCTTCGGCCTGGAGCCGGCGGTCGGCGGCACCGTTGGCGCGGCCATGCTGATGGGCATCAAGCGCGGCCTGTTCTCGAACGAGGCCGGCCTGGGCAGTGCGCCCAACGTGGCGGCCGTGGCCTATGTGCCGCATCCGGGCAGCCAGGGCGTGGTGCAGGCCTTCTCGGTCTTCATCGACACGCTGATCATCTGCTCGTGCACCGCCTTCATGGTGCTGCTGGGCGATGTCTACCAGCCCGGCATGGACGCCAGCCTCGGCGGCATCGCGCTGACCCAGGCCTCGCTGGCCAGCCATGTGGGTGAGTGGGGACGCGTGTTCGTCAGCCTGGCGATGCTGCTGTTCGGCTTCACCACCGTCATCTACAACTACTACCTGGGCGAGAACAGCCTGAGCTGGCTGGGCGGCCAGAACCGCGCGCTGATGGTGGCCTACCGCCTGGCCGTGGCCGGTCTGTGCACCTGGGGCGCCACCAGCGATCTGGGCACCGTCTTCGCCTTCGCCGACGTGACCATGGGCTTCCTGGCCCTGGCCAACCTGTTCGCGCTGGCCCTGCTGTTCCGCCCGGCGCTGCGCCTGATGCGGGACTTCGACGAGCAGGTGGCCCGCGGCGTGACCGAGCCGGTGTTCGACGCCCGCCGCTTCGCCGACATGGGCATCGATGCCCGGGCCTGGACGCTGGAAGCGCAGGACCAGGCCCGTCTGCGCGATCCGCGCTGATCCGCCACCGCCCCACGGCGCCGGCCGCGGCCGGTGCCACACCTGACCTGGACGTCCATCTGAGGAGACCCGCCATGGACACCCGCATCGAACATGACCTGCTGGGCGACATGGCCCTGCCCGCCCCGTGCTGGTGGGGCATCCAGACCCAGCGTGCGGTCGAGAACTTCCCGCTGACCGGTGTGCCCATCGGCCACCATCCGGCCCTGGTGCGCGGCCTGGCGCTGGTCAAGGCGGCCGCGGCCCGTGCCAACCAGGAGCTGGGCGTGCTGGCCCCGCACAAGGCGCAGGCCATCGTCGAGGCCTGTCTGGAGGTGGCCGGCGGCCGCCTGCACGAGGCCTTCGTCGTCGACCTGATCCAGGGCGGCGCGGGCACCTCGACCAACATGAACGCCAACGAGGTGCTGGCCAACCTGGCGCTGGAGAAGCTCGGCTGGCCCAAGGGCGCCTACGCGCACCTGCACCCCAACGACGACGTCAACCAGTCGCAGTCGACCAACGACGCCTACCCGACGGCCGTGCGCGTGGCGCTGCAGTTCGCCACCGAGCCGCTGATCGAGGCGGTCGGCCGCCTGCGCCAGGCCCTGGACGACAAGGGCCGCGAGTTCTCGGGCGTGCTGAAGATGGGCCGCACCCAGCTGCAGGACGCGGTGCCGATGACGCTCGGCCAGGAGTTCGAGGCCTTCGGCGTCACGCTGGGCGAGGACATCGAGCGCCTGCGCGAGGTCTGCGCGCTGCTGTGCGAGGTCAACCTCGGCGGCACGGCCATCGGCACCGGCCTGAACGCGCCGGCCGGCTATGCCCGCCGCGCCGTCGCCCATCTGGCCGAACTGAGCGGCCTGCCGATGGTGCCGGCCCGCCATCTGGTCGAGGCCACCTCGGACATGGGCGCCTTCGTGCTGTTCTCGGGCGTGCTCAAGCGCCTGGCGGTCAAGCTGTCGAAGGTGGCCAACGACCTGCGCCTGCTGTCCAGCGGCCCGCGCACCGGCTTCGGCGAGATCCACCTGCCGCCGATGCAGCCGGGCTCGTCGATCATGCCGGGCAAGGTCAACCCGGTGATCCCGGAGGCGGTCAACCAGGTGGCCTTCCAGGTCATCGCCAACGACCTGGCCGTGACGCTGGCGGCCGAGGCCGGCCAGCTGCAGCTCAACGCGATGGAGCCGCTGATCGTGGCCAATCTGCTGCAGTCGCTGCAGATGCTGTCGGCCGCCTGCCACATGTTCGAGACCCGCTGCATCCGCGGCATCGAGGCCGACACCGACCGCTGCCGCGAGCTGCTGGAGCGCAGCATCGGCGTCGTCACCGCGCTGGTGCCGCACCTGGGCTATGCCACCGCCACCCGCCTGGCCGCCGCCGCGCTGCAGACCGGCCAGACCGTGCGCGCGCTGGTGCTGGCCGAGGGCCTGATGGACGAGGCCCGGCTCGACGAGGTGCTGAGCCCGGCCGCCATGCTCGGCCCCGGCGCGGAGGCCGCATGACCGCGCCGCCGCGCCGCATCCGCGTGCTCTACACCGGCGGCACCATCGGCATGACCGAGGGCCCGCAGGGCCTGGCGCCGATGGCCGACTTCGGCGCCCGTCTGCAGGACTGGCGCGCCACGCTGGACG
>JBJOPV010000351.1:0-3439 GCA_046050625.1 Pseudomonadota bacterium
TGCTCGACCCGAGCATCAAGGTCCGCACGCACGGCCGCAAGAACCCGGTCATCGCCACCCCGGTGGAGATCGTCGAGGAAGTCATCGTCGTCGCTGCCGCTCCGGCCGCCGACAAGGGCAAGAAGGGCAAGGGCAAGAAGTAATTCCTGCCTGGCAACCTGCCGTTGCTCCGACACGAAGCCCCGCCCTGCGGGGCTTTTTTGCGTGGGAAGTTGCGTGGGAAGAACAACATCATGATCCGACTGCTGGTCGGCCTGGGCAATCCGGGCCCCGAATACGAGGCGACCCGCCACAACGCGGGCTTCTGGTGGATCGACGCCGTCGCGCGGCGCCTGGGTGCGCACCTGAGCGCCGACAAGGCCTATCACGGCCTGGTCGCGCGGGTGAACCGCCCGGCCGGCCCGATCTGGCTGATCGAGCCGCAGACCTACATGAACCTGTCGGGCAAGTCGGTCGCCCCGCTGGCGCGCTTCTTCCGCATCGCGCCGGAGGAGATCCTGGTCGTGCACGACGAGCTCGACGTGCTGCCCGGCCAGATGAAGCTCAAGCAGGGCGGCAGCGCCGCCGGTCACAACGGCCTGAAGGACATCCAGGCTCAGCTCGGCTCGCCGGCTTTCTGGCGGCTGCGCCTCGGGATCGGGCATCCGGGCGACCGCGCCGAGGTGGCAGGCTATGTGCTGCGCAAGCCGCCGGCGTCGGAGCGCGAACTGATCGAGGGCTGCATCGACCGCTCGATGGAGGCGCTCGATCTGCTGCTGGCCGGCGACATGCTCAAGGCCACCGCTTTGCTGCACGCCGGACCGCAGCGGCCGAAGCCGCCGCGTCCACCCAAGGCACCGACCAGCACGGCGTCGGGCGCCGGAGCCTGATCAGCCGATCGAGATGCGCGGGAGCGCCTGCTGCTGCAGGTGCTCGTACTTGGCCTGCAGTTGCTCGCGTGTCTCGGTGTGGTCCGGATCGACCGGAATGCACTCGACCGGACAGACCTGCACGCACTGCGGCTCGCCGAAGTGGCCGACGCACTCGGTGCAGCGGGCCGAATCGATGACGTAGAACTCCTCGCCCATCGAGATGGCCTGGTTGGGGCACTCGGGCTCGCAGACGTCGCAGTTGATGCACTCGCTGGTGATGGTCAGCGCCATGGTCCGTGTCTCCTGCCGCCGACTCAGTCGCTCGGACCGGCCGCGACGCGCTGCTGCAGGCGCGCCAGCACCGATGGCGCGACGAACTTCGACACGTCGCCGCCCAGCATCGCGATCTCGCGCACGAAGGTGCCGCTGACGAACTGGTACTGATCGCTCGGCGTCAGGAACAGCGTCTCGACCTCGGGCATGAGCTGGCGGTTCATGCCCGCCATCTGGAACTCGTACTCGAAGTCGCTGACTGCGCGCAGGCCGCGCACGACCACCTTGCCGCCGTTGTCGACGACGAAGTTGCGCAGCAGGCCGCGGAAGGCAACCACCTCGACATTGCCGTAGGGCTGGGCCAGCTCCTGCGCGATCTCCAGGCGCTCCTCGAGCGTGAACATCGTGCGCTTGTGGTGGCCGGCGGCGACCGCCACGATCAGCCGGCTGAACAGCCGGCTGGCGCGACGCATCAGGTCCTGGTGACCCAGGGTCATCGGGTCGAAGGTGCCAGGGTAGATCGCGGTGAGTTGCTGGATCGCGGGGGTCAAGACGGGCTCCGGAGCGGGCGCTTCAGGTGTTCGGTTTCAGAAGATGATAATGCACCACGCCGGCGCGGCCATGACGGTGCAGCGTCAGCCCCAGGGCTGCGCAGGCAGACTCGTCGAAGGATCGATCGGCCTCCAGATAGATCCAGCCCCCCTCCCCCAGCAGCCGCAGCGCCGCCTTCAGCGAGCGCTCGAACAGGTCGGCGCCAAAGGGCGGATCGAGCAGCACCAGATCGAAATGCCCGGCGGGCGCGCCCGCCATCCAGGCCAGCGCGTCGGTGCGCCGCACCTCGACCATCGTCGCGCCGAGCCGTGTGGCGGCCTGCTGAAGCTGCGCGGCTGCACGTGCAGCCTGCTCCAGCAGCACCACCTCGACCGCGCCGCGCGAGGCCGCCTCGAAGCCCAGCGCGCCGGTGCCGGCAAAGGCATCGAGCACCCGCCAGCCCGACAGGTCCTGGCCAAGCCAGTTGAACAGCGTCTCGCGCACCCGGTCGGGTGTCGGGCGCAGGCCGGGCTCGGCGAGCACCGGCAGCCGGGTGCGCTTCCAGCGGCCGCCGATCAGGCGGATCTCTCCGGGCGCACCGCTGTCGGCACGGGGGGCGCGCGGCGCAGACGGCGCGCGGCGGTCGGGATGATTTCTGGACACGGGCGGCATTCTAGTCAGGCGGGCTGCCTACAATCGGCCCATCATCCTGCGGCCGTCTGCTGCCCGCCTCGAGCGGCATCGGCATCGGCCCCGCCCGACTCCTTGCCGGCTGCTCACCCGGCCTCCTCGCGCATGTTCAGTTTCCTCCGTCGCAAGCTCTTCTCGTCGTCCCCAGCCCCGGAATCCGCGCCAGAGGTTGCGCAGGACGCACCAGCTGCCGAGCCGTCGGCCGCTGCGCTCCCGCCCGCGGTAGCCCCTGCCCTGCTGCCGACCGTCGTCGCGGCACCGGAGACCGAGACCGCACCGGCCGCGCGCGGCTCCTGGCTGCAGAAGCTCAAGGCCGGCCTGCAGCGCACCGGCTCCAGCATCGCCCAGGTCTTCACCGGCACGAAGATCGACGACGCGCTCTACGAGGAGCTCGAGGCGGCGCTGCTGATGGCCGACGCCGGCGTGGGCGCGACCGACTACCTGCTCGAGACGCTGAAGAGGCGCGTCAAGGAGACGCGCTGCACCGACCCAGCCGGCGTCAAGGCGCTGCTGGCCGAGGTGCTGGCCGAGCTGCTCGCGCCGCTGGAAGGCGCGCTGCAGATCGGCGCGACCCAGCCCACCGTGATGATGGTCGCCGGTGTCAACGGCGCGGGCAAGACCACCAGCATCGGCAAGCTCACCCGCCATCTGGCCGAGCAGGACAGCAAGGTGCTGCTGGCCGCGGCCGACACCTTCCGCGCCGCCGCACGCGAGCAGCTCGCGGTCTGGGCCGACCGCAACCGCGTCGAGATCGTCAGCCAGGAAGGCGGCGATCCGGCGGCGGTCTGCTTCGATGCGGTCTCGGCGGGCAAGGCGCGCGGCTGCGATGTCGTCATCGCCGACACCGCCGGCCGCCTGGCCACGCAGCTGCACCTGATGGACGAGCTGCGCAAGATCCGCCGCACGCTGGGCCGCGCGATGGAGGGCGCGCCGCACGAGGTGCTGCTGGTGGTCGACGGCAACACCGGCCAGAACGCCTTCACCCAGGTCAAGGCCTTCGACGAGGCGATCGGCCTGACCGGCCTGATCGTCACCAAGCTCGACGGCACAGCCAAGGGCGGCGTGCTCGCGGCCATCGCGCTGTGGGTGCGCGA
>JBJOPV010000352.1:0-3435 GCA_046050625.1 Pseudomonadota bacterium
TGAAGACGCTGACGCCTGAGCGCGCCGCGCACTGGGGGCTGGACCTGGACGCCTGCGCGCGCCATGCCGAGATCGCCGCGACGCAGGTGCGCACGCTCGGCGGCATCTGGGCCGAGGTCTTCGCGCGCCCCGAGACGGAGGGCCTGCCCGACGCCGACGCCAGCCTCTACAGCGGCTTTCTCGACAACGAGGACCGGCGCCGGCTCACGCGGCTGCGCGGCCTGAGCGAGGCGCAGTGGGCGGCCAGCGCCGGACGTGCTCCGGCCTTCGACGACGAGCGCCTGGACGAGGTGGTCTGGCGCTACCGCGCGCGCAATTTCCCCGGCACGCTGACCGACGAGGAGCGGGCGCGCTGGCAGGCGCACTGCGCCGCGCGGCTGATCGAGGGCCAGGCTGGCGCGATGACGCTGCAGCATTTCCAGGAGCGCATCGACACGCTGGCGGCCGAGCGTGAGGACGACGAGGCCGCGATGGACCGGCTCGGCGCGCTGGTCGACTACGGCGAGCAGATCGCGCCAGATCTGGGCTGAGGCGCCAGCCTCCGGGGGGCGGCTTCAGCGCTGGCTGCGCGCCTTCTTCTTGTCGAACTCGGAGAGCTGCGCCTTCAGCAGCAGCATCAGCGTGCGCGCGTCGGCCTCGCTCATGCTCAGCATGTGCGAGGGCTCCTGGCCGTCGGGCGTGTTGCGGGGAACCAGCAGGGCGTCGAACTTGACGTTGACCAGGCCGTGCGTGCTCGCGGCGGCCTTGTAGCGCTGGACTTCGAGGGTATAGGTCTTGATTGCCATGCGCCGATCGTAGCTGCTGCGCGTGCACAGGCCTGCCGCGGTGGTGGCACACTCCCGCGCCTGCCAGAAAAGGAGTCTCGACATGGCCATCCAGTGGTTCCCCGGTCACATGCACCTGACGCGTCAGGCCATCCTCGCGCGCGTGAAGGACGGCATCGACGTGGTGATCGAGCTGCTCGATGCGCGTGCGCCCGGCTCCAGCGCCAATCCGCTCATCGCCAGCCTGACGCAGGGCCGCGCGGCGCTGAAGGTGCTCAACAAGCAGGATCTGGCCGATCCAGCGCGCACCGAGGCCTGGCTGGCGCACTACAACAGCCAGCCCGACACCCGCGCGATCGGGCTGGATGCCAGCGTCACCGCACCGGCGCAGCGCCTGATCACCGCCTGCCGCGAGCTCAAGCCCAACCGCACCGGTCTGGACAAGCCGATGCGGGTGCTGATCTGCGGCATCCCGAACGTCGGCAAGTCGACGCTGATCAACACGTTGACCGGCAAGCGCGCCGCCAAGACCGGCGACGAGCCCGGCATCACCAAGACCGAGCAGCGCATCGCGCTGGCCAAGGACTTCTACCTCTACGACACGCCCGGCATGCTGTGGCCGAAGATCCTGGTCGAGCAGAGCGGCTTCCATCTGGCCGCCACCGGCGCGGTCGGCCGCAATGCGATCGAGGAAGAGGTGGTCGCCGAGGTGCTGATCGGCCGGCTGCGCCGCGACTACTCCGGCGCGCTGGAGGCGCGCTACAAGCTGCAGGCGGCCGATACCGCCGCGCTGAATGACGCCGAGATGCTCGCCGCCATTGGCCGCAAGCGCGGCGCGGTGCTCTCGGGCGGGCGCATCAACCTGCAGAAGGCCGCCGAGATCGTGCTGCATGAATTCCGCGCCGGCCTGCTCGGGCGCGTCACGCTGGAGCTGCCCGAGGAGCACCTGGCGCTGACCGCCGCGGCCGAGGAGGCCGAGGTCGCGCTGCAGGCCGCGCGGCTGGAGAAGAAGCGCAGCCGCCGGGGACGCTCCTCGCGCGACGCGCAGCCTGACGACGAGGGCGAAAACGAAGGCGAGAGCGACGGCGACGGCGACGGCGCCTGAGGCCCCGCCCGGCGCGTGGGCTCAGCAGCTCGAGCTGCCGCAGCCGCCGTGTTCGGTCACCGGCTCGCCGTCCTCGGCGGGGGGGCCACCGCGCGGCGGATTGGTCATCACGCCGCTTCGCACGTCGTAGCCGACATCCTCCATCGAGCCGGCCAGGCCCGCGTCGGCGGCCTGGGCGTGGTTCTCGAACCAGGTCATCAGCTCGGGCAGCAGCCGGCCGATCAGGTCGCTCTGGCCCTCGGCGTGCTGGCGGCGCACCTCGCGCATCACCGCCAGCACCTGGCCGTGCTGCGCGCTGTGGCAGTTGCTGTCGGTGAAGCCCAGGTCCTTCATCCAGCGGTCTTCCTGCGCGAAGTGCTCGACGGTGTGCGCCAGCATCGCGTCATAGCGCGCCAGCAGCGCGTCCTGCGGGCCGTCGAGCGCGGCCTGGACCTGCGCGAGGTGATCGACGAACTCGCGGTGCGTCGCATCCATCTCGGGGTGGTGGTTGAGCAGCTGATCGTTCCAGACGATCGCGGAGGTGATCTCGGACATGGTGGCGGCTTCCTGGCGGCAAGGGGCAGGACGCGAATCAAGGGACAGGGGCGGCACGGACGTGCGGACCGGCACACGGTAGCAGGCGAGCGGTCCGGCGGGCTTGATGCCGGGCAAGCGGGCGAGGATAACCGCTGCCGGCCTGCCGTCATGGCGCCTCGGTGGATGCGTGCCGCTGGCCTGCTTCAGGGGTAGAGGCCGCGCTCCTGGCGCGCCATCAGGATGCGCTCGCAGGCCACCGCGAAGGTGGCGGTGCGCAGCGTGATCTGGTGGCGGTCGGCGGTGTCCCAGATGCGGCGCAGCGCATCCACCATGATCTTGTCCAGGCGCACGTTGATCTCGTCCTCGGTCCAGAAGAAGGACGAGAAGTCCTGCACCCACTCGAAGTAGGACACCGTCACGCCGCCGGCGTTGCAGATCACGTCGGGCACGACCAGGATGCCGCGCTCGGCCAGCGCGTCGTCGGCGTCCGGGTGGGTGGGGCCGTTGGCGCCCTCCAGCACCAGGCGCGCCTTCAGGCGGTTGGCGCGCGCCAGCGTGATCTGGCCTTCCAGCGCGGCCGGGATCAGGATGTCGCAGTCGGTGTCCCAGAAGGCCTCGTCGTCGATGCGCTCGGCTTGCGCGAAGGCGCCCGCGCCGCCATCGCGGCGCACCACCGCCATCAGCGCGGCCATGTCCATGCCGGCCGGATTGGCGATCGTGCCGGTGTGGTCCTGCACCGCGACGATCCTGGCGCCGGCGCTGACGAACATCTCGGCCGCGGCCGAGCCGACGTTGCCGAAGCCTTGCACCGCCACGCGGGCGCCGTCCAGGTTCAGGTTGATGCGTCGTGCCGCCTCGCGGCCGGTGACGAACACGCCGCGGCCGGTCGCCTTGACCCGGCCGAGCGAGCCACCCAGATGCACCGGCTTGCCGGTGACGACGCCGGTGGCGGTGGCGCCGACGTTCATCGAGTAGGTGTCCATCATCCAGGCCATGACCTGCGGGTTGGTGCCCACGTCGGGGGCCGGGATGTCCTGCTGCGGGCCGATG
>JBJOPV010000353.1:0-3429 GCA_046050625.1 Pseudomonadota bacterium
ACGACGACAGCCGCGACGACTGCCCGGCGCGCATCGTCGTTGCCTTCGACGGCGATCTCTCCGGCCTGTCGCTGCGCGAGATGATCTTCCGCGAGCAGGTCGAGCTGTTCACCGGCCACACCCTGCCGCACTCGACGCTGATGTATGTCTGGGACGGCCAGCTGCCGGTGGGCGCGGCGGTGGCCTATCCGCGCAGCAGCAGCATCCGCTACCTGGTCGTCGACAGCGGCGCGGCCGAGCAGGGCCGCTGGCGCTGGCATCGCCGCGATCTGGTGGCCGACTACCGGGCCGTCTTCGGCCGCGAGCCCGGCCCGATCCGCAGCATCGGCGTCTTCACCGACAGCGACGACCTGGGCGGCGCGGTCGAGACGCTCTACGGCGACATCCACCTGCCCGCGCCGGAAGGCGACATGCCGGTGCTGGCGGCCGGGGGATGAGGCCGGTGCCTCAGGGCCGCGGATCGCTGGCCGGCGGCAGCGAGGCCGCCGCGGCGTCGCGGGCCAGGCAGGTGCGGTAGCGCGTCTCGCAGCGGTCGGCGAACCAGGCGGTGGTGAGCTTGCGGGTGATCTTCGGGCTGTTGAGGTCGATGTCGGGCAGCTGCTCGCGCGCGGGTTTCAGGCCGCGGCGCTCGGCGAGCTGGTACAGGCGCCGGTAGGTCGGCGACTGCTCGAAGGCGAACTGCTTCTCCAGCTTCAGGTCGCGCTCGATCTGCGCGGCGTTCACGCCCAGCTCGGGCTGCAGCGTCAGCAGCGCCCGCCAGGTCTGGCTCGGGTCGCTGCGCGGCGACAGCGGCTCGCGGCCCTTGTAGCGCAGCAGGTCGCCGTCCGGGTCGATTCTCTGGCCGGTGAGCTGGGCCAGCAGCGACTGCACCGCCGCGTTGCGGCTGCTGTAGAGGCCGGCGTTGTAGTCGGCGAAGCGGTAGAGCATGCGGTTGTAGGACACCGGATAGTCCAGCAGCATCGCCGCGCCGAAGTACAGGCCGCCGCGGCGCTTGAAGACCTCCTCGCGTGCGCTGCCGGCCGGCTTCCAGGGATAGGGCTTCTCGCGCATGTGGTCGGCGGCGAAGGCGATGCTGACCTGGGTCGAGCCGCCGGTGCGCACCGGGTTCTGGCCACCGGCGATCTGCGCGCCCAGCGGGATCTCGCGGATCATGTCCTCGTAGAGGTCGGAGAGCTCGCGCTCGGTGCGCAGCCGGTCCAGGCGCTGCTGGTAGGTGCGGCCGTCCGGCGAGGTCTTCTGCAGCGCCAGGTCCATGACCGCCTTCGGGATGCCGAAGCGCTCGCGCTTCTTGTCCAGCTCGGCCTTGGCGATCCTCGAGAGATTGGCCACCGGCGGATCGGGCTGCCAGGTGGATTCCTGCTCGATCACCGCGGCCAGCGCGCAGACCTTGTGCGCCTGCGCGGGAATCGACAGCGCGGCAAACGCGGTGCCGATGTCCTCGGCCCAGCGGCGGCGGTCGGCCAGGTTCGGCGGCAGCACCCGCAGCGCGACATCGCGCACGTCGGCTGCGCTGACTGGCGCCGGGGCGGGGGGCGGTGGCGGCGCGGGGGGCAGCGGTGGCAGGGCGGGGGCCGGGGGGGGCACCGGCACCGGCAGCGGAACCGGCGTGGGCGTCGGTGCCGGTCCGGGCGCCGGCGCCGGGGGCAGTGTGAAGACCGGTGGCAGCGTGCCCGGTGCGGGCGCTGGCGTCGGCGAGGGCCAGGGCGAGGGGGCCGGGCGGCGGTCGCTGGGCAGGGTCGTGCAGGCGGCCAGCGTGGCCATCAGGGGCGCGAGGGCGGCAAGGCGCAGGGCGGACGATCTCATGGGCGGCGATTATCGGTCGCCAGGCCGGAACGGATTGCGCTCGCGCAGCTCGCCCACATAGGCCTCGACCCCGGCGCTTTCCTGCGCCAGGAAGCGCGCCACCGCATCGGCAAACCCTGGATGGCGCAGCCAGTGCGCCGAGGTGGTCGTCACCGGCAGCAGGCCGCGCGCCATCTTGTGCTCGCCCTGCGCGCCGCCCTCGAAGCGCAGGAAGCGCTCGCGCACGCACCAGTCCAGCGGCTCGTGATAGCAGGCGGCGAAGTGCAGGTGGGCGACGGGCTCGGTGCAGCCCCAGTAGCGCCCGTAGGCCACCCGCCGCTCGGGGTCGAGCGCGATCAGCGACGCCGCCACCCGCTCCCCGCCGCGCCGGGCGACGAACATCAGCCAGTGCTCGGGCATCGCGCGCGCCATCTCGGCCCAGAAGGCGCGGTTCAGGTAGGGCGTCGAGCGGTGCTCGCGGTAGGTGTTGTCGTAGCAGCGGGCGAAGAAGTCCCAGTCGGCGGCGTCGATCTCCGCGCCGCGCCGCACGTCGAAGCGGATGCCGGCCTCGCGCACATAGCGGCGTTCCTGCGCGATCTTCTTGCGCTTGTCGCGCGCGAGGTGGGCGAGAAAATCGGCGAAGTCGGCATAGGGCTCGGGCTGGCGGTTGCTCCAGTGGAACTGCACGCCCTCGCGCAGCAGCCAGCCCTGGGCGGCGGCCGCGGCGCGGTCGGCCTCGTCCAGGAAGAGCAGGTGGGCCGAAGACAGGCCCTGCTCGCGCGCGAAGGCCTCGATGGCGGCCAGCAGCGCCGCGCGTGCTGTGTCGTCGCGCGCCAGCAGCCGCGAGCCCGGCACCGGCGTGAAGGGCACCGCGCCCAGCAGCTTGGGGTAGTAGCGCTGGCCGGCGCGCTCCCAGGCGTCGGCCCAGGCCCAGTCGAAGACGTATTCGCCGTAGGAATGGCTCTTCAGGTAGAGCGCGACGCCGGCGCGCAGCACGCCGGCCTCATTCGCGTCGGCCAGCGTCATGAAGACCGGCTGCCAGCCGGTGGCGGCGCAGGCGCTGCCGCTGGCGTGCAGCGCCGCCAGGAAGGCGTGGCGCAGGAAGGGCGTCGGCGCGGGCGAGGCCGCCAGCAGCGCATCCCAGGCAGCGGCGTCGATGCGGCTGGGGTCGTCGTGAATCTGCAGCCGCAGTGGCGGCCGCTGCGGAGGGTTCGTGCGGGGAGGTGTCGTCGAAAGGGCGGCGTCCGTCATGCGGCCGATGTTCGCACGGGCTCCGCAACCGCAGCAGCTACAGTTCGGCATTCCCCGTGAACCCGTCTGACTTCGGAGTCGCCTGCCTTGAACCCCCGGGATCCGTTCCTCAATCTCTACAGCCACGGCTTCGCGCGCGTGGCGGTCGCGGTGCCGGTGTGCCGTGTCGCCGATCCGGCCTTCAATGCTGCCGAGACCGTCCGGCTGCACCGCGAGGCTGCACGCCAGGGCGCGGTGCTGGTCGCCTTCCCCGAGCTGGGCCTGTCGGCCTACAGCTGCGAGGACCTGTTTCACCAGCGCGCGCTGCTCGAGGGCTGCGAGCGCGCGCTGGCCGAGGTGGTCGAGGCCTCGCGCGGCGTGGGCGCGGTGGCGGTGGTGGGGCTGCCGCTGCAGGTC
>JBJOPV010000354.1:0-3420 GCA_046050625.1 Pseudomonadota bacterium
TCCTGGAAGGCGCCGTCGGCCAGCACGCCGCCCCAGCTGTCGAAGATCATCACCGCCTGGGCGCCGGCCTCGATCTGCGCGTTCAGGTAGGCGGCGACCGAATCGGCGTTGACCGCCAGGATGCGGTGCATCAGGTCCGGCCGGCGGTACATCAGCGACTTGACCAGGCGGTAGTCGTCGCTGCCGCCGCCCTCGACCATGTAGCAGGCCAGCGTCCACGGGCTGCCGGAGAAGCCGATCAGCGGCACGCGGCCGTTCAGGGCCTTGCGGATCGAGCTCACCGCATCGAACACATATTGCAGCTTGGCCATGTCCGGAACCGCCAGGTCCGCGACCGCAGCCTCGTCGCGCACCACCTTGGCGAACTTCGGCCCTTCGCCCAGCGCGAAGCTCAGGCCCAGGCCCATCGCGTCGGGCACGGTCAGGATGTCGGAGAACAGGATCGCCGCGTCGAGCGGGTAGCGCTCCAGCGGCTGCAGCGTGACCTCGGTGGCGTAGTCGACATTCGTCGCCAGGCCCATGAAGCTGCCGGCCTGCGCGCGGGTGGCGCGGTATTCCGGCAGGTAGCGGCCGGCCTGGCGCATCAGCCAGACGGGCGTGTGATCGGTGGGCTGGCGGCGCAGTGCGCGCAGGAAGTTGTCGTTCAGGAGGGGTGCATGCATGGTGGCGGGATTGTAGGAGCGCGCCTGCCGCGAGCCATCATCAGGCCCTCAGCCGTTTGCGCTAGTCTGGCGGCCATCAGACGAAGATGGCGCTGGGTTGATCTGGATCGAGCCTGGCCGCCTGACCCTGTTCCAGAGTGAGACTCCCCCGGAAGGATTCCCCGATGCACACCAGCCCTGTTTCCTGGCTTCTGTCGCGACTGCGCCAGAGCACCGCGCTGCTGCTGGTCGCCGTGCTGGCGGGCTGCGGCTACAACGACTTCCAGCGCCTGGACGAGCAGGTCACGTCGAGCTGGGCCGAGGTGCTCAACCAGTACCAGCGCCGCGCCGATCTGGTGCCCAACCTGGTGGCCACCGTCAAGGGCGAGGCCAGCTTCGAGCAGGAGACGCTGACCAAGGTGGTCGAGGCCCGCGCCAAGGCCACCGCGGTCCAGGCCACGCCAGCGCTGATCAACGACCCGGCCGCGTTCAAGCGCTTCCAGGACGCGCAGGGCGAGCTCTCCGGCGCGCTCAGCCGCCTGCTGGTGGTCACCGAGAACTACCCGAACCTGAAGGCCAACCAGGGCTTCCAGGACCTGCGCGTGCAGCTCGAGGGCACCGAGAACCGCATCACCGTGGCGCGCAACCGCTACATCCAGGCGGTGCAGGCGTACAACATCCTGGCACGCAGCTTCCCAAGCAACCTGACGGCGAAGGTCTTCAGCTACGAGGTCAAGCCCAGCTTCACGGTGGCCAACGAGGCACAGATCAGTGCGCCGCCCGCGGTGAGCTTCGACAAGCCGGCGGCGGCCTCGCGCTGAACCGACCGGTCATGAGGCACGCGCACGGCTTCCTGCGCTGGCTGGCCGCGGGCCTGCTGCTGGCCTGGGCCCTGACCCTGGGCGCGCAGGCCCAGGGGCTGCAGCCGGTGCCGGCGCTGTCGGACCGGGTGATCGACCAGGCCGGCGTGCTCGGCAGTGGCCGGGGCGCACTGATCGAGCAGCTCGCGCGCATCGAGCGCGAGACCGGCGCGCAGCTGGTGGTGCTGACGGTGGTCACGACCCAGCCGGAGGACATCGCCGCCTATGCGCACCGGGTGGCCGACCAGTGGAAGATCGGCCGGCGCCAGATCGGCGACGGTCTGCTGATCGTCGTGGCGGTGCAGGACCGGCGCATGCGCATCGAGGTGGCACGCACGCTGGAAGGCGCGGTGCCCGACGTGGTGGCCGGGCGCATCATCCGCGAGCGCATGGCGCCCGCCTTCCGCCAGGGCGACTACGCTGGCGGCATCACGGACGCCGTCAGCCAGATCGACGGCCTGATCCGCGGCGAGAAGCTGCCCGCACCCGACACCCACGGCGAGAGCGGCTCGCACGGCACCGCAGTGGACGGCGGCGAGGAGGTCCCCTGGCTGTTCATCAGCGTCCTGGTGGTGCCGATCGTCGCGCGGGTGCTGGTCAGTCTCGCCGGCCGGCTGCTCGGGCCGCTGCTCAGCGGCGGGGCCTGCGCGCTGCTTGGCGCCTCGCTGGGCGGCGGCACGGTGACTCCGATCGTGGCGCTGGGCGTGCTGGGCTTCGGGGTGGCGGTGCTGATGGCGATCAGCTCGGCGATCGCCCGAGTGACGGATGCACGCAGCGGCGGAGGCCTCGGCGGCGGCTTTGACGGCGACTTCGGTGGGGGCCGCAGCGGCGGCGGGAGCTGGGGCCGCGGCGGATCGTCCTCGGGCGGCGGTTTCTCGTCGGGCGGCGGCGGCGGCTTCGGCGGGGGCGGCTCCTCGGGCGGCTGGTGAGCCGCGGGACAGGAACACTTCATGATCGACACGACGCTGCGCATGCTGCGCCATCTCGCCACCGGCCGGCACGCGGTGCATCGCGCGCTCGATGCGGCCGCGCTGCAGCGGCTGCAGCAGGCCATCACTGCCAGCGAACAGGGCCATGACGGCCAGATCCGCCTGTGCGTCGAAGCCGCCCTGCCCTGGCGCTATCTGCGCGGGCGGGCCAGCCCGCGCGAGCGTGCCCTGGCGGTGTTCGCCAAGCTGCGCGTCTGGGACACCGAGCGCAACAACGGCGTGCTGATCCATCTGCTGCTGGCAGATCGGGCGATCGAGGTGGTGGCCGACCGGGCATTGCACCGCCGGATCGCCCCGGCCGACTGGCAGGCGCTGGTCGAGGCGATGCGCGGCCCCCTGCACGAGGGCCGACACGAGCAGGCGCTGCTGGCCGCGGTGGCCACGCTCGACGGCTGGCTGCGCCAGCATTTCCCGGCCGACACCCGCTCGGCGCGCACACACGACAACGAGCTGCCAGACCAGGTCGAGCTGGGCTGAAACGGCTCCAGAGCGCACCCGCGCACCAATGACAACGCCCGCGAGGCCTGGGCCTGCGCGGGCGTTGTCGTCGGTGTGCGCCTGTGGCCAAGCCACAGGCATGCACGCCGTCACGTCACTTGCGACGCAGCTTCTGGATCGCGGCGATCTGGGCGGCCATCAGCGCGAACTCGCTCTGGGCACGGGCCAGATCGATGTCGCTCTTGGCGTTCTTCATCGCTTCCTCGGCCACGCGCTTGGCCTCCAGGGCCTTGGCCTCATCGAGGTCATGACCGCGGATGGCGGTGTCGGCCAGCACGGTCACGCGGTCGGGCTGCACCTCGAGAATGCCGCCGGCCACGAACACGAACTCTTCCTGGCCGTTGTCGGCGCGCTCGATGCGCACCGCGCCCGGCTTGATGCGGGTGATCAGCGGCGTGTGGCGGGGCAGGATGCCCAGCTCGCCGTTCTCGC
>JBJOPV010000355.1:0-3374 GCA_046050625.1 Pseudomonadota bacterium
AGATCAGGATGCCGGCGTAGAGCGGCGGCTTCGGAATGCGCAGCAGCCGCACCCACAGCCCGACCATCGGCAGGTTCAGGATCAGCAGCATCACGTTGCCGATGTACAGCGACGCGATCAGCGCCCACACCAGCGCGGCATTGGTGTCGAAGAGCTGCGGCCCCGGATTGATGCCGTAGTTCTGGAACGCGCCCAGCAGGATCGCGGTGGTGTTGGAGGTCGGGATGCCCAGCGTCAGCAGCGGAATCAGCGTTGCGGTGATCGCGGCGTTGTTGGCCGCCTCAGGGCCGGCCACGCCCTCGATGGCACCGGTGGTGCCGAACTCATGCTTGTGCTTGGAAAGCTTTTTCTCGGTGGCATAGCTCAGGAAGGTCGGGATCTCGCTGCCGCCCGCGGGAATCGTGCCGAACGGGAAGCCGATGAAGGTCGCGCGCAGCCAGGCCGGCCAGGAACGGCGCCATTCGTCGCGCGTCATGTGGACCCTGCTCATCGCGTTCTGCGTCTCGACCTCGCGGCCCTGGTAGAGCACCGCGTAGAGCGTCTCGGCCACCGCGAACAGGCCCACCGCGACCAGCACCACCTCCAGGCCATCCATCAGTTCGGGCACGCCGCCGGTGTAGCGCGCCTGGGCCGAGATCTGGTCGATGCCCACCAGGCCCATGGCCAGGCCGATGCCCAGCGCGGTCAGGCCGCGCAGCGTGCTCTGACCGAGCACCGCGCTGACGGTGCAGAAGGCAAGCAGCATCAGCATGAAGTACTCGGGCGGACCGAGC
Source organism: Pseudomonadota bacterium (assembly GCA_046050625.1). Lineage (GTDB taxonomy): Bacteria > Pseudomonadota > Gammaproteobacteria > Burkholderiales > Burkholderiaceae_C > Sphaerotilus. Next base: position 774 of record JBJOPV010000355.1, read on the forward strand.
TTGACCGCGTAGACCGCGACGATCGGCGCGAACATCGTCACCAGCACGGTGGCGATGGTGCCGGCGACGAAGGAGCCGATCGCCGCAGTGGCCAGCGCGGCGCCCGCGCGGCCGCTCTTGGCCATCTTGTTGCCCTCGAGCGCGGTCACCATCGAGCCGGCCTCGCCGGGCGTGTTGAGCAGGATCGAGGTGGTCGAGCCCCCGTACATCGCACCGTAGTAGATGCCACCGAAGAAGATCATCGAGGCGGTCGGATCCACCTTCAGCGTGATCGGCAGCAGCATCGCCACCGCGGTGGCCGGGCCGATGCCGGGCAGCACGCCCACCGCCGTGCCCAGCGTGCAGCCCACCAGGGCCCACAGCAGGTTGACCGGCGTGCCGGCCGTCATGAAACCGTTCAGCAGCTGCTGCCAGAGATCGAGGTTGCCCATGTCAGATCCATCCCGTCTGGGTCAGGCCGGGAAGGCTGATCGCCAGGCCCTTGGTGAACATCCAGAAGACCGGCGCGGAGATCGCCAGCCCGACCAGCGCGTCGGTGATCCAGGCGCGCACGCCCCCGCTGGTGCTGCCCTGCGAACGCCGAAAACCCTGCACCGCCAGCCAGTAGCACAGCGCGCAGCTCAGAATGAAGCCGATCGTGGTGATCAGCGAAGCGTTGAGCAGGATGCCGGCGGCGACCCAGACGAAGCTGCCCCAGTCGCCCTGCGCGGCGCCTTCGACCTCGTCGAGGTCGCGCAAGCCCCCGGTCAGCACCTCGCGCAGCATGAACACGCCACACAGCCCGAGCAGCGTGCTCACCACCCAGGGCAGGAAGTTCGGCCCGACACCGGCATAGCCGGCATCGGCAGGAATCGACGCCGCCCCCCAGGCCAGCCACGCGGCCACGGCGAGCGTGCCCAGGCCGACGAGGCCCTGAGGCAGCGGAGAGAAGGCCGGCACGGCGCCGGCCGCGGGCGCGGACACCGGCCCGGAGGACGTCGCGCTCATCAGACCATCCCTGCCTTGACCATCGTGGCGCGCAGCGAGGCGAACTCGCGCTCGACGAACTCGTCGAAGGCGGGGCCGGCCAGCCAGGCGTCGGTCCAGCCGTTGCGCTCCATCGCCTCGGTCCAGGCCTTGGACTTGACCGCCTTCTGCATCATCGCGGTCAGCGCCTTGCGCTGGTCGGGCGTGATGCCGGGGGCGGCGTACACGCCGCGCCAGTTGCCGATCTCGACATCGAAGCCCTGCTCCTTCAGCGTCGGGACGCTGGGCGCGTTCTTCAGTCGGGCGGCCGAGGTCACGCCGATGGCGCGCATCTTGCCGGACTCGATGTACTGCTGGAACTCGCTGTAGCCGCTGCCGCCGACCGAGACGTTGCCGCCCAGGATGGCCGCCGTCGCCTCGCCGCCGCCCCGGAAGGGAACATAGTTGATCTTGGCCGCATCGGCGCCGACGACGCGCGCCAGCATCGCCGCGGCGATGTGCTCGGTCGATCCGCGCGAGCCACCGCCCCACTTGACGCTGCCCATGTCCTTCTTCATGGCCTCGACCACGTCCTTCATCGACTTGAAGGGCGAGTCCGCCGGCACGACGAAGACGTTGTATTCGCTGGTCAGGCGCGCGACCGGGGTGGCCTGGGTCAGCGAGACCGGCGGCTTGCCGGTGATGATGCCGCCGATCATGACCGCCCCCATGACCATCAGCGCGTTCGGGTCGCCCTTGCTGGCGTTGACGAACTGCGCCAGACCGATGGCACCCGCTGCGCCGCCCTTGTTGTCGAACTGCACCGAGGCGGCCGCGCCGGCGTCCTGCAGCGCCTTGCCCAGCGCCCGGCCGGTGGTGTCCCAGCCGCCGCCCGGGTTGGCGGGGATCATCATCTTCAGGTTGGCATTGGCCAGCGCGGGCAGCGGCAGCGCACCGGCGGCAGCCATCGCGGCCAGCGACTTCAGGAAGGTGTCTCGACGCATGGGACCAGTCTCCAGGAGGGTTTTCGGTGGGAGGAAGGACGGCTCCGATGCTCCTGTCGGTGGCTGTCAATCGGCTGTCCATGACCCTAGGGGAAACGCCAAGCACCGCAGCAGCTGCGCGCCCGCGCCGATGGCGCTAGGCTTCGCGCCCATGAAACTGCTGCTGGTGGAAGACAACCCGACGATCCAGACGACCCTGCGCCGCGCCTTCGAGCGCCGCGGCATGCAGGTCGTCAGCTGCGAGGACGGGGCGCGCGCACTCGACCGCTGGGAGGCCTCGGTCCCCGACGTGGTGCTGCTCGACCTGAGCCTGCCTGGCCTGGACGGGCTGGAGGTGCTCTCGCGCGCCCGTGCTGCCGGGCTGCGCACGCCGGTGATGATCCTGACCGCACGCGGCACGGTGGGCGACCGCATCCTCGGCCTGAACACCGGCGCCGACGACTATCTGGCCAAGCCCTTCGATCTCGACGAGCTGGAGGCGCGCATCCGTGCGCTGGCCCGCCGAGCGGCGCCGACCCTGCCGGCCGCCAGCGCGCAGTCACCGGCCTTCTGCGGCCTGCGCACCGACGCCGAGAGCGGCGCGGTCTGCCATGACGACCGGCCGATGGACCTGACCGCGCGCGAGCTGGCGCTGCTGCGCGCGCTCTTGGCT
>JBJOPV010000356.1:0-3335 GCA_046050625.1 Pseudomonadota bacterium
CCCAGGATGTTGGCGCCGCCGCCGATCGCGCAGCCGCGCCCGATGCGGGTGCTGCCGGCCACACCGGTGCAGCCCGCCATCGCGGTGTGCTCGCCGATGCGCACGTTGTGGCCGATCTGGATCAGGTTGTCGAGCTTGACGCCCACGCCGATGACGGTGTCGTCGAGCGCGCCGCGGTCGATGCAGGTGTTGGCGCCGATCTCGACATCGTCGCCGATGACGACGCCGCCGAGCTGCTCGATCTTCTCCCAGCGCCCCTGGTGCGGCGCGAAGCCGAAGCCGTCGGCGCCCAGCACCACCCCGCTGTGCAGCAGGCAGCGCGCGCCGACGCGGGTGCCGGGCATCAGCGTGACCCGCGGCGCCAGCCGGGTGCGCTCGCCCACCACCACGCCAGCGCCGACGAAGCCCAGCGGCCCGATCACCGCCCCATCGCCGAGGACGGCACCGGACTCGATCACGGCCTGCGCACCCACCGACACGCCCTCGCCCAGCACCACATCCGACGCGACGACTGCGCTCGGGTGAATGCCGGCCGGCGCGACCGGACGGGTACGCGCCGCCCACCACTGGGTGAGCCGCGCAAAATGCAGATAAGGATCGGACACGACCAGCGCGACGCCGCCCGGGCGCAGCGCATCGCGCGCCGCCTCGGAGACGATGACGCAGCCAGCGTCGGTCTCGGCCAGCTGAGCACGATAGCGCGGATTGGCGAGAAAGCTGATCGTGCCGGCGTCAGCGCCCTGCAACGGGCCGATGCGGCGGATCAGCCGCTCGCCCGGCGCGGGCACCGAGGCGTCGGCGACGAGTTCTCCCCCGAGCCCGGCCTGCAGCTCGTGCAGGCGCACGGAGAAGTCGGAGGTCACTTGGCCGGCGCGGCGTTCAGGGCCTTGATCACCTTGTCGGTGATGTCCACGCGCGGACCGGCGAAGACCACTGGATCCTGCAGGATCAGGTCGTACTTCTCGCTGTCGAAGATCTGCTTGATGACCTTGTTGGCGCGGTCGACCACCGAGGCGAGCTCCTCGTTCTTGCGCTGGTTCAGGTCTTCCTGGAACTCGCGGCGCTTGCGCTGCAGGTCACGCTCCTGCTCGACCAGATCGCGCTGGCGGCGTGCACGCTCGGCCTCGGCCAGCGTGACCTGGTCTTTCTCGAACTTGTCGGCGGCGGCCTTCAGACGCGCGGCGGCGTCGTTGAGCTCCTTCTCGCGTCGACCGAACTCGGTCTCCAGCTTGGCCTGCGCGGCCTTGGCCGGCGCAGCGTCGCGCAGCATGCGGTCGCTGTTGACATAGCCGATCTTGAGCTCCTGGGCCACCGCACCGGCCGGCGCCGCAAGCAGGGCCGTCGCGGCAGCCGCAGCGGCTGCGGCGGCGGACAGGCGGGCGATCATCGGGCGGAAGTGTGAATTCATCATCAGAATGCGGTACCGATCTGGAACTGGAAGCGCTGGATTCTATCCTGCGGGAATTTCCGCACCGGCTGGCCCCAGCTGAGCTTGAGCGGGCCGACCGGCGAAATCCACGACAGGCCGAGACCCGCAGACGCGCGGAACGAGGCCAGCGTGGGCGTCTCGTCCTCGCCCCAGACGTTGCCGGCGTCGAGGTAGCCGAAGATCCGCAGCGTGCGGTCGTTGCCGACGCCGGGGAAGGGGAAATACAGCTCGCTGTTGAGGTTGACGCGCTGCGTGCCGCCCAGGTAGGCGCCGGTCACGTCGACCGGACCGAGCGAGTTCTGGTCGAAGGCGCGCACCGTGCCCAGGCCGCCGCCGTAGAAGCTCTTGAACACCGGATAGTCACGCCCGCCCAGGCCCTTGGCGTAGCCGACCTCGGCGTTCAGGCCCAGCGTGAGCTTCTTGCTCAGCGGGAAGTACTGCTGGATCTGGTAGTTGTTGCGCAGGTAGCGGGTGTCGCCGAAGGCGGCCCACTCGATGTTGACCCGCTGGTAGCGGCCCTCGTTGGGCACCAGCGCGCTGTCGCGGCCGTCGCGCTGCCAGCCCAGCGTGAGCGGGTAGGAGGTGCTGGAGCGGCCGTAGGTGGCACGGTAGCGGTAGAAGGCCTCCGGCAGCGCGGTGGCCGAGCGCATCGTGGTGCGCTCCGCGCCGATGCCGAAGAACACCGTGTCGTAGTCGGAGAACGGCACACCGAAGCGCACCGAGGCGCCGGGCGTCACCAGCTCGTAGGACTCACCCTGGCTGTTGACCGGCTTGTTGGTGCGGTAGTAGACGTCGAGCGAGCGCGAGATGCCGTCGCGGGTGAAGTAGGGGTCGACGCTGGACAGCACCAGGGTGCGCGAGGACTTGCTGGTGTTGAGCTCCACGCCCAGGTAGTTGCCCGAGCCGAAGACATTGTCCTGCTTGATCGAGCCGCTCAGCGAGAGCTTGTCGGCGCTGGAGAAGTTCGCGCCGACCATCAGGCTGCCGGTGGGCTTTTCCTTGACGTTGATCGTCAGGTCGACCTGATCGGCGGTGCCGGGCACCTCCTGCGTCTCGATGTCGACCTCGCTGAAGTAGCCCAGGCGGTCGACCCGGTCGCGCGAGAGCTTGATGCGCTGGCCGTCATACCAGGCCGACTCGAACTGGCGGAACTCGCGCCGGATGACCTCGTCGCGGGTCTTGGTGTTGCCCGAGACGTTGATGCGCCGGACATAGACGCGCCGGCCCGGATCGGCATTGAGCTGGACCTCGACCCGGCCGGTGTCGCGATCGATGCGCGGCACCAGCTCGACCCGCGCGAAGGCATGGCCGAACAGGCCGAAGCGGTCCGAGAAGGCCTTCTGCGTGGCGGCGATCTCCTCGGCCTTGTAGGGCTCGCCCGGGCGGATCGACACCAGCGAGCGGAACTCCTCGTCCTTGCCCAGGTAGTCGCCCGAGAGCTTCACGCCGGTGACGATGTAGCGCCGGCCCTCGCGGATGTTGATGGTGATCGAGATGTCCTGCTTGTCCGGCGAGATCGCGACCTGGGTCGAGTCGACGTTGAACTCGAGGTAGCCGCGGTTCAGGTACCAGGCGCGCAGGGTCTCCAGGTCGGCATTGAGCTTGGTGCGCGAGTAGCGGTCGCTCTTGGTGTACCAGGTCATCATGCCGCCGGTGGTCAGGTCGAGCTGACCGAGCAGCGTGCCCTCGGAGAAGGCCTCGTTGCCGGTGATGCGGATCTCGCGGATGCGCGCCACGCCGCCCTCGGACACCGCGAAGGTCACGTTGACCCGGTTGCGATCGACCGGGGTGATGGTGGTGACCACCTCGGCGCCGTAGAGGCTGCGGGTCAGGTACTGGCGCTTGAGCTCCTGCTCGGCGCGGTCGGCCAGCGCCTTGTCGAAGGGCTGGCCCTCGCCGACGCCGA
>JBJOPV010000357.1:0-3316 GCA_046050625.1 Pseudomonadota bacterium
GGGCAGATGCAGCACGACCTGTTCCACGTCTACACCGTGGACCAGCACATCATGATGGTGCTGCGCAACGTGCGCCGCTTCTTCATCGCCGAGCACACCCACGAGTACCCGTTCTGCTCGCAGCTGGCGGCGCACTGGGACAAGCCGTGGCTGCTGTATGTCGCGGCGCTGTTCCATGACGTGGCCAAGGGCCGCGGCGGTGACCACTCCGACCTCGGGGCCGTCGAGGTGCGGCGCTTTTGCCGCGATCACGGCATCGACCGGGACGACGCGCGGCTGATCGAGTTCCTGGTCAGGGAGCACCTGACGATGTCGCGGGTGGCGCAGAAGGAGGACCTGTCGGATCCGGACGTGATCGACGCCTTCGCCAGTCATGTCAAGGATCCGCGTCGTCTCACGGCGCTCTATCTGCTGACGGTGGCCGACATCCGTGGCACCAGCCCGAAGGTCTGGAACGCCTGGAAGGGCAAGCTGCTCGAGGACCTGTTCCGCGCCACGCTGCGCGCATTGGGCGGGGCCAAGCCGCAGATGGACGCCGAGATCGAGCTGCGCAAGCAGGAGGCGCGCCAGATGCTGGCCCTGCACTCGATGCTGCCCGGCGCCGAGGAGGCGCTGTGGAAGACGCTCGACCTGAACTACTTCGCGCGCCACGACAGCAACGAGATCGCCTGGCACGCGCGGGCGCTGAACCGCCGCGCCGACACGCCGCAGCCGCTGGTGAGCGCACGGCTCTCGCCGGTGGGCGAGGGCCTGCAGGTGCTGGTCTACGCGCCCGACCGTCAGGACCTGTTCGCGCGCATCTGCGGCTACTTCGACGCGGCGCAGTTCAGCATCCTGGACGCCCGGGTGCACACCACCCGCGCCGGCTACGCGTTCGACACCTTCCAGGTCATCACACCCTTCTTCGACCAGGCCTACCGCGACCTGATCGCGCTGGTCGAGCACCAGCTGATGGCCGCACTGACCGAGGAAGGCCTGCTGCCCGAGCCCAGCCGCGGCCGGCTGTCGCGCCGGGTCAAGTCCTTCCCGATCTCGCCGCGGGTGCAGCTGCGTCCGGACGAGCGCGCCCAGCGCTGGGTGCTGTCGGTGTCGGCCAGCGACCGCTCCGGCCTGCTCTACAGCATCGCCCGGGTGCTGGCGCGCCACCAGATCAACCTGCAGCTGGCCAAGATCAGCACGCTGGGCGAGCGGGTCGAGGACACCTTCCTGGTCGACGGCGCGGTGCTGCAGCACAACCGCAGCCAGATCGAGTTCGAGACGGAACTGCTCGACGCGCTGGGCTGAGGCGGGCGGCGCGCCACGTCAGCCCGCTGCCAGCTTCAGCCCCGCCACGCCGGCCAGGATCAGCACCAGGCTGGCGATGCGCAGCGCGCTCACCGGCTCGCCCATGAACAGCATGCCCAGCGCCGCGGTGCCGCAGGCCCCCAGGCCGGTCCAGACCGCATAGGCCGTGCCCATCGGCAGCGTCTTCATGGCCTGGCCCAGGAAGAACACGCTCAGGCCCATCGCGGCCAGCGTCAGCACGCTGGGCCACAGCCGGGTGAAGCCATGGGTGAACTTGATGCCGACCGCCCAGCCCACCTCGCACAGGGCCGCCAGCAGCAGATGGATCCAGGGCATGAATTCGAGTCCTCGCTTGAAAGCACGCGAAGCTGCGTGCAGCGACCGCACTTTCCGTGATCCGTGCTGAAAGAAAAAGTTGGCTACTGTCAGAATTCCTGACATGTCCACCGCAGACCTGGCCGTTTCCCCGCTGTTCGACACCGATCGACTGATCGTGTTCGTCGCCGTCATGGACCACGGCTCGTTCTCGGCGGCCGCGCGCCGACTCGGGCGGGTGCCCTCGGCCGTCAGCATGAGCATCGGCCACCTCGAGGCCGAGCTGGGCCTGCCGCTGTTCGAGCGCGGGCGCCGCGAGCCGGTGCCGACCGCACAGGCCCAGGCGCTGCTGCCGCAGGCGCGCGGGCTGCTCGAGCAGCTGCGCCAGCTCGACAGCCATGCCCGCGCACTCGGCGACGGGCTGGAGCCGGCGCTGACGCTGGCGGTGGTGCCCGAGCTGCTGGCGGCCACGCCCTGGACCCATGCGCTGGCCGCGCTGGCCCGCATGCACCCGCTGCTGCCCGTCGAGGTGCTGGCCGCGCCGCAGGCCGATGCGCTGGCGATGGTGCGCGCCGGCCGCGCGCAGCTCGCGCTGGTGTTCGAGCGTCTGGGCGCTGACGCGGGCGAGGCGTTCCAGGAGCTGGGCCAGGAAACACTGGTGGCGGTGACCGTGCCGCAGCACCCGATGCTGCGGCACGGCCTGGTGAACGACACCGACCTGCTGCAGCACCGCCAGATCCTGGTCGCCGGTCGGCACAGCGCCGAGGTCGACCAGCGCATCGCGCTGTCGCGCCAGATCTGGCGCACCGACACGCCGCAGGCGGCGCTGCAGATGGTGCTCGCCGGCCTGGGCTGGGCCTGGCTGCCACGTGGCTTCGTGCGCGCGCCGCTGGCCGCCGGCACGCTGGTGGAGATCCCGTCGCGCCAGTTCACCAACCTGCTGCGGCTGTGGGTGGATGTGGTCTGGAGCCACCACCCCCCGCCCGGCCCCGCCACCCGCGCGCTGGTGCGCCTGCTGGAGACCGCCTTCGAGGCGGAGGATCATGGTTCCCGCGCTGCGCGGGGATGACGGCATCTTGCACCGTCACCCCCGCAGATCGATCACCTTCACCCGCACCCGGCGCTCCTTCTCGCCGCGGCGCACCGTCAGCTCGACGGCCGCGCCGATGCCAGCGCGCTCCAGCTCGCCGACGAAGGTCGACAGCGTCTGCACCGGGCGACCGTTGACACCGACGATCACGTCGCCCAGATCACCGGTCTGCGGGTTGTAGGGCTGCAGGCCGGCCGAGGCCGCCGGCGTGCCACGGCCGACCGCGCCCAGCACCACGCCCGAGAGGCCCGCGCGCGCCACCTGGTCGGGCGAGATCGGCGTGACGCCGATGCCCGGCAGCGGCGCCTGGCCACGGTTGATCAGCGAAGGCACCACCCGGTTGACCAGATCGACCGGAATCGCGAAGCCGATGCCCGACGAGCTGCCGCTGGCCGAGCGGATCGCGGTATTGACGCCGATCAGCCGCCCGGCGCTGTCGAGCAGCGGCCCGCCCGAGTTGCCGGGATTGATCGCCGCATCGGTCTGGATGACGCCGGCGACCTCGCGGAAGTTGGCGGTCGGCAGCTCGCGGTCGAGCGCGCTCACCAGGCCCTTGGTCAGCGTGCGCTGCAGGCCGAAGGGGTTGCCGATGGCGTAGACGGTCTGGCCGATGCGCAGGTCGCGCGA
>JBJOPV010000358.1:0-3302 GCA_046050625.1 Pseudomonadota bacterium
CGCAACTTCGTCGAGCGCTCGCTGATCCTCGGGCGCATCAACGTGACCGCGCTCTATCCGGCCCCGGCCGCGGCGGGCCCGGAGACGGCCGAGGCGAATGTGCCGGGTGCGCCGGGTGCCGCCGGCGGGCCGACCGATCTGCAGACGCTGGAGCGGCGCCACATCCTGGGCGTGCTGGCCTCGGTGCAGGGCGACAAGGGCCGGGCGGCGCAGCTGCTGGGCATCTCGCGGCGCACGCTGGAGCGGCGCGTCGCCGAATGGGCCGCCGAGGCGCCGTGACGGCCGTGCGCGCGGCCGGCGCCGGCTCGATCCGCACCCGGCTGCTGGCGCTGACGCTGGTGCCGCTGCTGGGCGTGCTGCCGCTGCTCGGGCTGATCCTGCTGCTGTGGGGCAACCAGGCCATCGACCTGCTGCTCTCGGGCCGGGTGCGCTCCGACCTGGCGGTCGCGCAGGGCTATTTCGACCGGGTGCAGGCGGAGGTCGGCAGCGGCACGCAGGCGGTGGCCGGCTCGCATCCGCTGGTGCGCACGCTGGCGCTGACGCCGCCGGCCGAGCGCGAGGCGGCGCTGGCCGCGCTGCTGGCCCGCGAGCAGGTCCGGCACCGGCTCGACTTCCTGCGCATGCTGCCGCCGCAGGCGAGCGAGGTCGCGGCCGGTGCCGCCTCAGGCGCCGCGGCCGCCGAGGCGGAGGTCGCCGTGATGGAGGCGGCGCAGCTCGAGGCGCTGGCACCGGGTCTGGCCGAGCGGGCGCACATCGGTCTGGTCGACTCCGACGGCGCCGCTCCGAGCGAGCGCGTCACCGAATCGCGTGGCCTGGTGCTGATCGCGCAGGCGCGCATCGAGAACGCCGCCGGCGCCACGATCGGCTGGCTGCAGGGCGGCGTGCTGCTCAACCGCAATCTGGGCGTCATCGACCACATCAACCAGATCGTCTACCCGGACGGTGCGCTGGCCTTCGGCAGCCAGGGCACCGCGACGCTCTTTCTCGACGATGTGCGCATCAGCACCAATGTGCGGCTGTTCGGTGATCCGCAGGCCGAGCGCGCCGTCGGCACCCGGGTGTCGGCGGCGGTGCGCGAGGCGGTGCTCGGGCGCGGCGAGACCTGGCTGGGGCGCGCCTTCGTCGTCAAGGACTGGTATGTCTCGGGCTACCGGCCGTTGACGGACGCCAGCGGCCGGCGCGTCGGCATGCTGTACGTGGGCTTTCTCGAGCGGCCCTTCGTGGTGGTCAAGTACGCGGTGCTGGCCGGCATCGGGCTGCTGTTCTTCGTGGTGATGCTGCTGGCGGCCTGGTGGTCGCTGCGCTCGGCCGCGCGCATCTTCCGGCCGCTCGAGCGCATGACCGAGACGATGCAGCAGGTCGAGTCCGGCCAGGCGGCGCGGGTCGGGCCGCTGCAGGCCGACGGCGAGATCGAGCGGCTCGGCGCCACGCTGGACCATCTGCTCGACACGGTCGACGACAAGACCCGCGCGCTGCAGCGCTGGGGCGAGGAGCTCGACGCCAAGGTGGCCGAGCGCACCGCGGCGCTGCAGGCCGCGCAGCAGCAGCTGGTGCGCAGCGAGCGCCTGGCCACGATCGGCCAGCTCGCGGCCAGCATCGCGCACGAGATCAACAACCCGATCGCGGTGATCCAGGGCAATCTCGACCTGCTGCAGATGACGCTGGGCGAGGCCGCCGCGCCCGCCCGCGACGAGATCCGGCTGATCGACGCGCAGGTCGAGCGCATGCGCCTGATCGTCGCGCAGCTGCTGCAGCAGGCCCGGCCGAACGAGTACGCCGGCTATGCCGAGGCGCTCGATCCGGCCGAGGTGCTGCAGGCCAGCCTGGTGCTGGTGCGCCATCTGCTCGAGCGGGCGCAGGTGCGGCTGGTGCTGCGCGCGCCGCCCGGCGCGACCCCGCCGGTCCGGATCAACCGCCAGGAGCTGCAGCAGGTGCTGATCAACCTGATCGTCAACGCCACCCAGGCGATGCAGGAGCAGGGCGAGGCCGGGCCGGCGCGCACGCTGGACATCGCGGTGCGCTACGAGGCCGACCGGGTGCTGCTGGAGGTGAGCGACGCCGGTCCCGGCCTGAGCGAGGCGGTGCGCGCGACGCTGTTCCAGCCCTTCTTCACCACCCGGCGCGACGGCAACGGCCTGGGCCTGTGGATCAGCCGTGGCCTGCTCGAGCGCTATGGCGGTGAGCTGCGCGCCGCCCACCCGCCCGAGGGCGAGGGCGGTGCCGTCTTCACCATCGATCTGCCCGCGACCGATGCGTGAGGCCACAGGTGGAAATGGAAAAATCGATCAGGTACCATGGTGACAGTGGCAGGATGATGTCCGTCCAGTCGGGTGTCCGTGTCCGAAGATCCGTTTGCAGGGGAAAAGATCGATGAGCAGCTCCATCCGTCCCGCCGGTGCGCCGGCCTATGCCGATCTCGAAGCGCGCTTTCGGCGCCTGTATCGCCTTGAGCACCTCGGCGCCATCGCCGGCTGGGACCAGGCGGCCAACATGCCCCCGAAGGGCAACGAGGCCCGTGCGGCCGCGATGGCCGAGCTCGAGACGCTGATGCATGCCCAGCGCACCGATCCGGCGCTGCGCGATCTGCTGGCGCGCGCCGAGGGCGAGCCGCTGTCGGACGACCAGCGCGCCAACCTGCGCGAGATGCGCCGCGACTGGATTGCCGCCAATGCGCTGCCCTCCGCGCTGGTCGAGCGCCGCGCGCTGGCCACCGCGCGCTGCGAGCATGCCTGGCGCTCGCAGCGTCCGGCCAACGACTGGGCCGGCTTCGTCGAGAACTTCCGCCCGGTGGTGCAGGTCGCCCGCGAGGAGGCGATGCATCTGGCCGAGGCCACCGGCCTGACGCCCTACGACGCGCTGCTCGATCGCTTCGAGCCGGGCATGACCGGCGCCGAGGTCGAGCGGGTCTTCAGCGACCTGCGTGTCTGGCTGCCTGACCTGATCCGCACCGTGCGCGAGCGCCAGCAGGCCGAACCGCCGGTGCGCCGGCCGGTCGGCCCCTTCCCGCTGACGCAGCAGAAGGCGATCAGCCTGGCGGTGATGCGCCGCCTCGACTTTGACTTCGAGGGCGGCCGGCTCGACGAGAGCACGCACCCCTTCTCCGGCGGCGTGCCCGAGGACGTGCGCCTGACCACCCGCTACCGCCTCGACGACCTGATGCAGAGCCTGATGGGCACGGTCCACGAGACCGGCCACGCCCGCTACGAGCAGAACCTGCCGCGCGAGTGGCTGGGCCAGCCGCTGGCGCGCGCGCGCTCCTACGGCCTGCACGAGAGCCAGAGCCTGTCCTTCGAGATGCAGCT
>JBJOPV010000359.1:0-3296 GCA_046050625.1 Pseudomonadota bacterium
GGTGCACGAGCCCGAGGTCTCGAACTGCGTGCACGCCGGCAGCAGGTAGACCGCGCGGTTCGGATTCAGGTCATCCTTGTTCATCGGCGGCATCGCCGCCATCGCCGCGGTGGCGCTCGGGAACGGGTCGATCACGACCAGCAGGTCGAGCCTGTCCATCGCCTTCTTCATCTCGAGACCGCGGGTCTGCGAGTTCGGCGCATGGCCCCAGAAGACCAGGCCGCGCAGATTGCTGTCCTGGTCGATCAGCTCGTTCTTCTCGAGCACGCCGTCGATCCAGCGCGAGACCGTCATGCCGGACTTGGTCATCATGCCCGGCGCGTACTGCTTCCTGATCCACTCGAGGTCGACGCCCCAGACCTTGGCGAAGTGCTTCCACGCGCCCTCGGCCAGGCCGTAGTAGCCCGGCAGCGAGTCCGGGTTCGGGCCGACGTCGGTGGCGCCCTGCACATTGTCGTGGCCGCGGAAGATGTTGGTGCCGCCGCCGGACTTGCCGACATTGCCCAGCGCCAGCTGCAGCAGGCACGACGCCCGGACGATCGCGTTGCCGATGGTGTGCTGCGTCTGGCCCATGCACCAGACGATGGTGCCGGGGCGGTTGTCGGCCAGGATCTTCGCGACCTTGTAGGTGGTGGCCTCGTCGACGCCGCAGGCCTCCTGCACCTTGTCCGGCGTCCATTTGGTCAGGCACTCCTCGCGGACCTTGTCCATGCCCCAGACGCGGTCCTCGAGATACTTCTTGTCTTCCCAGCCGTTCTTGAAGATGTGGTGCATCACCCCGAACAGGAAGGGAATGTCCGAGCCCGAGCGGATGCGCACGTACTCGTCGGCCTTGGCCGCGGTGCGGGTGAAGCGCGGATCGACCACAATCATCTTGCAGCCGCGCTCCTTGGCATGGAGCATGTGCAGCATCGACACCGGGTGCGCTTCCGCCGCGTTCGACCCGATGTAGATCGCCGCACGGGCGTTCTGCATGTCGTTGTACGAGTTCGTCATCGCGCCGTAGCCCCAGGTGTTGGCGACGCCGGCGACGGTGGTCGAGTGGCAGATGCGGGCCTGGTGGTCGGTGTTGTTCGAGCCCCAGAAGCTGATCCACTTGCGCAGCAGGTAGGCCTGCTCGTTGTTGTGCTTGCTGGATCCGACGACGAACAGCGAGTCCGGGCCGCTCTGCTTCTTCAGCTCGAGCATGCGCGCGCTGATCTCGGTGAGCGCCTGGTCCCAGGAGATGCGCTGGTACTTGCCGTCGACCAGCTTCATCGGGTATTTGAGGCGGTATTCGCCGTGGCCGTGCTCGCGCAGCGCCGCGCCCTTGGCGCAGTGCGCGCCCATGTTGATCGGCGAGTCGAACACCGGCTCCTGGCGCACCCAGACGCCGTTCTCGACCACCGCGTCGACCGCGCAGCCCACCGAGCAGTGGCCGCAGACGGTGCGCTTGACCTCGACCTTGCCGGTGCCGGTCAGCGCGGTGCGGGCCGACTCGGAGGCGTCGGCGCGCTTGACCAGCGTCAGCTGCGAGGCGGCCAGGCCGGCGCCCACACCCAGGCCGGAGCGGCGCAGGAAGCTGCGGCGGTCCAGCGTCGGGATCGAGCGCTGCAGGCCGCGGGCCAGGCTGGAGACGAGGGAAGAAGGGGCGGCGCCGGCCGCGGGGGCGGCAGTCGGCGTCGGACGGCGGGTCAGCAGCATGTCGATGTCTCCGGGATCCTCTGACTCAGACGCGGTCAGACGCGGGCGGTGCGGTAGTAGCGCTGCACATGCTCCGACAGCTGGTAGCCGCCGCCGCTCGAGGGCGCCGGCTCGGCAGGCGCGGCCGGTGCAGCCACCGGGCGGGAGGTGCCCGGCAGCACCGCCGCCACGGCGGCCAGCGCGCCAGCGGTGCCGGCAGCGGCGAAGACACGGCGGCGGGTCGGCGCGGGGCGGTCGGAAGTGCTCATCACGGAACTCCGGACAGGTCGGATGGAAGGGGAAGAAGGGAGAAAAGGGATTCAGGTCGGCCAGGGTCGGCGCGATCAGGGATCGGCCGAGCCTGCGAGCGAAGGATTGAACCGTATTGGGCGCAGCCTATGCAAGCGCGGCAATAAGGGTTGTCACGCAGCGCGTGGCAGGGGAATCGCGACAGTTTGTCGCTGGTGTCGCGACAAACTGTCGCGTCAGTTTTCCGCTGCCCGCCGCAGCCTCTGGGATTGGCCTGTCCAAACCGCTTGCGCAGAATGTCGCCACCCGGCGGGCAATTCGTCGCCAAGTGACATTCGGGGACCGCAAAAACATCTGGAGCCGCTGTCGTCGAATCGATACAAACCCTTGATCCGCGGCCAGACCGGGTGGCCGGCGCTAGACTGCCCGCCTTTGCCGAACCGCCGCCATGAACCTGCCCACCGCTGACAGCCCGCCCGCACCGCCCGAGATCCGGGTCGCGGTGGTGATCGATCGCCAGGCGCGCCCCAGCGCCTGGGAGGAATGGAGATTCTCGCTGGCCGAAGTGCTGATCGACGAGGGCCAGTGGGGAAACCAGCCCCGCTGCCTGCGCGACGACGGCCAGCGCGCGAGTTTCCTGTACCCGGGTTTGCCGGTACGCCTGCACCGCGACGAGGGCGAGGGTTATTACCTGAACCTGAGTTCGGGCGCGCCGGTCTGGTTCGTGATGTGGCGCATCGATGACGAGGAGGCCTCGCGGGCCGCGCCGGAAACCGTCACGCTGTCCTACAACGAGGCCGGGCGGCTGCTCGACGCGCAGGAGCGGGTCGACAACCTGCCGCTGCCCGAGGCGGTGCGCGCCTGGCTGCAGGCCTGGGCCGACGCCAACTACCGACCCGAGCCGAAGAAGCGCCGCCGGCCGGCCTCCTTCGTCGATCCGGCGCGGCGCGGGCCCAGCGGCGACACGCCGGGGTGCGCATGAACGGCAGCGAAGGCTTCTTCTCGCGCTGGTCGCAGCGCAAGGGGCAGGTGCGCCAGGGCGAAGCACCGCCCGAGCCCGCCAACGCGGCCTTGCCGGCGCCCGCGCCGCAGGCCGGGACGCAGGTCGCCCCGCCGGCCCCGGCGCCGACCGAGCCCGCACTGCCCCCGCCCACGCTCGACGAGGTCGCGCGCCTGCCCGACGGCGCGGAGGTCGCACGCTTCGTGGCCCGCGGCGTCGATCCGTCGGTGAAGAACGCGGCGCTGAAGAAGCTCTTCGCCGATCCGCACTTCAACGTCATGGACGGCCTGGACATCTACATCGACGACTACGGCCGGCCCGACCCGCTGCCGGCGGCGATGCTGCGCCAGATGGCGCAGTCGCGCTTCCTGGGCCTGTTCGACGA
>JBJOPV010000360.1:0-3283 GCA_046050625.1 Pseudomonadota bacterium
CATCGCCAACTCGATCCTGATCAAGATCAACCAGATCGGCACGCTGAGCGAAACCTTCGCCGCCATCGAGATGGCCAAGCGCGCGGGCTACACCGCCGTCATCTCGCACCGCTCGGGCGAGACCGAGGACTCGACGATCGCGGACATCGCCGTCGGCCTGAACGCCGGTCAGATCAAGACCGGTTCGATGAGCCGCTCGGACCGCATCGCCAAGTACAACCAGCTGCTGCGCATCGAGGAAGACCTGGGCGAGATCGCCGTCTACCCGGGCCGCGCTGCGTTCTACAACCTGCGCTGAACTGCCACTGCTCGCCCATGCGCCTCGTGACCGTGACCCTTGTGGCCCTGCTGGGGCTGACCCACGCCGGCCTCTGGTTCGGCGATCACGGCATGCCGCGCGTGCACGAGCTCTCGGCGCTGGTCGCCGACCGGCAGGCCCGCAACGCCGAGGCACGGGTGCGCAACGAGCAGCTTCGGGCCGAGATCCGCGACCTGCGCGAGGGCACCGAGATCATCGAGGAGCGCGCCCGCCGCGAGCTCGGCATGGTCAAGGCCGACGAGATCCTGGTCCAGTACCCGCAGGGCAGCCGTCAGGCCCCGCCCTGACCTCGGCCCTGACGGGCGCTTCAACCGCGCAGCGCGGCGTCGAGCACTTCCACCCAGTGCCGCACCGGCGTCGCGCAGCCGGCCTGCAGGTGCGTGATGCAGCCGATGTTGGCCGACACGATGGTGTCGGGCGAGAGCGCCGCCAGGCTGGCTTGCTTGCGCTCGCGCAGTTGCTTGGAGAGCGCCGGCTGCAGCACCGAGTAGGTACCCGCCGAGCCGCAGCACAGGTGGCTGTCGGCCGGCAGCGACACGGTGAAGCCCAGCGCGCGCAGGCCCGCCTCCAGACCGCCCTTGAGCTTCTGCGCATGCTGCAGCGTGCATGGCGGATGCAGCGCCAGCCGACCGGCCTGCGCGGCCGCCGCCAGCTTCGGCTTGAGCACCGGCACCAGCGCGGGCAGCAGCTCGCTGAGGTCGCACGTCATCGCGCTGACCTTCGCCGCCTTGGCTGCGTAGGCCGCGTCGCCGGCCAGATGGTGGCCGTATTCCTTGACGGTGGCGCCGCAGCCCGAGGCGTTCATGACGATCGCCTCGACCTCGCCGCGCTCGATCAGCGGCCACCAGGCGTCGATGTTGCGGCGCATGTCGGCCAGGCCGCCGTCGCGGTCGTTCATGTGCGAGCGGATCGCACCGCAGCAGCCCGCGCCCGCGGGCACCACCACCTCGATGCCGGCGGCGTCGAGCACCCGCGCCGTCGCCGGGTTGATCTCGGGCGACATCGCCGGCTGCACGCAGCCGGCCAGCATCAGCATGCGCCGCGCGTGGCGCTGCTGCGGCCAGCCGCGCGGATCGGCCTCGCGGCGCTCGGGCACCTTGGCCTGGAGCATCTCGGGCAGCAGCGGGCGCAGCGCCTGGCCGAGCTGCAGGGCCGGGGCGAACAGCGACGAGGGCAGGCCCTCCTTCAGCGCCCAGCGCACCAGGCGCTCGGTGGCCGGGCGCTCGACGCGCGCATCCACCAGCCGGCGGCCGATCTCGGCCAGCTCGCCGTACTGCACGCCCGACGGGCAGGTGCTCTCGCAGTTGCGGCAGGTCAGGCAGCGGTCGAGGTGGGTCTGCAGCTCGCGGGTGGGCGCCTCGCCTTCGAGCAGGTTCTTGATCTGGTAGATCCGCCCGCGCGGGCCGTCGAGCTCGTCGCCCAGCAGCTGGTAGGTCGGGCAGGTGGCGGTGCAGAAGCCGCAGTGCACGCATTTCTGCAGCAAGGCGCGGGCGGCCTCGCCGTCGGCGGTGCCGGCGTGTTCAGGGGACAGTTCGGTGTGCATGACTGGCTCGGGCTCAATCGCGGGTGAACAGGCCGTGCGGGTCGAAGGTCTGGCGCAGGCGGCGCTCGATCTGCGCCTGCACCGCCGGCAGCGGCGCGGCACGCGCCTGGCCCGGCGCGCCGCCGGCCTGCAGCTCGGCATGGCCGCCGGCCTCGCGGGCGGCGGCGTGCACCGCCTCGGCCGGCTCGTCGCTGAGCCACCAGCGCTGGCCGCCGTGCCACTCGATCAGGCCGCTGCCGCGCAGCTTCAGCGTCGGCGCATGCGGCGCCACCGCCAGACGCCACAGCCGCTGCCCCGCCGGCAGGCCCTGGGCCGCGAACTGCCACAGCGCATGGCGGCGGTCGCGCAGCGCGTTCCAGAAGGCCTGTGCCTCGGCCGTCGGCACCGGCTCGCCGCCGAGCTCGCGCCGCGCCGCGTCCACCGCCGCCTGTGCGCCGGCCAGGCGCAGCATCAGCACGCCCTCGTGCCAGGCGCTGGCCTGCAGCGGCAGCGGCCGGCGCGACCAGCCGGTCAGCGCCGCCAACGCCTCGGCCTGGCCCATCGCGAAGCGCAGCGTGAGGCCCGCCACCGGCTCGGGCAGCACCTTGAGCGAGACCTCGCACAGCACGCCCAGCCGGCCCCAGGAGCCGGCCATCAGCCGCGAGACGTCATAGCCGGCGACGTTCTTCATCACCTGGCCGCCGAAGCTCAGCAGCTCGCCGCGACCGTCGAGCATCGTCACGCCCAGCACATGGTCGCGCACCGAGCCGGCGGCCATGCGCGCCGGCCCCGACAGGCCGGCGGCGACCATGCCGCCCACCGTGCTGCGCCCGCGCGCGCCCGGCGTCTGCAGGCGCGGCGGCTCGAAGGCCAGGTGCTGGCCCTCGGCGGCCAGCGCGGCCTCCAGCTCGTCGAGCGGCGTGCCGGCACGCACCGTCACCACCAGTTCGCTGGGCTCGTGGGCGCTGATGCCCGACAGCATCGTCAGGTCGAGCGGCTCGGCGCCGTCGGCCGGCCGTGCCGCGTCGGGCACCAGACCCGCCTTCGAGCCGTGGCCGCAGATCGCCAGCGGCGTGCCCGCGCGGCCGGCGGCCAGGATGCGCTCGCGCAGCCGCGCCAGCGCGGGATCGTCATGCGTGACGGCGGAGGAAGTTGCGGCGCTCATCAGAAACGCTCCAGTTCGGGAAACGGCAGCAGGCCGCGGCGCACATGCAGGCGGCCGTACTCGGCGCAGCGGTGCAGCGTCGGGATGACCTTGCCGGGGTTGAGCAGGCCGGCCGGATCGAAGGCGGTCTTCAGCGCCCGCATCGCCTCGCGCTCGGCGGGCGCGAACTGCACGCACATCGAGTTGAGCTTCTCCACGCCCACGCCGTGCTCGCCGGTGACGGTGCCGCCCATGGCGACGCTGGTCTCCAGGATGTCGGCGCCGAAGAGCTCGCAGC
>JBJOPV010000361.1:0-3268 GCA_046050625.1 Pseudomonadota bacterium
GGCCTGGTCGCGATGCTCACCGACCCCCAGGGCCACAAGGTCAGCGCGCAGCACCAGCCACGGGAAAACCGCCGCGCCTGGCTCGACATGGCGGTCAAGGGCGCCGAACTCGCGCTGGCGCGGCTGCTGTCCGAGGAAGGTTCGCAGCAGGCGCGCACGCGGGCACTGGTCGAGGCCCTCGATCTGGCGCCGGAGGGCATCGACACCGGGCTGGACGGCCTGCGCATCGAGTGCTTCGACATCAGCCACACGGCGGGCGAGGCGACACAGGCGTCGTGTGTCGTGTTCGAGGGCCACAAGATGCAGCCCGGCCAGTACCGCCGCTACAACATCACCGGCATCACCGGCGGCGATGACTACGCCGCGATGCGCCAGGTGCTCACGCGCCGCTACGCCAAGCTGGTGGACGCCGTGCAGCAGGGCACGGGCCGGCTGCCGGACCTCGTGCTGGTCGATGGCGGGCGCGGCCAGATCGGCGTGGCGCGGGAGGTGTTCACCACGCTCGGGCTGAACCTGTCGCTGCTGGTCGGCGTGGAAAAGGGCGAGGGCCGCAAGGTCGGGCTGGAGGAGCTGGTCTTCGCCGACGGGCGCGAGAAGGTCTACCTCGGCCACGACTCGGCCGCGCTGATGCTGGTGGCGCAGATCCGCGACGAGGCGCACCGGTTTGCCATCACCGGGATGCGGGCGAAACGGGCGTCGGTGCGCACCGGCGGCAGTCGCCTGGAAGACATTGCAGGTGTGGGCCCGAAGAAGCGGGCGCGTTTGCTGCAGCGGTTTGGTGGCGTGCGCGGGGTCGCTGCGGCGTCGGTTGAAGATCTGGCGGGGGTCGAGGGCATCTCGGCCGATCTGGCCGAAGAGATTTACCGGGCCTTGCGTTGAGGGGCGCATACCAGTGCCGAAAACCCGGCGTTTCGTTACACCATGCACAATGCATGGATGTTCTGGACCCTTCCCACGCTGCTCACCTGGGCTCGCATCGTTGCCATCCCATTGATCGTTGGCATCTACGAGCTGCCTGTCGACCTGCCGACGCGCAACCTGATGGCGACCGTGCTCTTCGTCGTGGTGGCGCTGACGGACTGGCTCGACGGCTGGCTGGCGCGCAAGCTGAACCAGACCTCGTCGTTCGGCGCCTTTCTGGATCCGGTGGCGGACAAGTTCCTGGTGTGCGCGGCGCTGCTGATCCTGCTGCAGCTCGACCGGGTCAGCGCCATGGTGGCGCTGGTCATCATTGGCCGCGAGATTGCCATCTCGGCGCTGCGCGAGTGGATGGCGCAGATCGGCGCTTCGCGCAGCGTGGCGGTCCACATGATCGGCAAGCTCAAGACGACGGCGCAGATGGTGGCGATCCCGTTCCTGCTCTATGACGGGCGGCTCTTCGGGGTGATCCCGACGCGGCTGTGGGGTACGGTGCTGATCGTGGTTGCAGCCGTGCTGACCATCTGGTCGATGGTGTACTACCTGCAGAAGGCGCTGCCCGAGATCCGGGCCAAGGCGCGCTGAAACTCGACGCCAGACGGCTCTTCTAGAATCCGCATCCTTCCCAACGGGCATCAGAGGTTCCGCGTGAACAAGACTGAACTGATCGAGCACATCGCGCTGCAGGCCGACATTTCCAAAGCGGCTGCCGCCCGTGCGGTGGACGCCATGCTCTCTGGTGTGTCGCAGTCGCTCAAGAAGGGTGAACCGGTGGTGCTGGTCGGTTTCGGTACCTTCGTGGTGTCCAGCCGCGCAGCCCGGGAGGGACGCAATCCGCGCACCGGTGCGCCGGTCCACATTCGCGCTGCGCGCATTCCGCGGTTTCGGCCGGGCAAGGTGTTGCTCGACGCGCTGAGCTGATACAGTTGCGGCCTTGCCGGACGGACGATACCCGGGTGCTTAGCTCAGTTGGTAGAGCGGCGCCCTTACAAGGCGTAGGTCGGGGGTTCGAGCCCCTCAGCACCCACCACACGGGCCATCCGTTCCTCCTCGACGAGTTGCGGTCATTTCTCTTCAAAGGCGAACCCCGGTTCGCCTTTGTCGTGTCTGGCGCTGCAGGTTGCAGCGCTCCCTAGGAAGCTCAGATGTTCGATTTTTTCCGTCGCCATACCCGCGTCCTGCAGTTCTTGCTCCTGCTGCTGATCGTGCCGTCCTTCGTGGTGTTCGGCATCCAGGGCTATGACAAGTTCTCGCAAGGCAAGGACGAGGTTGCCAAGGTCGACGGCCAGTCCGTCACCCGCGGTGAATGGGACCAGGCGCACCGCAACCAGATCGAGCGCATGCGCGCGCAGATGCCCAATGTCGACGTGAAGCTGCTCGACACGCCGGACGTGCGCAAGCGCGTGCTCGACGACCTGATCCGGCAGCGTGTGCTGTTCGCCGCGTCGCGTGACCTGCACCTGGTGCCGACCGACGAGCGCCTGAAGCGCCTGTTCGAGACCGACCCGCAGTTCGCCAACCTGCGCAATGCCGATGGCACCGTCCGCAAGGAACTGCTGGCCGCCCAGGGCATGACCTCGCAGCAGTTCGCCGCCCGGCTGAGCCAGGACATGTCGCTCAACCAGGTGTTGCTGGGTGTGGGCGCCACCGCGGTGGTGCCGAATGCCGTGGCGCGCAGCGCGGTAGACGCGTTCTACCAGCGCCGTGACGTGCGCGTGCAGACCTTCGCGGCGAAG
Organism: Pseudomonadota bacterium; assembly: GCA_046050625.1. Taxonomy (GTDB): domain Bacteria; phylum Pseudomonadota; class Gammaproteobacteria; order Burkholderiales; family Burkholderiaceae_C; genus Sphaerotilus. Next base: position 2,655 of record JBJOPV010000361.1, read on the forward strand.
GACTACCTGGCCAAGGTGCAGGCCAGCGACGCCGAGGTACAGGCTTACTACGACGATCCGAAGCACGCCGCGCGCCTGCAGTCGCCCGAGTCGGTGAGCTTCGAGTATGTGGTGCTCGACCTGCCGTCGATTGCGCGCAGCGTCAGCGTGGCCGAAGACGATCTGCGCAAGTACTACGCCGAGAACGCTGTCCGCTACGAACAGCCGCAGGAGCGCCGTGCCCGCCACATCCTGATCAAGGCCGACGCCGGTGCGACGGCCGAGGTGAAGGCCAGGGCGAAGGCCCGGGCCGAAGCGCTGCTGGTCGACGCACGCAAGAACCCTGCGGGTTTTGCCGACCTCGCGCGTGCCAATTCCGAAGACCCGGGCTCGGCCAAGCAAGGCGGGGATCTGGACTGGTTCGCCCGCGGTGCGATGGTCAAGGTATTCGAGGACACGGCGTTCGCGCTGAAGAAGGGCGAGATCAGCGGCGTGGTGGAAAGTGATTTTGGCTTCCACGTTCTCAAGCTGGACGACATTCGCGGCGGGGACAAGCGCAGTTTCGAGTCGGTGAAAACCGAGATCGAAGCGGAAGTGCGCAAGTCGCTGGCCCAGAAGCGCTATGTCGAAGCTGC
>JBJOPV010000362.1:0-3222 GCA_046050625.1 Pseudomonadota bacterium
GCCTGATCGTCGGCCCCTTCAACCGCGTCGAGGGCGATCTCGAGGTCCGTCTGGACATCGCCGACGGCCGGGTGCGCTCGGCCGAGGTCTGCGCGCCGATGTACCGCGGCTTCGAGCAGATCCTGCTTGGCCGCCAGGCCGAGGACGCACTGGTGATCGTGCCGCGCATCTGCGGCATCTGCTCGGTGTCGCAGTCGGTGGCGGCCACGCGTGCGCTGGCCGACCTGGCCGGCGTGCAGCCCCCGCCCAACGGCCTGCTGGCGACCGACCTGATGCTGGCCTGCGAGAACCTGGCCGATCACCTGACGCATTTCTATCTGTTCTTCATGCCGGACTTCACCCGGGAGGTCTACGCGACGCGGCCCTGGTTCGCCGAGGCGCACCGGCGCTTTGCCGCCCTCTCGCCCGAGGGCTGCGGCGAACACCACCGGCTGGCAACCGCGGCGCGCGCGCGCTGGTTCACGCTGATGGGGCTGCTCGGCGGCAAGTGGCCGCACACCGGCAGCCTGGAGGCCGGCGGCTCGGCGCGCGCGATCGACGCGGCCGAGCGACTGCGGCTGCTGGCACGGGTGCGCGAGTTCCGCGGCTTCCTGGAGCGCACGCTGTTCGGCGCACCGCTGGAGGCGGTGGCCGCGCTCTCCAGCCTGGCGGATCTGGCGCGCTGGCGCGCCGAGCGCCCGGCCGGCGACCTGCGCTTCTTTCTCGATCTGGCCGACGATCTGGGGCTGGCGCGGCTCGGGCCTGGGCCGGGGCTGTGGATCAGCCACGGCGCCTATCCACAGCCCGACGGCACGACGGCGATCGGCGGCGGTGTCTGGCGCGCCGGCGCGCCGGCCACCGCCGCACTGGACCTGTCGCGCATCACCGAGGATGTGACCCGCGCCTGGCTGGCGGCCGACGGCGAGCCGGCTCGCCACCCGGCGCGCGGCCTGACGCTGCCGGACGCCGACAAGCCCGGCGCCTACAGCTGGAACAAGGCGCCGCGCCTGGGCGGCGAGGTCGCCGAGACCGGTGCGCTGGCGCGCCAGCTCGCCGACGGCCAGCCGCTGCTGCGCGAGCTGGTCGCGCGCGAAGGCACCGGCGTGCTGGCGCGGGTGCTGGCACGGCTGATGGAGCTGGCGCGCGTGGTGCCGCTGATGGAGGGCTGGCTGAAGGCGATTCGCCCCGGCGAGCCCTTCTGCCGCCCGGCGCCGCTGCCGGCCGAGGGGCAAGGCCGTGGCCTGACCGAGGCCGCGCGCGGCGCGCTCGGCCACTGGATCGCGCTGCAGGGAGGACGCATCCGCCACTGGCAGATCATCGCGCCGACGAGCTGGAACTTCTCGCCGCGCGACGCCGCCGGCCGGCCCGGCGCGCTCGAGCAGGCGCTGGAGGACGCGCCGGTGCAGCCGGGCGAGACCACGCCAGTGGCGGTCCAGCACATCGTGCGCTCCTTCGACCCCTGCATGGTCTGCACCGTGCACTGATTCCCCCCTTCGCTGCAGGACGAACCCGCCATGCCCGACCGCCCGCCGCTCGCCCCGATGCTGCCGCCCGCCGACGGGCTGGACGACAGCGCCTGGCTCGACGTGATCCACAAGATGGACGAGGTCTACTCGCAGCTGGTGGCCGACGAGGTCGCGCTGGAGGAAAAGAACGCCCAGCTCGAGCAGTCGCAGCAGTTCATCTTCAGCCTGCTCAGCGCGATGAGCGACGTGCTGGTGGCCTGCGACGCCGGCGGTCGCATCGAGGAGACCAACCGCGCGCTGGCCGAGCTGACCGGCCGCGACGAGGCCGCGCTGCGCGGCAGCGGCATCGCCGCGCTGATGGCCGACGAGACCAGTCGGGTGCGCATCCGCCATGTGCTGGGCACGCCGGCGCTGCAGCGCGGCGGCACGGTGCTCGAGGTCGAGCTGCGCGACGGCGCCGGCCAGCCGGTGCCGGTCGACTTCAACTGCACGCCCCGGCTGGACGCGGCCGGACGGCGCGTCGGCCTGGTCTTCGTCGGGCGGCCGATGGGCGAGCTCAAGCGCGCCTACCACCAGCTGCACGAGGCGCACGAGGCGCTCAAGCGCACCCAGCAGCAGCTGCTGCACTCGGAGAAGATGGCCTCGCTGGGCCGACTGGTGGCGGGCGTCGCGCACGAGCTGAACAACCCGATCAGCTTCGTGCTCGGCAACGTGCATGCGCTGACCCGCTACACCGAGCGGCTGCGCCAGTACCTCGGCGAGATCCATGACGGCCGGCCGGTGACCGATCTGGCGCCGATGCGCCGAAAGCTGCGCATCGACCACCTGCTGGCCGACCTGCCCTCGCTGATGGAGGGCACGCTCGAGGGCGCGCAGCGCACCGCCGACATCGTGCAGGGCCTGAAGCGCTTCTCGGCCGCCGACCGCGACGAGCGCGGCCCAGTGCGGCTCAACGAGGTGGTCGAGCAGGCGATCCACTGGGTGCGCAAGGGTACCGCGCCGGGCTTTCTGGTGCACTGGCAGCCCGGCCCTGACGCAGTGGTCGAAGGCGCGCCGGGGCCGCTGCTGCAGGTGATGCTCAACCTGATCCAGAACGCCTGGGACGCGGCCAGCGGCGCAGGCGCGAAGCCTCCGACGCTGTGGATCACCGGCCATCTGGAGGCCGGCCTGGCGCGGCTGGTGTTCCGCGACAACGGCCCCGGCATCGCGCCGGAGCATCTGGGGCGACTGTTCGACCCCTTCTTCACCACCAAGCCGGTCGGCAAGGGCACCGGCCTGGGGCTGTCGATCAGCTACGGCATCGTCGAGCAGCACGGCGGACGGCTGCTCGCCGCCAACCAGGCCGACGGCGGGGCGGAGTTCGTGGTCGAACTGCCCGCCCGCCCCTGAGCTCAGAGGCTGGAGGCGCCCTCCTGGGGTGCGGCTGCATGGGCGCCATCGTCCTCACGCGAATGGCCCGAACCAGGATTGGCCTTCTTCTGCGCCTTTTCCGCCTTCTTCTTCTTCTTCTCCAGCTCGCGCTGGCGTTTCTCGAACGAGTAGTTCGGCTTGATGGGCATGGGGCGCCTTTCTCTGTAGTGGTGTCTGCAGGGTATCACCATCGGGCTGACGCCGGCTCGCGCCGCACCGCAAGCATCGATTCCAGGCCGGATGCCTCGCTGCAAGCCCTCTTTCCACCCCCGTCAGGAACCTGGCCTGACCTGCGTCAAGGCGTGACGAATTTCCAAGCCGTGACAAGGACTTGCAACACGGATCAGTGATTACCCTGACTCCAGCC
>JBJOPV010000363.1:0-3200 GCA_046050625.1 Pseudomonadota bacterium
CGAGCGCCACTACGGCGGCCTGCAGGGCCTGAACAAGGCCGACATGGCCAAGCAGTACGGCGACGCGCAGGTGCTGGTCTGGCGCCGCAGCTACGACACCCCGCCGCCGGCGCTGGCGTCGGACGATCCGCGCGGCCAGCGCCAGGATCCGCGCTACGCGAAGCTCCAGCCCGAGCAGGTGCCGCTGACCGAGTGCCTGAAGGACACGGTGGCGCGCGTGCTGCCGTTCTGGAACGAGGCGATCGCGCCGGCCATCCGATCCGGCCAGCGCATCGTGCTGGCCGCGCATGGCAACTCGATCCGCGCGCTGGTCAAGTACCTGGACAACATCGGTGACGACGACATCGTCGGCGTGAACATCCCCAATGGCATTCCGCTGGTCTATGAGCTCGATGCCGATCTGAAGCCGATCAAGTCCTACTACCTGGGTGACGCCGAGGCCGTGGCCAAGGCTGCTGCGGCGGTGGCCAATCAGGGCAAGGCCTGAGCCGGATCACGGGTTCGTCGGCGACTGAACCCGGATCCGGATCCCGGTACGCTGGAAACCCTTCTGTTGCAGCGCCGCTTCCAGCCGGGGCTGCAGCTGCCTGAGCTTGGCGGCGACGGCCGGATTGCCGGCCAGCATCGTCCAGCCCTCGTCATCGGACGGGCCGCTGCGCACATGGCGCAGCAGCGCGGGGGGCAGAAGCGGGCGCACCGCTTCCATGCGTGCACCCGACTGGGCCAGTCGCTGCTGCAGCCGCTGCAGCGGCTCGCACTGGTTCAGCACCCGCTGCAGTGGCAGCGGGTCCGGCACCGAGACTGACGCGCCTGGCGCGGCACGAGGAACGAAGCGACGATGGATATCCTGATCACCCATGGCAGACTGGCTCGCACGCGCTCCGTGCACCTGCGGCCACTGCAATTGTGGCTGATGCTGGGCGCGCTGCTGCTGGTGCTGCTGCTGCTGTCGGGCACGGTCTATCACGTCATCTTCCTGAAGGCGGCGCGCGAAGGCTGGCCGGTGGTCAGCCAGATCGTCGGCCCGGTGATCGGTCGTGATGCGGTCGACCGTGAGCGCTACCTGCGCGAAAACGTCGAGGCGATGGCCCTGCAGCTCGGTGAGCTGCAGGCCAAGCTGCTGAAGATCGAGGCGGTCGGCGAGCGGGTGTCCGGCCTGGCCGGTCTCAAGGCCGAGGAGCTGCGGGCGCTCGATGCGGCCGGGCGTGCGGCCTCGTCGGGCCTGCACCGGACCGTGCCTGCCTGCGCGCCGGGCGGCGGGCCTTTCGTGCCGGCGCCGTCTGGCGGTGCGGCCCAGCTCGAAGCGCTGATGCGGCACCTCGATCTTGACGCCGATCGCCAGTCTGACCTGCTGGTGCTGGCCGAGTCGCGGCTGCTGTCGCGCCGGCTCGAGCAGATGCTGGTGCCCAGCATCCGGCCGGTCGAGGTCGCCGTCGGCTCGGGCTTCGGATTCCGCATCGACCCCTTCAACGGTCGCACCGCGCTGCACACCGGGCTGGACTTCGCCGCCCCGGTCGGCACGCCGATCCGCGCGGCCGCCGGCGGCCGGGTCATCGAGGCCCAGCATGACGGCGCCTATGGCCTGGCGCTGAAGATCGACCATGGCCAGGGCCTGGTCACCCGCTATGCGCACAGCAGCGAGATCCTGGTGCGTCCGGGCGAGCTGGTGCGCCGCGGCCAGACGGTGGCGCGCGTGGGCAGCACCGGCCGCTCGACCGGGCCGCATCTGCATTTCGAGGTGCTGCTCGAGGGCGTGCAGCAGGATCCGGCCCGCTTCCTGGCGCTGGGCGAGCGACTCGACGCCGATCCGTCACCCCAGCCCGGGGAGGCGTCGCCCGGCCCGGGCCGAGTTGCAAAAGGCCGGTGATAAACTCGAAATCCGTCCGAGGGCACACCTGACCAGGTGTGCCGGCCTGGCCTGCCGCGCTGCTCTAACCCGGCCGCACCTCAAACCACCTTGTTCCCGGATCCTGCGGCAAGGGCTGAACCGCCGCGGGTCCTCTGCACGTCGCGCACGATTCCGTTCATGTTGCCCAAGCTCCTGACCCAGATTTTCGGCAGCCGCAATGACCGCCTGCTCAAGCAGTACCGGCGTGTGGTCGAGCGGATCAACGCGCTCGAGCCCCAGTTCGAGAAGCTGAGCGAGGACGAGCTGCGCGGCAAGACCGCCGAGTTCCGCCAGCGCGTGGCCGCCGGCACCTCGCTCGACGACCTGCTGCCCGAGGCCTTCGCGGTGGTGCGCGAAGGCGGCAAGCGGCTGATGAAGATGCGTCACTTCGACGTGCAGCTCATCGGCGGCATGACGCTGCACAACGGCAAGGTCGCCGAGATGCGCACCGGCGAGGGCAAGACGCTGATGGCGACGCTGCCGGTCTACCTCAACGCGCTGTCGGGCAAGGGCGTGCATGTCGTCACCGTCAACGACTACCTGGCCTCGCGCGATGCCGAGACCATGGGCCGGCTCTACAACTACCTCGGCCTGACGGTGGGCGTGAACCTGCCCAACATGCCGCGCGAGGCCAAGCAGGCTGCCTACGCCGCCGACATCACCTACGGCACGAACAACGAGTTCGGCTTCGACTACCTGCGCGACAACATGGTCTACGAGACGGCCGACCGCGTGCAGCGGGGGCTGAACTTCGCCATCGTCGACGAGGTGGACTCGATCCTGATCGACGAGGCGCGCACGCCGCTGATCATCTCGGGCCAGGCGGACGACCGCACCGACATGTATCTGCGCATCAACGCGGTCGTGCCCTTCCTGAAGAAGCAGATCGGCGAGGCCGATCCGCGCACCGGCGAGGGCGTGATCGAGCCGGGCGACTTCACCGCCGACGAGAAGACGCACCAGGTCTTCCTGACCGAGGCCGGCCACGAGAAGGCCGAGCAGCTGCTGGCCGAGGCCGGGCTGTTCGCGCCGGGCGCCTCGCTCTACGACGCGGCCAACATCACGCTGGTCCATCACCTCTACGCCTCGCTGCGCGCGCACCACCTGTTCAACCGCGACCAGCATTACGTCGTGCAGAACGGCGAGGTCGTCATCGTCGACGAGTTCACCGGCCGCCTGATGAGCGGGCGGCGCTGGTCCGACGGCCTGCACCAGGCGGTCGAGGCCAAGGAAGGCGTGAAGATCCAGGCCGAGAACCAGACGCTGGCCTCGATCACCTTCCAGAACTACTTCCGCATGTACGCCAAGCTCG
>JBJOPV010000364.1:0-3194 GCA_046050625.1 Pseudomonadota bacterium
GTGCCGGTGTCCTCGGCCTACTCGCTGGTGTCGCAGGACTTCGGCAAGCTGCGCCACATCGCGCAGACGGTCACGCCGGGGCTGGTGTTCGCGGCCTCGCCGGCCTACGGGCGGGCGATCGCGGCCGTCTTCGGCCCCGAGGTCGAGGTGGTGCTCACCGCCGGCGCGCTCGACGAGCGGGCGGTCACGCCGTTCGCGGCCCTGCTGGCGACCGTGCCCGGCCCGACGGGCGAGGCCGCGCACGCGCAGGTCGGCCCCGACACCATCGCCAAGTTCCTGTTCACCTCCGGCTCGACCAAGCTGCCCAAGGCGGTGATCAACACCCAGCGCATGCTCTGCGCCAACCAGCAGATGCTGCGCCAGTGCCTGGCCTTCCTGGCCGACGAGCCGCCGGTGCTGGTGGACTGGCTGCCGTGGAACCACACCTTCGGCGGCAACCACAACGTCGGCATCGTGCTCTACAACGGCGGCACGCTGCACATCGACGACGGCAAGCCCACCCCGAAGGGCATGGCCGAGACGCTGCGCAACCTGCGCGAGGTCGCGCCCACGGTCTACTTCAATGTCCCGAAGGGCTTCGAGGAGATCGCCAGCGCGATGGACCACGATCCGCTGCTGCGGCGCACGCTGTTCTCGCGCGTCAAGGCCTTCATGTTCGCCGGCGCCGGCCTGAGCCAGGCGGTCTGGGACCGGCTCGATGCGCACGGCGAGGCCGAGATCGGCGAGCGCATCCGCATCATCACCGGTCTGGGCATGACCGAGACGGCGCCGTCGTGCACCTTCGCGGTCGGCACCGACGTGCGCTCGGGCTGGATCGGCCTGCCGGTGCCCGGCGTCGAGGTCAAGCTGGTGCGCGACGGCGCGGCCGATGACCCGTACGCCAAGACCGAGATCCGCTTCCGCGGCCCCAACGTCACGCCCGGCTACTGGCGTGCCCCCGAGCAGACCGCCGCCGCCTTCGACGAGGACGGCTTCTACCGCACCGGCGACGCGGCGAAGTTCGTCGATCCGGCCCACCCGGCGCGCGGCCTGCTCTTCGACGGCCGCACCGCCGAGGACTTCAAGCTCTCGACCGGCACCTTCGTGAGCGTGGGCCCCTTGCGCGCCAAGGTCACGCTGGCCGGTGCGCCCTGCATCCAGGACGTGGTGGTGGCGGGGCTGAACCGCGACGAGATCGGCCTGCTGATCTTCCCGCGTCTGGACGAATGCCGCCGCCTGGCCGAGGCCGACGGGCTGGAGGCCGAGGCGCTGCCGGTGCCGGAGCTGCTGCACACGCCCGCGGTGCGCGACTTCTTCCAGCAGCTCGCCGACCGCCTCTGGCGCGAAGGCACGGGCAGCGCCAACCGGCCGGCGCGGCTGCATGTGCTGGCCGAGCCGCCCTCGATCGACCGGGGCGAGGTCACCGACAAGGGCTCGATCAACCAGCGCGCGGTGCTGCAGCACCGCGCCGCGCTGGTCGAGGCGCTCTACGAAGGCCCCGAGAGCGACCCCTTCGTCATCCTGCCGAACAAACGCTGAGGAACGACCCCATGCAGATCCCAGGACACACCGCCCTCGTCACCGGCGGCGGCTCCGGCCTCGGCGCCGCGGTCGCGCGCGAGCTGGCCCGCCAGGGCGCGAAGGTCGCGGTGCTCGACGTCAACGCCGCTGGCGCCGAGGCGGTCGCCGCCGAGATCGGCGGCCTGGCGCTGCGCTGCGACATCACCGACAGCACCAGCGTCTCGGCCGCGCTCGACGCCGCCGAGGCCGCGCTCGGGCCGGCGCGCATCCTGATGAACATCGCCGGCATCGGCACCGCCAAGCGCGTGATCCAGCGCGACGGCTCGCCCGCGCCGCTGGAGGACTTCGAGCGCGTGGTGCGCGTCAACCTGCTGGGCACCTACAACATGGTCCGGCTGGCGGCCGCGCGCATCGCGCGGCTCGATCCGCTGGAGGGCACGGCCGGCGAGCGCGGCGTCATCGTCAACACCGCCTCGGTGGCGGCCTTCGACGGCCAGGTCGGCCAGGAGGCCTACGCGGCCAGCAAGGGCGGCGTGGTCGGCATGACGCTGCCGCTGGCGCGCGACCTGGCGCAGTGGGGCATCCGGGTCTGCACGATCGCACCAGGCTTGTTCGCCACGCCGCTGATGAAGGAGCTGCCCGAGGCGGTGCAGCAGTCGCTGGCCGCGGCGATTCCTTTCCCCAAGCGGCTGGGCGACCCGGACGAGTTCGCGATGCTGGCCGCCCACATCGTCGCCAACGGCCACCTCAACGGCGAGGTCATCCGCCTCGACGGCGCGCTGCGCCTGGCGCCGCGCTGAACGACGACGGATAGACCGACCGGACGGTCGGGAATATCCGCATGGTCCCGATCCTCTCGCACCGGCACATTGCCCCCCACCTCACTGGAATCCGGAGGAAGACATGACGACGCACAAGAACGCAAGCCGCAAGCCGCTCCTGAAGACCCTGCTCGCCAGCGCCGCGCTGTGGGCGGTGTCGGGCTCGGCGATGGCCGACATCACCATCGGGGTGTCGCTGCCGCTGACCGGGCCGGCCAGCGGCCTGGGCATCCCGATGGGCAACGCCATCAAGCTGTGGCCGACCTCGATCGCGGGCGAGAAGCTCAATGTCATCGTGCTCGATGACGCCACCGATCCGACCAAGGGCGTGCAGAACGCGCAGCGCTTCGTCACCCAGGACAAGGCCGACATCGTCATGGGCTCGGCCGCCACGCCGGTGGCCATCGCGATGTCCGACACGGTCGCCGCCGCCAGCACGCCGCACTTCATGTTCTCGCCGGCGGTGCTGCAGGCCGGCAAGGACGCCTGGGCCTTCCGGCTGCCGCAGTCCAACGCGGTGATGTCGCATGCGCTGCTGGGCCACATGAAGAAGCTCGGCGTGAAGTCGGTCGGCTTCCTGGGCTACACCGACGCCTACGGCGAGAGCTGGCTGAAGGACTTCCAGGCCGAGGCCGCCAAGATCGCGCCCGAGATCAAGATCATCGCCACCGAGCGCTTCGCCCGCTCCGACACCAGCGTGACCGCGCAGGCGCTCAAGCTGGTGGCCGCCAACCCGGACGCGATGCTGATCGTGGCCTCGGGCTCGGGCGCGGCGATGCCGCACAAGGCGGTCGTCGAGCGCGGCTACAAGGGCAAGATCTACCAGACCCACGCCGCCGCCACCCGCGACCTGATGCGCATCGGCGGCAAGGA
>JBJOPV010000365.1:0-3193 GCA_046050625.1 Pseudomonadota bacterium
GCCCGAGTAGTCGGTCGAGGCCACCCACAGCCGCACGATCTCGGCGCCGAGCTTGGTGGTGATGGTCTGCGGCTCGACGGTGTTGCCCAGCGACTTGCTCATCTTGCGGCCCTGACCGTCGGTGGCGAAGCCGTGGGTCAGCAGGCCACGATAGGGCGCGCGGTCGTACAGCGCGCAGCCCAGCAGCAGCGACGAGTGGAACCAGCCGCGGTGCTGGTCATGGCCTTCGAGGTACAGGTCCGCCTCGGGGCCTTGCGCATGGAAGGGCGCGCGGTCGTAGTTCTTGGCGTGGCTGCCGCGCAGCACATGCTGGAAGGTCGAGCCGGAGTCGAACCACACTTCGAGGATGTCGGTGCTCTTGGTGTAGTGCGGCGCGTCTTCAGCCCCAAGGATCTCCTCGGTCGTCACGCGGCTCCAGGCCTCGATGCCGCCCTGTTCCACGATGGCCGCGGCCTGATCGAGGATCTCCATCGTGCGCGGGTGCAGCTCGCCGGTGTTGACGTGCAGGAAGAAGGGCACCGGCACGCCCCAGGAGCGCTGGCGCGAGATGCACCAGTCCGGGCGGTTGGCGATCATGTCGCGCAGGCGCGCGCGGCCGTTCTCGGGGTAGAACTGGGTCTGGTCGATGGCGTCGAGCGCGAGCTGGCGCAGCGTCTTCGGCGCCTTGTCCTTCGTGAAGACGCCTTCGCCCTCGTCCATGCGCACGAACCACTGCGCGGCGGCGCGGTAGATCACCGGCGTCTTGTGGCGCCAGCAGTGCGGGTAGCTGTGGACGATCGGCTGGGTCGCCATCAGGCGGTCGCTCTGGCCGAGCACCTCGATGACGCGCTCGCAGGCCTTCCAGATGTGCTGGCCGCCGAAGAAGGGCAGCGCGTCGGCGTAGACGCCGTGGCCCTGCACCGGGTTCAGGATGTCGTCGACCTTCAGCCCATGCGCGACGCAGGAGTTGAAGTCGTCCACGCCATAGGCCGGCGCCGAGTGCACGATGCCGGTGCCGTCGCCGGCGGTGACGTAGTCGGCCAGGTACAGCGGCGACAGGCGGCGGTAGCTGTACTTGCCGCCTTCTTCGGCCGTGACGGTGTCAAAGAGCGGATGGCGGAAGACCAGGCCCTTGAGCGCCGCGCCCTGGGCGGTGGCCAGCACCGTGCCTTCGAGCTTGTAGCGCTCCAGGCACCTGGCCACCAGCTCCTCGGCCAGCAGCAGCACGCCGCGCGGCGTGTCCACCAGCGCGTAGGTGAGCTCCGGGTGCGCGTTGAGCGCCTGGTTGGCGGGAATCGTCCAGGCGGTGGTCGTCCAGATGACCGCGAAGGCCTTCTTGCCGCCCTGCGCGAGCGACTCCGGCAGGCCGCTCAGGCCGAAGGCGGCGGCCAGCGCGCCGGCGTCATCGGCCTCGAAGGCCACGTCCAGCGTGTCGCTCTTCTTGTCGGCGTACTCGATCTCGAACTCGGCCAGGGACGAGCCGCAGTCGAAGCACCAGTAGACGGGCTTCAGGCCCCGGTAGACGAAGCCGCGCTCGATCACGCGCTTGAAGGCGCGGATCTCGCCCGCCTCGTTGGCGAAGTCCATCGTGCGGTAGGGACGCTCCCAGTCGCCGAGCACGCCCAGGCGCTTGAAGTCCTCGCGCTGCTGGCTGATCTGCTCGGTGGCGTAGGCGCGGCTCTTGGCCTGCATGTCGTCGCGCGAGAGCTTGCGCCCGTGCAGCTTCTCGATCGCGTTCTCGATCGGCAGGCCGTGGCAGTCCCAGCCGGGGATGTACTGCGCGTCCATGCCCATGAGCTGGCGCGACTTGACGATCATGTCCTTCAGGACCTTGTTCAGCGCGTGGCCGATGTGCAGACGGCCGTTGGCATACGGCGGGCCGTCGTGCAGCACGAACAGCGGCGCGTCCTTGCGGGCCTCGCGCAGGCGCAGGTACAGGCCCTCGTCGTTCCAGGTCTGGACCCAGGCAGGCTCGCGCTTGGGCAGATCGCCGCGCATCGGGAAGGGCGTGTCGGCCAGGTTGAGCGTCGCGCGGTAGTCGGTGGCGGGGGTCTGAGTCATGGCGATTCGTTCAAGCCGTCATTCCCGCGCAGGCGGGAATCCACGACGGAGGAGGGCGGTGGCAAGGGTGGGCTCCCGCGTGCGCGGGAATGACAAAACGGAGCGGTTGCGGCGTGGGGGCGCCGCGTTCAAATTCGGTCGCGCGTGGTCTGGCGGCGTTCGGCGGCGTGCCCGTCGAACCACAGGCGCGCGTTCACCACGTCCTGGCGGATCGCGGCGGTCAGGGCGTCGAGGCCGTCGTAGCGGGCCTCGTCGCGCAGCTTGTGCAGAAGTTCCACCCGCACGAGTTTACCGTAGCCCCCCTCGCGGCCGAGCCCGGCCGGCCAGTCGAGCACATGCGTCTCCAGCAGGATGCGCCCGGCGTCCTCGACGGTGGGGCGCACACCCAGGCTGGCCACGCCGTCGAGCGGCTGCGCCGTCAGGCCGTGCACCCGCACGACATAGATGCCGGCGGCGGCCGAGCGGCGGTGCGCGAAACGCAGGTTCAGCGTGCGAAAGCCGTCGTCCGCGCCGGCCGCCGAGGCGCCGAGCCCGCGGCCGAGCTTGCGCCCGTGCGTCACATGGCCGCTGATGCTGTAGGGGCGGCCCAGCAGCGCCGCGCTGGCCTCCATGTCGCCGCGGGCCAGCGCCTCGCGCACGGCCGAGCTCGACACCCGCAGCCCGTGCACCTCGTAGCTCATCATGCGCGCGACGTCGAATCCTGACGCGCTGCCGGCACGGTCGAGCATCGCGTAGTCGCCGGTGCGCCGCGCGCCGAAGCGGAAGTCGTCGCCGACCAGCACATAGCGCGTGCCCAGGCCCTGCAGCAGCACCTCGTCGATGAAGGCCTCGGGCGACTGCGCGGCCAGACGCTCGTCGAAGCGCATCAGCACCACCTGGTCGACGCCGCAGCGCTCGAGTTCGCCGAGCTTGTCGCGCAGCGTGGCGATGCGCGCGGGCGCCTTGTCCGGCTGGCCGGAGCGCGCGGCGAAGAAGTCGCGCGGATGCGGCTCGAAGGTCATCACGCAGCTGGGCAGGCCGCGATGGCGCGCCTCGTTGTTCAGCAGCGCCAGCATCGCCTGGTGGCCGCGATGCACGCCGTCGAAATTGCCGATCGTCAGCGCACAGGCCGGCGCCAGCCCGGGATGATGGATGCCACGGAAGACTCGCATGG
>JBJOPV010000366.1:0-3166 GCA_046050625.1 Pseudomonadota bacterium
ACGCGACGATGGCCAACAAGGAAGCGCTCAGGGCCCTGCAGGGGCGCCTGGCCGAGCGGCTGCAGGAGGTGCGCAGCATCGAGCATGTGTCGGGCTGGCTGGCGGTCGAGTGCGCCGGCCAGGCGCTGCTGTTCCCGCTGGCCGAGGCCGGCGAGATCTTCCAGCCCGGTGCGCTGCTGGCGGTGCCGCACACCGAGCCCTGGTTCCTGGGCGTGGCCAATCTGCGCGGCTCGCTGACCGGCGTGGTCGATCTGGCCGGGGTGCTGGGCCTGCGTGATCGGGTGCCCGCCGCGGTGCGTGACCAGGCGCATGTGGTGGCCTTCAACCCGAGCCTGGACATCAACGTGGCGCTGCTGGTCGACCGGCTGGCTGGGCTGCGCCACCCTGAGCAGATGCAGGCGGTGGCGCCGGTCGACGTGGTGTCGCCCGCCTTCGCCGGGAGCTGCTGGCGCGATGGGGCCGGGCGGCTGTGGCAGGAGATCCGGCTGTCGATGCTGCCGCGCGAGGAACGTTTCCTGCGCATCGTCGCCGCCCGATGACCCCGCTGGTCGCCGCTGTCGGCTGACGGACGACAAGACACAGGAAAGACGAGGCGTGGATGAGTTTCATGGACAGGCTCAAGGGGCGCGGCCGCAAGGACCGCGATGCCGCCGCGCAGCACGAGGATTCCTCCCTCTCCGGCCCGTACTCGGGCCTCGAGGCCGATCTGCACGACACTGTCCAGGACAGCGGGCTGGGCACCACCGTGTCGGTGCCTGACGCGATCATCAGCGAGGCCTCGCCCTCGGTGCTGGCGCTGGCCGGGCCGCGTCGCGTGAACAGTGCCCTCGAGCGCCAGCCGCAGCCGGGATCGGGCGCGCGCCTGCCGCTGATCGGCCACTGGTCGTCCGATCGCCAGCAGCGGCTGCTCGGCGGCGTGCTGGCGGCCGGGGTCCTTGGCCTGGTGCTGGCCTCGGTGCTGACCGCACGCTCGGCCGGGGGCAGCGCCGCGCAGGTCGGTGCGACCGGCCAGGCGCTGATGCAGTCGCAGCGGCTGGCCAAGTCGGTGCTGCAGGCGGTGGCTGGTCGGCCCGAGGCCTTCGCCGAGGTGCGCGATGCTGCCGCGGTGCTGTCGGCCGATGTGCGCGGCCTGCATGGTGGCCGGCCCGAGACTGGCCTGCAGGCGCTGCCGCTGCATGCGCGCGGCCAGATCGAGCCGCTGCTGGCGGTGGTCGAGAAGACCGAGCGCCATGCCGCCACCGTGCTGGCGCAGGAAAAGCTGCTGACCCAGGTCTCGCAGGCGCTCAAGGCGATCAACCGCCAGTCCGGCGATCTGCTCGAGACCGCCGAGGCGGTGGCTGCGGCGAAAGTGCAGCAGGACGCGCTGCCGGCCGAGGTCTCGGCCGCCGGCCGTCTGGTGATGCTGACCCAGCGCATCGGCAAGTCCGCCAACGAGGCGCTGACAATCGAGGGCGTCTCGCCGGAGGCGCTGTTCCTGCTGGGCAAGGACCTCAACAGCTTCCGCGACATCACCCGTGGCCTGCTCGATGGCAATGCCGACCTGCGCCTGACGGCCACCCGCGACGCGGCGCTGCGTGCCCGGCTCGAGGCGCTGCTGAAGGCGCATGACGAGCTGCGGGTGCAGGCCGGCGCGATCCTGGGCAATCTGCAGGGACTGGTCTCGGCCCGCGAGGCCCAGGCCGCGATCATCACCGACGCCGAGGTGCTGCGCCTCGGCCTGGAGCAGGTGCGCACCGGCATCGGCTCGGCCGGCGGGCTGGGCTGGTTCAACGTGGCGCTGCTGGCGGTGTCGCTGCTGCTGGGCGCGGTCGGTGGTGTCGGTCTGCTGATGGTCTTCACCCACGACCAGCGCACCCGCGCGCGGCTGTCGGACAGCCAGCGCCAGGAGGCCGAGCGCCAGGAGCGCGAGGCCAAGCGGGTCAACGACGCGAACCAGGCGGCGATCCTGCGGCTGATGAACGAGCTGCAGACGGTGGCCGAGGGTGACCTGACCCAGCAGGCGACCGTGACCGAGGACATCACCGGCGCGATCGCCGACTCGGTGAACTACACGGTGGAGGAGTTGCGCTCGCTGGTGTCGCAGGTGCAAGGCACGGTCGCGCGGGTGACCGACACCACGCAGCAGGTCGAGGCCACGTCCACCGAGCTGCTGGCCGCCTCCGACGAGCAGCTGCGCGAGATCCGCGAGACCGGCGAGGCGGTGCTGCAGATGGCCGGCCGCATCCAGCGCGTGTCGGGCCAGGCGCAGCAGTCGGCCGACGTGGCGCGGCACTCGCTGTCGGCGGCCACCTCCGGCCTGACCGCAGTGCTCGACACCATCGGCGGCATGAACACCATCCGCGAGCAGATCCAGGAGACCTCCAAGCGCATCAAGCGCCTGGGCGAGTCCTCGCAGGAGATCGGCGAGATCACCGAGCTGATCTCCGACATCACCGAGCAGACCAATGTGCTGGCGCTGAACGCCGCGATCCAGGCGGCGTCCGCGGGTGAGGCCGGGCGCGGCTTCTCGGTCGTGGCCGAGGAAGTGCAGCGGCTGGCCGAGCGTTCGGGCGACGCCACGCGCCAGATTGCCGTGCTGGTCAAGACCATCCAGACCGACACCGCCGACGCGGTGGTGGCGATGGAGCGCTCGACGCAAGGGGTGGTCGAGGGCGCCAAGCTCTCCGACAACGCCGGCACTGCGCTGACCGAGATCGACCGCGTCTCGCGCCAGCTCGCCGAGCTGATCGAGGCCATTTCGGCGCAGTCCCGTCTGGAGGCCGAGTCGGCGACCATCGTCGCGCAGAACATCCAGCACATCTTCGCGGTCACCGAGCAGACCGGCGAAGGCACCCGGTCCACCGCGCAGCTGGTCCGGCAGCTCTCGCGCACGGCCGAGGAGCTGCGGCAGTCGGTGGCGCGCTTCAAGATCAGCTGAGCGAGTTCCCATGTCATCGCCCCGAGACACTGCCCCGACCGACGATCTCAGCGCACTCGCCTGGGTCCATGACGAGCTGCGCCGCACGCTCGAGTCGGCCCAGAAGTCGCTGCGCCGCTACCTGCGCGAGGTCGGCGAGGCCGACCGCTCGGACCTCGACGATGTCGATCCGTCCATCCTGCGCCAGGCCCGCCAGCAGATCCATCAGGGCGCCGGTGCGCTCGAGCTGGTCAACCTGCCGGAGGCCGC
>JBJOPV010000367.1:0-3153 GCA_046050625.1 Pseudomonadota bacterium
GGGCGCACCGTCATCGAGTGGGACAAGGACGACCTGGACGCGCTCGGGCTGCTCAAGGTCGATGTGCTGGCGCTGGGCATGCTCACGGCACTCCGCAAGACCTTCGACCTGATCGGTGCGCACCGCGGCGGCCCGGCGCCCACGCTGCAGGACATCCCCGACGACGACAAGGCCACCTACGACATGGTCTGCGCCGCCGACACGGTGGGCGTGTTCCAGATCGAGAGCCGCGCCCAGCAGGCGATGCTGCCGCGCCTGCGGCCCCGCTGTTTCTACGACCTGGTGATCGAGGTCGCCATCGTGCGGCCCGGCCCGATCCAGGGCGGCATGGTGGAGCCGTACCTGCGCCGCCGGCAGAAGCTGGAGCCGGTCACCTATCCCAGCGAGGCCCTGAAAACGGCGCTGGGCCGCACGGAGGGCGTGCCGATCTTCCAGGAACAGGTGATGCAGATCGCCATGCTGGCGGCCGGGTTCACGGCCGGCGAAGCCGACGACCTGCGCCGCGCCATGGCCTCGTGGAAGCGCCAGGGCGATCTGGCCCGCTACCGCACCCGGCTGGTGGACGGCATGACCTCTCGCGGCTACGAACTCGCCTTCGCCGAGGCCATCTTCGAGCAGATCAAGGGGTTCTCGGAATACGGCTTCCCCGAATCGCATTCGGCCTCGTTCGCGCTGCTGGTCTACGCCAGCAGCTGGCTGAAGTGCCACCACCCGGCCGAGTTCCTCGCCGGGTTGCTGAATGCGCAGCCGCTCGGGTTCTACAGCCCGGGCCAGCTCGTGCAGGACGCGCGCCGGCACGGTGTCGAGGTGCGGCCGGTCGAGGTCTGCGACAGCGCGGTGGACAGCACGCTGGAAGGCCCGCGGTCCGGCCCGCCCGCCGTGCGCCTGGGGCTGCGCCTGGTGGCCGGGCTGGGCCGCGACACGGCGCAGCGCATCGTCGCCGCCCGCCAGACGCAGCCCTTCATCGACGCTGACGACCTCGCGCGCCGCGCCGCGCTGACACGCCAGGACCTGTCGGCGCTGGCCGCCGCCGACGCGCTGCAGCGCCTGTCCGGCCACCGCCGCCAGCAGGTCTGGCAGGCCGCCGCGCAGCACCCGACCCCGCCGCTGTGGCGCGACATCCCGGTCGAGGAAGCCCCGTTCGCGCTGCAGGCCGCGCCCGAAGGCGAGGAGATCGTCTGGGACTATGCCGCCCTCGGCCTCACGCTGCGCCGGCATCCGCTGGCCCTGCTGCGTCCGCGGCTGGCCGAACGCCGGCTGCTGACCTCGGCCCAACTGCTCGAACAGCCAGACCGCCGCCCCGTGCGCACCTGCGGCATCGTCACCGTGCGCCAGCAGCCCGGCACCGCGCACGGCACGCTGTTCCTTTCGCTCGAAGACGAGACCGGTTCGGTGCAGGTCATCGTCTGGAAGCGCTTGCGCGAACGCCACCGGGCGGTGCTGCTGCATGCACGGCTGCTGCTGGTGCGCGGCACCTGGGAGCGCCGCGACGGCGTCGGCCACGTCATTGCCGGCCATGTGGAGGACCTGACCCCGCTGCTCGGCCGGCTCGCCTCGGGGACGAGCCGGGATTTCCGGTGAGCTGACGCGCGGCGCGCGGCCCCGCGGGAACACCACGCTGGGTTACACGAAGATTACGCCGCAGAATGGCCGGTGCCGATTCCGGTCACCTTCCGCTTCCAGCCGCCCGCCAGCCCGCCGCCGCCATGACCATGCCCACCCGTCCGCACCTCAACGCCATCGCCGGCCCCATCCTCGGTGAATTCCTCGTCGGCATGAGCGTGGCGATGGCCGGGCTGTGGCTGGCCTCGCAGACCTCGGACGTGGCGGCCGGCGCCTTCGGCATGACCAACCAGGTGATGGAGACGCTGTTCGTCGTCTTCCGCGTGCTGGCGATCGGTGTCGGCGCGGGGGTCACGCAGGCGGTCGGCGGACAGCGGCCCGAAGCGGCGCGGCGCACGGCGCTGGTCGGGCTCGGGGCCAGCACCTGGGCGGGTCTGTTCGTGGCGAGCTGGATGCTGCTGGCCAACGAGTGGACGCTGGACGTGCTGAACGCGCCGCTCGGGGTCAGCCGGCTGGCGGAGCCCTACATGCAGACGCTGGCGCTGGCGCTGGTGCTGGAGGCCTACAACCTGACGATGGCCGCCATCCTGCGCGCCCACCTGCATGCCCGCGACACGCTGCAGGTCATGCTGGTGATGCACAGCGTCCACCTGGTGCTGGCCTTCGTGCTGATGCGCGGCGTGGGGAGCTGGGACGGACTGGGGCTGTACGGCTACGCGGTCGGACTGACCGTGAGCCGCGTGGTCGGCCTGGTCATGCACCTGCGGTTCTGGCGCCTGCGGCTCAAGCTGGTGCCGCACAGCCGGGACTGGTGGGTCTGCCCCGTGCGGTCGCTGATGCCGGTGCTGCGCACGGGGGTGCCGGCGGCGTCGCTGGAGCTGGTCTACCGGATCGGTTTCATGATGTCGCTGTCCTCGGCGGCGCGGCTGGGCGTGCCGGCGCTGGCGACCCAGGCGTACACCCTGCAGACGCTGAAATACGTGGTGCTGGTGAGCCTGTCGATCGGCTGGGCCTGCGAGATCATGGTCGGCCACCTCGTCGGTGCCGGCGAATTCCGCACCGCGCACCAGCTCGTGCGCAAGGGCCTGCGCAACGGCATGCTGGCCTCCGGCGCACTCGCCCTGCTGGCGGCCAGCGGCGCGCCGTGGTTGATGCGCGCCTTCACCCGCGACCCGGAGATCATCGAGGCCGCGCAGACGCTGCTGTGGATCGCCTTCGCGCTGGAAACCGGCCGCGTCGCCAACATCGTCGTGCTCGGCGCGCTGCGCGCCACGGGGGACGTGGTGTACCCGGTGGCGGCGAGCATGGCCTCGCTGATCCTGGTGCTGGGCGTCGGCTCGGTGGTGCTGAGCCGCTACTTCGGCCTGCCGGGCATCTTCATCGCCTACGCCGCCGACGAGTGGATCCGCGGCACCATCCTCTTCCACCGCTGGGCCACCCATGGCTGGGTCCACCACGCGCGGGAGATCTACCAGCGCATGCGCACGCCAGGCGCGGAAACGCGGTTCTGATGCGTTTCAAGGCCGTGAACTTCGACACAGGGGCTTGATACAGCAGCAACGTGGAAATGCGAAAACTTGGCATCTCCAC
>JBJOPV010000368.1:0-3150 GCA_046050625.1 Pseudomonadota bacterium
CGTGGCTGCCACACGCCGCGCCGCAGGTGCAGCGGCTGTTCGAGTCCGGGCTGCACGAGCGGGTGGAGGTGCAGTTCGCCGACCGGCGCTGGACCCTGCTGATGCGGCCGGGCTGGCTGGACGAGACACCCTCGCCCAGTGCGCTGCAGGCCGGCATCCTCGCCAGCGGGCTGGCGTTCACCGCGCTGCTGACCAGCATCGTGCTGGTGCGCCAGCGCCATGACCGCGCGATGCAGGCGGTGCTCGACGGGCTGGAAGGCCAGGTCGCACACCGCACCCACCAGCTCAGCACCGAGGTCGAGGAGCGCCGCCGCCTGGAGGCCGACCTGCGCCGCGCCAGCGAAGAAGCGCACCGGGCCAACCAGGCCAAGACGCTGTTCCTGGCCAACATGAGCCACGAGATCCGCACGCCGCTCAACGCGGTGATCGGCTACGCCCAGATCCTGCTGGAGGAGCCTCGCCACGACGACACCACCCGCAGCCGGCTGCGCACCGTGCTGCAGGCGGGTCAGCGGCTGTTGCGGCTGATCAACGACGTGCTGGACCTGTCCAAGATCGAGGCCGGCGGGCTGCAACTGCACCGCCAGCATTTCGATCTGCGCCAGGAGCTGGACGAGATCGTGCAGATGATGGCGCAGCGGGCCGGCACACGCGGTCTGGACTTCACCGTCGATCTGGCGCTGGACGCCACCGAGCCGGTGCACGCCGACCGGACCAAGGTCGGCCAGATCGTGCTCAACCTGCTGAGCAACGCGGTCAAGTTCACCGCGCAGGGCCGGGTGACGCTGGCAGCGCGGCGCGAGGGCGACACGGTCCACCTCGTCGTCGGCGACACCGGGCCGGGCATCGGGGCGGAAGAACTTGCCCATCTCTTTGCGCCGTTCCGGCAAGGCCAGGCCGGGCTGGACAAGGGCGGCACGGGCCTCGGGCTGGTGCTGGCGCGGCACATGGCGCGTTCGATGGGCGGCGATCTGCACATCGACAGCACACCGGGCCAGGGCACACAGGCCCGCCTGACGCTGCCCCTGCCGCGCAGCGCCGAGGGCAGCACCGCCCTGCCCCGCCACGACGGCCCGCAGCGCCTGTCGGCCGACACGCCGGTGCGGGCGCTGGTGGTCGAGGACGATGCACACAGCCGCGACATCCTGGTCGAACTGCTGCAGCGGGTGGGCTGCGCGGTGCAGGCCGCCGAGAACGGCCTCGACGGCCTGCGTGCCGCCAGCCGCGGCGGCTGCGACATCGTGTTCACCGACATCCGCATGCCGGTGCTCGACGGGATGCAGATGCTGCAGCGCCTGCGCGAGCAGACCGGTGTGGCACAGCCGCCGATCGTGGCCGTGTCGGCGTCCAGCCTGGAGCACGAGCGGCGGCACTACATCGGCCTGGGTTTCAGCGACTTCGTCGGCAAGCCCTATGCCTTCGAGGAAATCCACCGGATGCTGGCGCTGCACGCGGGCGCACATTTCGAGCCGGTCAGCGCCGAGCCTTCGTCGCCCCCGGACCCGTCCGCAGCGGCACCTCCATCGCCCGCCCGCATCGGCCCGGCCAGCGCGGCGCTGCTCGCGGCCCTTTCCGACGCGGCCGACCAGGGGGCCCTCAAGCAGGTGCGTCAGGCACTGGCCGGGCTGGCGGAACGTGCCGACACCTCCGATGCCCTGCCGGCCGACGCGCTCGCAGCGCTGCAGGCCGCTGCCGCCGACTACGATTTCGACCGCCTGATCCAGCAATCCCGCGCCCTGCAAGCCGAGGAAACGCCCCAGTGACCACGTCCCCTTCCCGCATCCTCATCGTCGACGACACGCCGCAGAACATCGACGTTCTGCAGGCCACTCTGGTCGAGATCGATGCCGATCTGCTCATCGCCACCCACGGCGCCCGCGCGCTGGACCTGGCGCAGCGCCTGCAGCCCGACCTGATCCTGCTCGACGTGATGATGCCGGGCATGGACGGCTTCGAGGTCTGCGCCCAGCTCAAGGCCGATCCACGCACGGCGGAGATCCCGGTGATCTTCTGCACCGCGCGGGTGGACGACGTGGCGCGCGGCTTCGCTGTCGGCGGCGCGGACTACATCACCAAGCCGCTCCAGCCGGACGAGGTGCGCGCCCGCGTGCGCCACCAGCTGGAGCGCCGGCAACTGCTGCGCCAGCTGCGCGACCTCAACCGCGTGCTCGAAGACAAGGTGCGGGAGCGCACGGCCGATCTCACACTGGCCAACCAGCAACTGCGCCACGAGATCAACGAGCGCCGCTACATGCAGGACCGCCTCGGTTACCTCGCCAGCCACGATTTCGTCACCCGGCTGCACAACCGCGGCGCGCTCGACGCCCACGTCACCCAGCTGCTGGCCCGGCTGCAGCGGCAGGCGGCGCCGGCCGGCCCGGCGGTCATGCTGCTGATCGACATCGACCAGTTCCGCCTCGTCAATGAAAGCTGCGGCTGCGTTGCCGGCGACGAGCTGCTGCGCCAGTTCGCCGACCTGCTGGGCGGACTGCTGCGCCGGGGCGACTTCCTGGCGCGGCTGGGCGGCGACCAGTTCGCTGTCGTCAGCGAGGAAGCCGACCTGGGCGCGGGGCTGGCGCGGCAACTGCTCACGGCGCTGCAGGACTGGTCCTTCCAGTGGCAGGAACGCCGCTTCACGCTGGCCGCGACCATCGCCACCGTGCCGCTGGACCGCGATCTGGTCTCCTTCGACCAGCTCATGCAGATGGCCGACGAGACGGTGTTCCTGGCCAAGCGCGACGGCCGGGGGCAAGTCCGCCCCTACACGGCGGCACGCGCTGGCGAAACCTCGCAGCGCGAAACCACCAACTGGGCGCTGGTGCTGATGGACGCGCTGCGCCACGGCCGTTTCCGCATCTTTTTCCAGCGGCTGCAGTCACTGGACCAGGGCGGCCCGCTGCGGGTGGAGGTGCTGGTGCGGCTGTGGGATCCGGTGCGCCGGGTGCTGATCGCACCCACGCAGTTCATCGCGCTGGCCGAGCGCTTCCACCTGATCGGCGAGATCGACCGCTGGATGCTTGGCGAGGTGCTGGCGCTGATCGGCCAGCACCCCGAGCTGCAGCAGCAGCTCGGCCAGGTGACGCTGAACCTGTCGGCCGTGTCGCTGCGCGAGCCGGGGCTGGCGCAGCAGGTGCTGGCGACGATCGCGCA
>JBJOPV010000369.1:0-3119 GCA_046050625.1 Pseudomonadota bacterium
GACCCGGCCGCAACCACCAAGCTGGTCGCCAACCTCGCCGGTCAGGGCCTGTCGGTGACGGTCTGCACCAGCATCCACGAGGCCGTGCGCGGCGCCGACATCGTCACCACGGTGACGGCCGACAAGACCAACGCCACCATCCTGACGCCGGAGATGGTCGCGCCCGGCATGCACCTGAACGCCGTCGGCGGCGACTGCCCCGGCAAGACCGAACTGCACGCCGACGTGCTGCGCTGCGGCCCCGTATTCGTCGAATACGCGCCGCAAAGCCGCATCGAGGGCGACGTGCAGCAGATGCCCGCCGACTTCCCCGTGACCGAGTTCTGGCAGGTGCTGGCCGGGCAGGCGCCGGGGCGCACGTCGGCCGGGCAGGTCACGGTGTTCGACTCGGTCGGCTTCGCGCTGGAGGACTACGCGGCGCTGTGCTTCGTGCATGACACGGCACGCGCGCTCGGCATCGGCGAGGAGATCGACCTGGTGCCGCAGTCGGGGGATCCGAAGAACCTGTTCGGCATGCTGCGGGCGCCGGCGGAGGTGGTGCGGATCGCCGCCTGATCAGCGGTAGCTCGCCAGCAGGATGCTGGTCTCGGTCGTGCGGATGCCCTTGATCAGCCGCACGCGCTCCAGCACCCGCGACAGCTCCGCCATCGAATCCGCCCGCAGCTCCGCCAGCAGATCCCAACGCCCGTTGGTGTCGTGCAGCGCCTGCACGCCGGGCTCGCCGAGCAGGTTGGCGATGACTTCGCGGGTCTGGTTGCCCTCGACCAGCACGCCCATCCAGGCGCGGATCTGGTCCGGCTCCGCGTCCGGGCGCAGGCGCAGCGTGTAGCCGACGATCACCTGCTCGTCTTCGAGCCTGCGCAGCCGGTTGGTGACGGTGCCCCGCGAGACGCCGAGCTTGGTGGCCAGAGCGGCGACGGTCAGCCGGGCGTCCTGGCGCAGCAGCGAGATCAGGTGGCGGTCGGTGTCGTCCATGGCTCAACGCCGCCCGCGGTGGCGATCAGCGCGCAGCCCGTCGGCTTCGGGCACGGCCTGCGCCGCCTGCTGGTCCAGGTGGTCGAGCAGGGTCTGCAGCGCCTCGACCTGCGCGGCGTCCAGCCCGTCGAGCAGCCGGCGGTTGATGGCGGCGACCTGCGGGAACAGCGCGGCGTGCAGCGCGTGGCCGGTCGGTGTCAGCGTGACCTGCGCGAAGCGGTGGTCGCCGGCGCGCAGGTGGCGGCTGACCAGCGCCTTGGCGACGAGACTGGACAGCGCCCGCGAGGTGCGCGCCCGGTCGAGCTGCACCCGCTCGGCCAGCGTGGACGGGGTCAGCGGCCCGCCCGCATCGGCCAGTTGCGCCAGCAGCCGCCACTCGCGCCGCGTGATGCCGTGACCCCCTTCGCACAGGCGCACCACCGCCGCGCCGGCCGCGCTGCTGATGCGGCTCAGGCGGAACAGCAGCAGGTCGTTCAGCCGCTGCGGATCGGTCAGGTCGGACGGTGTGGACACCTTGGGCATGCGGACACTCGGCGTAAACACCGGCAACGGTTGATTAGATCAATCCATTCTGCGGCGGCTAGATTGGGCGGCACAAGAGAAGCTGCCCCAGGAGACCCCCCATGCAACGCCGCACCCTGTTGACCCTCGGCCTGTCCCTGACCGCCACCCTGGCGGCGATGCACCCGCTCACCGCCGCCGCACAGAGCGACAGCGGCGGCAGCAAGACCATCAAGCTGCTGGTCGGCTTCCCGCCGGGCGGCTCGATCGACGTGGTGGCGCGGGTCGTCGCCGAGAAGATGAAGGACGAGCTGAAGGCGAACATCGTCGTCGAGAACAAGCCCGGCGCCGGGGGGCGCGTGGCCGCCGACCTGCTCAAGAGCGCGCCGGCCGATGGCACGACGGTCATGCTCGCGCCCGTCGTCGTGCCGGTGCTCGCGCCGCTGGTGTTCAGCAAGCTCAACTACAACCCCGCGACCGACTTCGCCCCGGTCGGCCATGTGAGCAGCTTCCAGTTCGCGCTGTCGGTGCCGGTGGCGCTGCCCGTGAAGACGGTGCCGGAGCTGGTGGCGTGGTTCAAGGCGAATCCGGCCAAGGCCAACTTCGGCTCGCCCTCGCCTGGGAGCCTGCCGCACTTCTTCGGCGAGATGCTGTCCCGCGAGACGCACACCGACCTGGTCCATGTGCCGTTCTCGGGCGGCGCGCCGCTGATGAACGCGCTGATGGGCAACCAGGTCTCGGCCGGCATCGACGTGGTGCTGGAGGCGATCGAGCCGCACCGGGGCGGCAAGGTGCGCGTGATCGCGGTGTCGGGCAACCAGCGCAGCCCCGTGCTGCCGGAGGTGCCGACGTTCAAGGAATCCGGCTATCCCGGCATCGTCGCCACCGGCTGGATGGCGATGTATGCCCCGGCCAGGACGCCCGACGCGGTGCTCGCCGCCTACAACCGGGCGCTGAACAAGGCGCTGGCGCAACCCGACGTGCTGGAGCGGTTCGGCAAGCTCGCGCTGGAAGCTGGCGGCGGCAGCCCGGCCGACCTCACCGCGCTGGAGCAGGCATCGACCGCCCGCTGGGCGCCGGTCATCAAGGCGATCGGCTTCCGCGCCGACTGAACGGCAGTCCTCTGAATCCAGGCAGGGTGGGCGCCATGAACGTGCTTTTCATCATGGCGGACCAGCTCCGCTGGGACCACCTCGGCTGCGCGGGCCATCCGTACCTGAAAACGCCGAACCTCGACGCGCTGGCGCGGCGCGGCGTCCGGTTCTCGCAGGCGTATGTGAACAGCGGCGTCTGCGGGCCGAGCCGGATGAGCTATTACACCGGCCGCTACCCCATCAGCCACGGCGCGACGTGGAACCGCGTGCCGCTGTCGATCGGCGAGAAGACGCTGGGCGAGTACCTGCGCGAAGGCGGCAGCGGCCATGACCTGTGGCTCGCCGGCAAGACCCACGTCATGCCCGACACCGAAGGGCTGAAGCGGCTGCAGCTCGACGGCGGCAGCGAACTCGGCCACCTGCTCGCCCGCGGCGGCTTCCGCGAGATCGACCGCCACGACGGCCACCACGACACCCGCCGCGCCGATGGCTACGACGGCTGGCTGCGTGCCCAGGGCTACGACAGCCCGCAGCC
This sequence comes from Pseudomonadota bacterium, assembly GCA_046050625.1. Taxonomy (GTDB): domain Bacteria; phylum Pseudomonadota; class Gammaproteobacteria; order Burkholderiales; family Burkholderiaceae_C; genus Sphaerotilus. The sequence continues at coordinate 3,106 of JBJOPV010000369.1, forward strand.
GTGGACCGACTACG
>JBJOPV010000370.1:0-3118 GCA_046050625.1 Pseudomonadota bacterium
CATCAGCGCCGGCATCTCGGTCTCGGCGATGTTGAGTTCCTTGCGGCCCCAGTCGGCCAGCGACAGGTCGGCAATGGCGTACGGGGCCTGCGCGTGCAGGGCGGCGGTGTTCAGCGGGGCGTTCATCGGCGGTTCTCCGGGAGAGCAGGGCGAAAGGATGCTCGCAGGGCTTCGGCCGGAGACGCGGAAACTGGAGCCGCCGTGTGCACACGACGGGCGCTTCCACCCACACTGGCCTGGACCGAGGACTGCGGGTGAGCGCCGTTGCATGTCGAGTGTCCCGAGCCTGGGGGCCGCGGCCGCTGCGGGCCGGGGCGCCTTGCAACGCTCCTCGGAACTATGGGGCGCATTCTAGCCAGCGCCCCGCCGGCTGCCGGCCGCGTGGCGTGAAATGGGCCGCGCGGCGGTCGGGTTGTCCGGCGTCAGCCCCCGCTCGGCGACGCCAGGCTGTCCTCGCCGAGGGCCGAGACCAGGGCCGGCCGGCCGACGATCAGCGGATCGACCGGGCCGATGACCGCCATGTCCCGCCCGGCGTAGGGCAGGCGGTGCAGGGCCCAGCGCATCGCGTTCAGCCGTGCGCGCTTCTTGCAATCGCTCTTGATCACCGTCCACGGCGCGTCCGAGGTGTCGGTGTGCAGGAACATCGCCTCCTTGGCGCGGGTGTAGTCGTCCCACTTGTCGAGGCTGGCCATGTCGATCGGCGACAGCTTCCACTGCTTGAGCGGGTGCAGCTTGCGCTCCTTGAAGCGGCGGCGCTGCTCCTCGCGGCTGACCGAGAACCAGAACTTGAACAGGTGGATGCCGCTGCGCACCAGCTGGCGCTCGAACTCGGGCGCCTGGCGCAGGAACTCCTCGTACTCCCGCTCCGAGCAGAAGCCCATCACCCGCTCGACGCCGGTACGGTTGTACCAGCTGCGGTCGAACAGCACGATCTCGCCGGCCGTGGGCAGGTGCTGGATGTAGCGCTGGAAGTACCACTGGCCGCGCTCGACCTCGCTGGGCTTCTCCAGCGCCACCACGCGCGCACCGCGGGGGTTGAGGTGTTCCATGAAGCGCTTGATGGTGCCGCCCTTGCCGGCGGCGTCCCGCCCCTCGAACAGGATCACCACCCGCGCGCCGGTCTCCTTGACCCAGGCCTGCAGCTTCAGCAGCTCGACCTGCAGCCGGTACTTCTGCGCCTCGTAGCTGCGGCGGCTCAGCAGGTTCTGGTACGGATAGGCGCCCTCGCGCCAGCCGGCCGACAGGGCCAGATCGGACTCGCGGCGCGGTGGCGGGTTCGACGTCGGCGCGAACAGCAGGCGGCGCAGCGCGCGCACGTCGTCGGGCGCGGCGCCGTCGACCAGGCTGCCCACCGACTGCAGCAGGTCCTGCACCAGGCCGTCGGGCGCGGGGTGGTCGGCCAGCGCGTCGGCCAGCACCATCTGCTGCACCGTGCGCTGGCGGATGACGGCTCGGTCGACCTGATCGGTCAGCAGGGCATCGCTGTCGTCGACCGGGGCGATGTCGCCGTCGCGGACGCGACGCGGCGCCCCGTGGCGGGGCTTGCGTGCACGCTCGACGGTCGCCGGGCGACCCGCGTCGCCGGGGGCGGCGGCCGCGTCGGCTCCGGTGGGGAGTGGAAGGCGCTTGGGCGGAGAGGCGCTCATGATGACCGTCAGGTGTCAGGCGGATGGATGACGCCATGTTCGCGCCGATGGCCCCGGGGTCGCCTTGAGTCATGTCAAGCCATGCCCGCGGGCCGTGCCCGGCGTGCGCGCGGCGCGGGACGCTCAGGCATCAGGGCAGATCCGGGGCCGTGGCCGGCGCGCAGGGCCGGCCTGCTGTGCGAGGATCGGGCTACCGGTGGCCGCCCGACGTGCGGCCTCGGCTGCCCCTCCGTGCGATCCATCCACCGCCTTCGCCGTGCTGCCGGCCGATCCTGATGCTCCGGGCCCGCGCCCGGAATCCGTCCGTCCCGCCGCACCGGCCGCGGCCCGGCCCGGCGCTGCGCGCAGTCTGTCGCTGCGCCGCTATCTGGCCGGCCAGATCGTCTGGGGGCTGGTGCCGGCGCTGGCCGTCGTCGGCGCGATGGCGTTGTGGAACCTGTCGGAGGCCCGGCGCGAGCTGCGGTCCGACCTGCAGGCCCTGGCCGAACGCGAGGCCGCCGCGCTCTCGCACCAGATCGCACACCGGGTCTCCGGCCTCGAACAGATCGCCCTCAGCCCGCAGGCGCGCGAGGCCGCCCAGGGGGATCCGACGCCGCTGTACCGGCTGGCACTGGCCTTCCGCGAGGTCCAGCATGCCGACGTGATGCTGGTCACGCCCGACGGTCAGGTGCGCTTCAACACCGCGCTGGCACTGGGCGTGCCCTTGCCGCGCGGCCGCGTGCTGTCGCCCGAGGCGCCCGAGATGCGCGCGCTGCGCGAGGGCGGGGTGGTCATTGGTGACCGCCATGACCTGCCGCAGCCGCTGGGGCCGGCCGTGGTGCTGGCGGTGCCGGTGCGCCAGGCCGACGGGCGGGTGCTCGGCGTGCTGTCGAGCGCACTGCCCCTGGGGGAGCTGCAGCGCACGCTGGCCGACTGGCAGCTGCCGGCCGGCTGGACCAGTCGCCTGGTCGATCGCCAGGGCCACGTGCTGGCGCAGTGGAGCGGCGAGGCCGCGGCCCGCGCACCGGCGGTGCCGGCCGCGTTGCCGCCGTCCGTCCTCCAGGAGCCCGCGGTCGATGTTGCGCTGCAGACGGTGCAGCGCCAGGGGCTGGGCGGCTGGCATCTCATGTTGCAGGTCTCGCGCGGGGCCTGGATGGAGCCCGTCTGGCGCACCGCGGTGCCCGGCCTGTTGGCGCTGCTGCTGGCGACCGCCGGCGGGGTGCTCGGCGGGCGGCTGGCCTCGCGCCGGCTGTCGCGGGCGATGCAGGGGCTGGCGGCCGAGGGCGGCGGGGGCGGTGAGGGCGATGTCGAAGGCCCCGCTCGGCCCGACGGCGCCGCCACCGGCCCGGCCGTCGACGGTGGCGGCCTGCGCGAGATCGACCAGGCCCGCCATCGCCTGCGCCGCACGCTGGCCACGCTGCGCGAGCGCGAGGCCACGCTGCAGGCCATCTTCGACGGCCTGGACGAGGCGCTGATCCTGGTCGACGACCGGC
>JBJOPV010000371.1:0-3106 GCA_046050625.1 Pseudomonadota bacterium
TCGGGAGATCGGCAATGACGACGATGAAGCGTTCGCTGACCAGCTGGCTGAGCTGGCCCTCATGGAAACCGGGGCGCGGCCCGCAGGCGTCACAACGGCGCCGTTCCGAGGATTGCGCCGACTACGGCACCGCCTTCGGCCTGGACATGAGCTTCGGCCCGCAGACTGCAGACACCCTGCCCCAGGGCGATCAGGACCGGCGCGACCGTCAGCGACCAGCGCCGGAGGGCCAGGCCGATCCCGGACCGGAGTCGAAGGGCTGACTCAGCGGATCAGCAGCACCGGCACCTTGCAGTGCGCCATCACCTTGGTGGCGACCGAGCCCATCACCAGATTGCCGAGCGTGCCGTGGCCATGCGAGCCCATCATCAGCAGATCGAAGCTGCCCTCGCTTGCGGTGGCGGCGATGGTGTCGGCGATGTGACCAGTCTTGCTGAGGAAGGTCGCCTTCAGGCCCTGCTTGTCCAGGAAGGTGCGCAGCGGGTGGAAGACCTTCTCGCCTTCGTCGGCGTAGTAGCCGTTCAGCAGCTCGCGGTCCAGCACGGCCGCGGCACGCGGGGGCACCGGCGGCACCACGGTCAGCACGGTGTACTCATGCTGGGTACCGAGCCACTCGTCGTGGGCGGCCCAGTAAGCGACCATGCGGCGGGTGAATTCGCTGCCGTCGACGGCGACCAGAATCTTCATGCGAGTCTCCTTGCGGGGTGAGTCCACGGGCCTCGAGGACCCGACGGACCCAGTCTGTCAGCATGAAGTCAGTCCGGTCTTGACCCGGATCAACTCTGGTCGCGGCCGTGGCACTGCTTGTACTTGCGGCCGCTGCCGCACGGGCAAGGGTCGTTGCGACCGACCTTGGGCGCGCTGCGCCGCACCTGGGTGACCTTCAGCCGCTCGGCGCGGCCGATGTCGGCCAACTCGACCACATTGCCGACCAGATCCTCGATCGCCGCGTCGAGCGACTTCAGCGGGTGCTCCTGATCGAGCGCCTTGGTGTAGGCCTGCTCGTCCTCGCTCTGGTCGGGCAGGTGGCGGCGCAGGCAGGCCAGCAGGTCCGGAATGTCCGAATGCGGCAGGTCTTCCAAGCCCGGGAAATGGTTCAGCGCGTGCTCGAAGCCGATGATCCACGGCCCCAGTGCGCCCTCGATCTGGGCGCGACCGGTCAGCGGCTCGTCGTCCTCGCCGAGCGGCTGCATCACCACCGGATCGAACCAGCCGTCCTCGACCATCTGGCGATTGAGGGCGTCGAAGCGGCGCGTCACCAGCGCGAGCAGGCGCTCGTGACGCGCGCCATGCCATCCAGGCGTGTCGGGCGTGAGCACCGCGCCGCCGCCCTGCTCCTCGTCACCGAGGTTCCAGTCGCAGGCCGGCGGCAGCCATTGGGCGATGTCGACGGCCACCGGCTGCGCCAGCACGCCGCAGAGGTAGCCGTCGAGCATCACGACATCGAGCGCCTCCAGCGGCGCCGGGATCTGGGCCAGCAGGTCGTCGAGTTCGCCGATCTCGGCATCAGTGAGGTCGTTCTGGGACGGTTGGGACATGGGGGCAGCTTTCAGAATTCGTGACAGATCGTGCTTGCTGCGTATTGTGCCCGCCGCGGCCGGGGCTGGGACCGAGCCGTTAGGATGACGGCATGGGACACCGACTCACACAGATCAGCACCCGCACCGGGGACGACGGCACCACCGGACTGGGCGACGGCACGCGCGTGCCGAAGGACCACCTGCGCATCGCGGCGATGGGCGACGTGGACGAACTCAACTCGCAGATCGGCGTGCTGCTGGCCGAGCCGCTGCCGGCCGAGGTGCGCGAGCTGCTGGTGGTCATCCAGCACGAGCTCTTCAATCTTGGCGGCGAGCTGTGCATTCCGGGCCATGCGCTCCTGAAGGACGAGGCGGTGCTGCGCCTGGACGAGGCACTGGCGCACCACAACGCGCAGCTGCCGCGCCTGCAGGAGTTCATTCTGCCGGCCGGCACCCGCAGCGCCGCCCTCGCCCATGTGGCGCGCACCATCGCCCGGCGCGCCGAGCGGGCGGTGGTGACGCTGCAGCGCTCCGGCGAAGAGGTCCGCAGCGCACCGCGCCAGTACCTGAACCGGCTCTCGGACCTGCTGTTCGTGCTGGCCCGGGTGCTCAACCGCGCCAACCTCGACGGGCTGGGCGGCGACGACGTCTACTGGAGGAGCGAGCGGCTTGCGCGCCAGCAGGACGACAACACCGTCTGAGGGGGAATCAAAAGCTGGCCCGGCCCTCGACGATGTCGAGCCGCACCGCCAGTCGGCTGGTGACGGCACAGGCCGCGCCGGCCAGCCGGGCGGCCCAGACCGGATCGCCCTCCGGCCCGAAGGCCTGGGCCCCCGCCGCATCCGCCACCGCCAGCAGCTTGTCGGCGCTCAGCACCTTGCCGGAGGCGCGCAGCGGCTCGCAGTCGAACTCGAGGAACTGCTCGTCAAGCCACTGTCGCGCCGCCTCGGCTGCAGGCAGCGGCTCGGCGGCGATGATGACGAACTCCCGGTCGGGAGCGAAGCGGACGGTCAGGCGGCCAGTCATGGTCGGGGTCTCCTGTCTCTGAGGATGATGCGAGGATCCCCCTGATCCTAGCGGCTCAGCTGCGGCGGGCCAGGATCGAGCGGTGCAGGATTTCCAGCACTTGCTCGGAATCGTCCCATCCGATACAGGCGTCGGTGATGCTGCGGCCGTACTCCAGCTTCGAGGCGTCGTCCTTGCCCGGCGAGAACTTCTGCGCACCCGCCTTCAGGTGGCTCTCGACCATCACGCCGAAGACGCTGCGCCCGCCAGCGGCGATCTGGCTGGCGATGTCACGGGCCACGTCGATCTGGCGCTCGTGCTGCTTGCTGCTGTTGGCGTGGCTGCAGTCGACCATCAGCGTGGCGGGCAGCTTGGCCGCCTCCAGGTCCTGGCAGGCGGCCGCGACGCTGGTGGCGTCGTAGTTCGGCGCCTTGCCGCCGCGCAGGATGACGTGGCAGTCGGTGTTGCCCCGGGTCTCGACGATCGCGACCTGGCCGTTCTTGTGCACCGACAGGAAATGGTGCGGGCGGGCTGCGGCCTGGATGGCGTCGGTGGCGATGCGGATGTTGCCGTCGGTGCCG
>JBJOPV010000372.1:0-3101 GCA_046050625.1 Pseudomonadota bacterium
GCAGGATGGTGTCGGTCACCGCCTCGGCCGAGTAGCCGCGCACGTGCTTGTCGCGGTAGAGCTTCTGGATCCACTCCAGGTTGATCACCGGCACCACGCCGATCAGCAGGTCCGGGTGCTGCGCGATATTGACCTCGGGCGTGACCACGGCACCGTGCAGCCCTTCGTAGAACAGCAGGTCGGTGTGCTCAGGCAGGCGCTCCCACGGAGTGAAGGTGCCCGGCTCCTGCTGGTAGGGCGCGGCCTCCACCGGGTCGTGCAGGTACTTGCGGCGCATGCCGTTGCCGGTTTCGGCGTAGCTGCGAAAGAGCTGCCCCAGGTCGGGGAAGAGGTTGTTCTCCGGGCCGAAATGGCTGAAGTTCATGTCGCCGGCCGCTTCGGCTTCGGCCTGGCGGGCGCGCATGGCCTTGCGGTCATGGCGGTGGAAGCTGTCGCCTTCGATGACGGCGGCGCGCACGTTCTCGCGGCGGAAGATGTTCTCGAAGGTGCGGGTCACCGACGAGGTGCCGGCGCCGGACGAGCCGGTGATGGCGATGATGGGATGGCGTTCGGACATGGGGTCTCCTGAAGGTCAATCGCGGAACAGGCTGCGTTCGCTGAACAGCGGGTGGTGCAGCGCACGCGGCGGCGGCTCGCGGTGGTAACGCTCGATGCGCTCGACCTCGTGCTTCGAGCCGAACACCAGCCCGATGCGCTGGTGCAGCGACGACGGCGCGACGCCAAGCACCGGCTGCCGACCCGTCGAGGCACGCCCGCCCGCCTGCTCGATCAGGAATCCGACCGGGTTCGCCTCGTAGAGCAGCCGCAGCCGCCCCGGCTTGCTGGCGTCCTTGGTGTCACGCGGGTACAGGAACACGCCGCCGCGCACCAGGATGCGGTGCGCCTCGGCCACCATCGATGCGATCCAGCGCATGTTGAAGTCCTTGCCCCGCGGTCCGGTCGCGCCCGCCAGGCACTCATCGACGTACCGCTTGACCGGCGGCTCCCAGAAGCGGGCGTTCGAGGCATTGATCGCGAACTCGCGGGTGTCCTCGGGCACGCGCACGTTCGCATGGGTCAGCATGAACTCGCCCAGGTTCGGGTCCAGCGTGAAGCCGACCACGCCATTGCCGACGCTCAGCATGAACATCGTCGTCGGGCCGTAGAGCGCGTAGCCAGCGGCGATCTGCGCGGTACCCGGCTGCAGGAAATCCGCCTCGGCGACATCGCGCCCGCTGTCGATCACGTCTTGCGGCGCCCGCAGGATCGAGAAGATGCTGCCCACCGACACGTTCACGTCGATGTTGGACGAGCCATCGAGCGGGTCGAACACCAGCAGGTAGTGGCCGCGCAGGTGCTGGGCGGGGATCTGGTGGGGCCGCTCTAGCTCTTCGGAGGCCATGCCGGCCAGGCAGCCCGAGCCTTCGTTGCGGTGCAGGAACACGCTGTTGCTGAGCATGTCCAGCGGCTTCTGCTCCTCACCCTGCACGTTGACCCCACCGCCCACCGCACCACCGACCGCACTGTCCAGCTCGCCGAACGCGACCGCCCGCGCAATCGCCTTGCACGCCAGGGCGACATCGAGGATCAGCGCATTGAGTGCGCCGCTGGCCTGCGGGAAGCGGCGACGCTCCTCGATCAGGTACTGGGTCAGCGTGGACCGGCTGGACAAGGGCATGGAAAGGTCTCCTCAGGGATGGCGGTGTTCTGGGGGTGCGGCGGCAAAGACCCGGCTGGCGGCGATGTCGGACGCAGCCAGCGTGGTCAGCGTCTCGGCGTCGAGCACGCGGTCCGGCTCGCGGTAAAGCCGGCTGGCCTGCCGCAACCGTGCGCGGTCCAGGGCGTTGCGCACGCTGCGGGCGTTGGCGAAATGGGGCTGCTGCAAGCGCAGGCCAAGATAGCGCGCAAAGGTCTCGCGGGCCAGCTCGCCGAAGCGGTAGTGCTGCGCCGCCAGCATCCGGTCGGCAATTGCCAGCAGCTCGTTTTCGGCGTAGTCGGGAAAGTCGAGGTGGTGCGCGATGCGGCTGCTCAGGCCAGGGTTGGACTGGAAGAAGGTGTCCATCCGGTCGCGGTAACCGGCCACGATCACCACAAGGTCGTCACGCTGGTTCTCCATCACCTGCAGCAGGATCTCGATGGCCTCCTGCCCGTAGTCGCGCTCGTTCTCGGGGCGGTAGAGGTAGTACGCCTCGTCGATGAACAGCACGCCCCCCATCGCCTTCTTCAGCACCTCGCGGGTCTTGGGCGCCGTGTGGCCGATGTACTGCCCGACCAGGTCGTCGCGGGTCACGGCCACCAGATGCCCTTTGCGGATGTAGCCGAGCCGGTGGAGGATCTGGGCCATGCGCAGCGCCACCGTGGTCTTGCCGGTGCCGGGGTTGCCGGTGAAGCTCATGTGCAGGCTCGGCGGCGGCGCATTCAGGCCAACATTGGCGCGCAGCCGGTCGATCACCAGCAGCGCAGCGATGTCGCGGATGCGCTGCTTGACCGGTTGCAGGCCGACCAGATCGCGCTCCAGCTCGTCGAACACCGGCTCGACCTGGCTTTGCGCGAGCACCTCGCCGACGGTGCGTGGCGGTGCGGCCGGGGCTGTCGGGACGGGTGTGGCCTCGGCCGGGCGCGTCTGGCCGGGGATGGCGTAGAGCGGGTGGTTCATCACGCAGCCCCCAGTTCACGGCGCATCGCGTCGATCACGCGGGCGTAGTCGGGCGTGTTGAAGATCGCGCTGCCGGCCACGAAGGTGTCGGCACCCGCATCGGCGACGCGGCGGATGTTGTCGATCTTGATGCCGCCATCCACTTCCAGCCGGATGTCGCGGCCACTGGCGTCGATGAGCTTGCGGGCCTTCTCGATCTTGCGCAGTGCCGAGTCGATGAAGCTCTGGCCGCCGAAGCCGGGGTTCACGCTCATGATCAGGATCAGGTCCACCCGGTCGATCACCCACTCCAGCACGTCCAGCGGCTCGGCCGGGTTGAACACGAGGCCGGCCTTCACACCCTCGGCCTGGATGAGCTGCAGCGTGCGGTCCACATGCGCGGAGGCATCGGGGTGGAAGCTCACCAGATCCGCGCCGGCCTTGCAGAACGCCTGGGCCAGCGCGTCCACGGGCGAGACCATCAGGT
>JBJOPV010000373.1:0-3086 GCA_046050625.1 Pseudomonadota bacterium
CGCCCAGCTTCGTCGTCAGCCCCTCGCGCCAGACCTACCACTGCTTCGGCTGCGGCGTGCACGGCAACGCGGTCGGCTTCCTGATGGAGCACGGCGGCCTGGGCTTCGTCGAGGCGGTCAAGGACCTCGCCGGCGAGCTCGGCCTGACCGTGCCCGACGACGACCGCGACCCGCGCGAGCGCGAGCGCGCCGCCCAGGCCCGCGAGAAGCAGCTCTCGCTGGTGGACGTGCTGGCCAAGGCCTGCCGCCACTACCGCGGCCAGCTCAAGGGCAGCCGCCGCGCGATCGACTACCTGAAGGGCCGCGGCCTGACCGGCGAGATCGCCGCGCGCTTCGGCCTGGGCTACGCGCCGGCGGGCTGGCACGCGCTGGCCAGCGCCTTCGGCGAATACGACGACCCCCAGCTGGTCGAGTCCGGCCTGGTCATCCTGCAGGACGAGGCCGGCGAGCAGCGCCGCTACGACCGCTTCCGCGACCGGATCATGTTCCCGATCCGCAACCCCAAGGGCGAGGTCATCGGCTTCGGCGGGCGGGTGCTGGACAAGGGCGAGCCCAAGTATCTGAACTCGCCCGAGACGCCGGTCTTCCTGAAGGGCCGCGAGCTCTACGGCCTGTTCGAGGCCCGCGCGGCGATCCGCCAGCGCGGCTTCATCCTGATCACAGAAGGCTACATGGACGTGGTGGCGCTGGCGCAGCTCGGCGTGGGCAACGCGGTGGCGACGCTGGGCACCGCCTGCACCGCCGACCATGTGGCCAAGCTGCTGCGCTTCGCCGAGCACCTGGTCTTCAGCTTCGACGGCGACGCGGCCGGGCGGCGGGCGGCGGCGCGCGCGATGGAGGCGGTGCTGCCGCATGTCGGCGACACCCGCAGCTTCCGCTTCCTGTTCCTGCCGGCCGAGCACGACCCCGACACCTTCATCCGAGAGCACGGCACCGAGGCCTTCGAGCGCTGCATCGCCGAGGCGGTGCCGCTGTCGCGCCAGCTGCGCGCCATCGCCGCCGAGGGCTGCGACCTGACGACGCCCGAGGGCCGCACCCGCATGCTCGCGCAGGCCCGCCCGCTGTTCGAGCTGATCCCGGAGGGCCTGCTCAAGGCCCAGCTGCTCGACGAGCTGGCGCGCGACGGCGGCGTCTCGTTCGAGGTGCTGGAGCGGCACTGGAGCGCCCCCGCCCGCCACGGCCCCGGCCACGGCGCGGCCCGCGCCCGGGTCGAGAGCGATCGTGATCGAGAGCGCGATCGAGAGCGCGCGCCGGCGCCGCCGCCGGACTGGGACGACATTCCGCCCGACGATCACGCGCCGCAGACACAGGCCGCCACGCAGGATCCGCTCGGCTACGACCCGCGCGACGACGGCACGCCGGCGCACCGACGCTTCGAGCGTGGCAGCGGCCGGCCCTTCCGCCGTGACGGCGATCGTGACCGCAGCCGCTGGCGCGACCGCCGTGGCGGCGATGCCACCGCCTCGCCGCGCAGCACGCCGCCGCGCACCGCCTCGCTGCTCGACCAGATCGCCTGGACGCTGACCTGCGGCCTGGCGGCCTGGGAGACGCTGCCCGCTGACATGCACGACCAGCTGGTGCAGCAGCCCGCACCGCACGGCGCACTGTTCTCGCGGCTGGAGCAGCTGCTGCACGACGAGGGCGCGCTGCCGCCCGAGGAGCTGCTGCCGCTGCTGCGCGACGAGGCGCAGGCAGCCGGCACCGGCGCGCTGCTGGCGCGCATGGACCGACTGCTCGCACTGGGCAGCCTGCCGGGCGACGGCGACCTGCCGGTGCTGATCGACCGGCTGCGACTCGAGCAGATCGCCGATGAATGGACGCTGCTGCTCGAGTCCGGCCCGCTGTCCGACGACGCACTCGCCCGCGCCGCTGAACTCAACGCCCTGCGCACCGCCCTGAAATCGAGGCTGAGTGGCAGCGCTGTATAATTGAAGGTTGGTTTCGATGCGGCAAGAGTGACAGCAGCGCCTGCCGGCCCCGGCCACCCGCGACACGGGCATGACATGACGGCCACCTTTTCCGCCAGCGCTGCATTCAAGACCGTTCACGCCAGCTTGCCCGCCCGAACGCAGAGTCCGCGCCGCGTGCCGAAAGGTCCGTGGCTTCTCGGACTTGAGTTGCGGGCTCAAAGCCTCACCGTATCCGAGCACCCCAGCCGAGGAATCGCATGACCGCGAAGAACAGCCCCGACCAGACTTCCCCGACGAACAGCGCCGCCGCCCCGACCGCCACTCCGCGCACCGTGCGCGTGGTGCGTGCGGTCAAGGCCGTCAAGCCCGAAGCCACGCCGACCCCGACCGTCGCCGCCGCGCCGGCCCCGGTCGCCGCGCCGGCTGCCGCTGCCGCTGTGCCGTCCGGTGAGCCGGTCGTCGTGCGCCGCGGCCGCAAGCCCAAGGCGGCCAGCGCGGACACCGCCAAGGCCGCCGACAGCGCCAAGAAGACGACGCCCGAGGCGAAGAAGAAGCCCGGCCTGGAAAGCACGGACGACGACTTCACCGACATCGAGGGCGACCTGGACCCTGAAGCCGATGTCGAGGCCGAAGCCGACCCAGAGGTCGAGGCGGCCGTCGAGGAAGACGCCAGCGAAGTCGACAAGCCCAAGGCCAAGCCGCTGCGCATGAAGGTCAGCCGCGCCAAGGAGCGCGCGCTGATGCGCGAGTTCGGTCTGGACGAGACCACCCTGACCGAAGAGGAAGTCGCCAAGCGCCGCCAGGAGCTGAAGACCCTCATCAAGATGGGCAAGACGCGCGGCTACCTGACGCACCAGGAGATCAACGACCACCTGCCCGAGAAGCTGGTCGAGAACGAGATCCTGGAGGCCATCATCTCGATGCTCAACGACATGGGCATCGCGGTCTACGAGCAGGCGCCGGACGCCGCCACGCTGCTGATCGCCGGCGGCGGCACCACCACCTCGACCGAGGAGGAGGCCGAGGAAGCCGCCGAGGCCGCGCTCTCCACCGTCGACTCCGAGTTCGGCCGCACCACCGACCCGGTGCGCATGTACATGCGCGAGATGGGCACGGTCGAGCTGCTGACGCGCGAAGGCGAGATCGAGATCGCCAAGCGCATCGAAGGTGGTCTGC
>JBJOPV010000374.1:0-3086 GCA_046050625.1 Pseudomonadota bacterium
ACATCCGCGACTGCTTCGAGCGCGGCCAGCCGGTGCTGGTGGGCACGACCTCGATCGAGAACTCCGAGCAGGTCGCCGCGTTGCTGGAGAAGGCCGGGCTGCCGCACCAGGTGCTCAACGCCAAGCAGCACGCCCGCGAGGCCGACATCATCGCGCAGGCCGGTCGGCCGAAGATGGTGACCATCGCCACCAACATGGCGGGCCGCGGCACCGACATCGTGCTGGGCGGCAGCATCGAGAAGCTGATCCAGCAGGTCGAGGCCGATCCGGCGCTGTCGGAGGCCGACAAGGCTGCCCGCGTCGACCAGCTGCGCGTCGAGTGGAAGGAGCTGCACGAGCAGGTCAAGAAGCTCGGCGGCCTGCGCATCGTCGCCACCGAGCGCCACGAGAGCCGCCGCATCGACAACCAGCTGCGCGGCCGCGCCGGCCGCCAGGGCGATCCGGGCTCTTCGCGCTTCTACCTGTCGCTGGAGGATCCGCTGATGCGCATCTTCGCCGGCGACCGGGTCAAGGCGATCATGGATCGCCTGAAGATGCCCGAGGGCGAGGCGATCGAGGCCGGCATCGTCAGCCGCTCGATCGAGAGCGCGCAGCGCAAGGTCGAGGCGCGCAACTTCGACATGCGCAAGCAGCTCCTGGAGTACGACGACGTCTCCAACGACCAGCGCAAGGTGATCTACCAGCAGCGCAACGAGCTGCTGGAGCAGACCGAGATCTCCGCGCAGCTCGCGCACTTGCGCCGCGGGGCGCTCACCGATGTGGTGCGCACCTTCGTGCCGGCCGAGAGCGTCGAGGAGCAGTGGGACATCGACGGCCTCGAGAAGGTGCTGAGCGAGGAGTGGCAGCTCGAGATCGGCCTGAAGGCCCTGGTCGAGGCCAGCCATGAGCTGGACGATGCCGACATCGTCGAGAAGGTGGTCGCCGCCGCCGATGCGACCCATGCCGCCAAGGTCGCACAGGTCGGCGAGGAGCAGTTCAACAACTTCGGCCGCATGGTGCTGCTGCAGTCGATCGACAGCCACTGGCGTGAGCATCTCGCCGCGCTCGACTACCTGCGCCAGGGCATCCACCTGCGCGGCTATGCCCAGAAGAACCCGAAGCAGGAATACAAGCGCGAGGCTTTCGAGCTCTTCAGTCAGCTTCTTGATGTGGTAAAAATGGACGTCAGCCGCGTGCTGCTGACGGTGCGCATCCAGTCCCAGGACGAGGCAGCTCGCGCCGCCGATGCGATCGAGGCGGTGGCCGAGCGGGTCGGCAACGTCACCTACACCCACCCGAACGAGGATGGCAGCGTGTCGCAGGATCCGGCCCAGCCGCTGCCCGAGCACCTGACGCAGCGTGTCGGCCGCAACGATCCGTGTCCCTGCGGCAGCGGCAAGCGCTTCAAGCAGTGCCACGGCAAGCTCGCCTGATTATCCGCAGGTCGGTCCGGCCGGCATGAGCGACAGGGGCCTGCGGGCCCCTTGTCGTTTCCTGTCTGTCAGCGTTCCTGCCCGTGCCTCACCTTTCGACAGCAGGACCGTCGCCGATGACTCCAGACACCTTTCGCCACAGCCCCGAGATCTTGCCAGGGCGCCGCCTGCGCCTCGAGAAGATCCACGCACGCCATGCGCCGGCTCTTTATGCCAGCGTGCGGCGCTCGATGCCGGAGCTCGACTACATCGCCTGGGGCCACCAGCGCTGGGACGAGGAGGCCGCGCGCCAGCACTGCGAGAGCACCCGGGAATGGATCCTGAGCGAAGGCGAGGGCGTGAGCTACCTGGCTTTCGAGTACGACACCAGCACCTATGTCGGCTGCGTCGACCTGCACAGCGTCGACTTCGGCGTGCCGCGCTGCCAGATCGGCTTTGTCGGCTGCAGCCGCCAGCGCAGCCGCGGCCTGGTGCGCGAGGCCGCGCTCACGCTGATGGACTGGGCCTGGCGCCAGGGCATGGCCCGCATCGAGGTCTGGTGCGATGTGCGCAACACCCGCTCGCTGGCTTTCGCCGAGAGTCTGGGCATGCTGCGCGAGGGCCTGATGCGCCAGGTCGAGCGCGATGGACGCGGCCTGTTGTGTGATCACCACCTGCTGGCGCGCCTGGCCAGCGACCCGGTGCCGGGTCCGCTGCCTACAATGCCCGCGCGTCCGGCCCGTGCCGACTCCGATCCGGCCGTGGCCTGATTTCCCTCTTCCCTTCGCCCACCGTCCGACCGCCATGCCCGTCAATCTTTTCGCTCCGAATCCCCAGGACCTGCACCCGGTCGCCGGCGTGCAGCTCGGCATCGCCATGGCCGGCGTGCGCAAGGCCAACCGGCGTGACCTGACCGTCATCACGCTGGCCCCGGGCTCCAGCGTCGCCGGCGTGTTCACGAAGAACCGCTTCTGCGCCGCGCCGGTGCAGATCTGCCGCGAGCACCTCGCCGCCGGTCCGGCCAAGCGCGCCATCGTCATCAACACCGGCAACGCCAACGCCGGCACGGGTGACGACGGCCTGGTGCGCGCGCGCGCCGTGTGCCTGGCGCTGGCGCAGGCGCTGGAGATCGCGCCGGAGGAGATCCTGCCGTTCTCGACCGGCGTGATCATGGAGACGCTGCCCAGCGACCGCATCCAGGCCGGCCTGCCCGCCGCGCTGGCCGACGCCCAGGCCGACCACTGGGCAGTCGCCGCCGAGGCGATCATGACCACCGACACGCTGCCCAAGGCCGCGTCGCGCCAGGTCACGATCGGGGGCAAGACGGTCACGGTGACCGGCATCAGCAAGGGCGCGGGCATGATCCGCCCGAACATGGCCACGATGCTGGGCTTCGTCGCCACCGACGCGGCGATCGACCCGGCCCTGCTGCAGCCGCTGGTGACCGAGGCGGCCAACCTCAGCTTCAACCGCATCACCATCGACGGCGACACGTCGACCAACGACAGCTTCGTGCTGATCGCCACCCACCAGGCCGGCAACGACACGATCACCGCGCTGGACTCGGCCGAGGGCCGGGCGCTGCGCGATGCGGTGGTGGCGGTGTCGCAGCAGCTCGCGCAGGCGATCGTGCGCGACGGCGAGGGCGCGACCAAGTTCATCGCCGTCACCATCGAGGGCGGCCGCACCGAGGCC
>JBJOPV010000375.1:0-3078 GCA_046050625.1 Pseudomonadota bacterium
CCGGCCTCGCCCTGGCCGCCGCGCTGCCACTGGCCATGGCGCAGACCTACCCCGCCAGGCCCGTCACGGTCATCATCCCCTTCCCGCCCGGCGGCACGCTGGACGCCGTCGGCCGGATGCTGGCGCAGCGCCTGGGCGAGCAGATGGGCCAGACCTTCGTGGTGGAGAACCGCGCCGGTGGCGCCGGCACCATCGGCGCGTCCGCTGTCGTCAAGGCCCCCGCCGACGGCTACACCCTGCTGTTCAACGCCTCGGCGCTGACCACCACCCCGATGACGATGAAGACCCCGCCCTACGACGTGGCGAAGGACTTCAGCCCGATCGCGCTGGTCGCCAAGGCGCCGCTGGCCGTGGCGGTCAACAAGAACCTGCCGTTCAACGACATCAAGGGCCTGCTCGCCCACGGCAAGGCCAACCCCGGCAAGCTGAGCTTCGCGGTCGGCTCCACCGCATCGGCGGGCCACCTCGCCACCGAGCTGCTGCGCCGCGCCGGGGGGATCGACCTCGTGATCGTGCCGTACAAGGGGTCCGCCCCGGCCTACCAGGACCTGGTCGGCGGGCAGATCGACGGTTTCATCGACCCCATCCTCGGCTCGGCCGGCTTCGCGAAGTCGGGCCAGTTGAAGGTGCTGGCCGTGACCTCGACCCAGCGCGTGCCGGCCCAGCCCGACATGCCCACGGTGGGCGAGACAGTGCCGGGCTATGCCTTCTATAGCTGGTACGGCCTGTGGGGTCCGGCCGGGCTGCCGGCGGCCATCGCCCAGCGCCTGAACGCCGAGGTCAACAAGGCGCTCGCCACCGACATGAAGGACAAGCTGATCCAGCAGGGCCTCGTGCTCACGCCGGGCAGCATCGCCGACTTCGCCAAGTTCCAGGCCGACGACATGGCGGTGTCGGCCCGCATCATCCGCGAGGGCAGCATCCGTGCCGAGTGAGTCCGCCGGGCAGGCCGAGGCGGTCGTCACCGGGGCCAGCTCCGGCATCGGCCACGCCATCGCCCGGACGCTGCTTGATGGCGGCTGGCGGGTCTGCGGGCTGAGCCGCAGCGCACCGGCCGATCTGGCAGCGCACCCGGCCTGGCGCCACGTCGCGGTCGATCTGGGCGACACGGCGGCCACGATGGCGGTCGCCCGCTCGCTCGCCGAGGATGGCGTGCAGGCGCTGGTCCACGCGGCCGGCGTGCTGCGGGTCGGGCCGTTGGGCGCGTTGCAGCCCGAGGACGGCGAACGCATGTGGCGCCTGCATGTCGCGGCGGCCGAATGCCTGGCCGATGCGCTGGTGCCGCCGATGGCGCAGCGGGGCCACGGCCGGGTCGTGCTGGTCGGCAGCCGCGTCGCGCAGGGCAAGGCCGGGCGCAGCCAGTATGCGGCGACCAAGGCGGCACTGGTGGCGCTGGCGCGGAGCTGGGCGGCGGAGGTGGTGGGGCAGGGCGTGACGGTCAACGTCGTGTCCCCGGCCGCCACCGACACCGCGATGCTGGCCGACCCGGCCCGCCGCAGCGCCTCGCCGGTGCTGCCACCGATCGGCCGGCTGATCCGCCCGGAGGAAGTCGCGGCGCTGGTGGCGTTCCTGCTGTCGCCGATGGGGGCGGCCATCACGGGGCAGGAGCTGCAGGTGTGCGGGGGGGCGTCGCTGCCGCGCTGAAAGAAAGTGAAGCCGGTTTGACGGCGTTCCGAGTGAGATCTACCCTTGGTCATGACCAAACCTGCCCCCTGCACCGCCAAACTCTTCATGTCCGGTCGCAGCCAGGCTGTCCGGTTGCCCAAGTCACTGCGCTTCGAGGGCACCGAGGTGATCGCCCGCCGGTTCGGCAATGGCGTGCTGCTGCTGCCGGCCGAAGCACCGTGGGCGCTGATGCGCGAGGCGTTGGACGAGTTCGAGCCGGGATTCGAGCTGCAGCGCGAACAGCCCGAGCAGGCGAGCCGGGA
Source organism: Pseudomonadota bacterium (assembly GCA_046050625.1). Lineage (GTDB taxonomy): Bacteria > Pseudomonadota > Gammaproteobacteria > Burkholderiales > Burkholderiaceae_C > Sphaerotilus. Next base: position 1,929 of record JBJOPV010000375.1, read on the forward strand.
AGACCTGCTGCCATGAGCGCCACCGCCCTGGTGACACCGTGCTACCTGCTCGACACCAACATCTGCGTCTACATCATCAACCGACGCCCGCCGCATGTCTTCGACCACTTCGTCGGTCGGCAGATCGGCGAGATCGCCATTTCCTCGAGCGCAGCACGCTGGAGCGGCAGGGTCGGCCGATCGGGTCGCAGGACATGCTGATTGCGGCGCACGCGCTGGCGCTGGGCTGCACGCTGGTGACGAACAACACGCGGGAGTTCGAGCGGGTGCCGGGGCTGCGGCTGGAGAACTGGGCGCAAGCTGCCTGACCGTGGTGGACTGCGTGGGCCTCACCCGCGCCAAGCCGCCATCAACGCTGCCCACTTCCCCCGCACCTTCGCCAGATTCCCCCCCTTCACCCGTCCATACCCCCGAATCTCCTCCGGCAGCCGTGCAATCTCCACCGCCGCCCCCAGCCGCTCCGCCGACAAGCGTCCCAGCACCTCGTCGATCGCCGCCCGGTACTCGCCGACCAGCGCCCGCTCGGTGCGCCGCTCCTCGGTCCGGCCGAAGGGATCGAACGCCGTGCCGCGCAGCCCCTTCAGCTTCGCCAGCCACGGCATCCCCCGGTGCATCCACGGCCCGAACGCCTGCTTGACCGGCTGGCCCTGCGCGTCGGTCTTGCCGAGCAGCGGCGGCGCGAGGTGGTGGACGAGCTTGAATTCACCCTCGAACATCGCGCCGATCTGCGCCGCAAACGCCGGGTCGCTGTGCAGCCGGGCGACCTCGTACTCGTCCTTGTAGGCCATCAGCTTGAACAGGTAGCGCGCCACCGCCTCGGTCAGCCTGGTGCTGGACAGCGGCGCTTCGGCCGTGCGCACCTTGCTGACAAACGCGCGGTACTCGTCGGCATAGGCCGCGTTCTGGTAGCCCGTGAGGAACTCGACCCGCTTGGCGATCACCTCGTCGAGCGACGGCCGCTTGACGAACTGGATCACCTGCTGCGCCGCGTACAGGCTGCGCACGCTGGCCAGGTCATGCGCGCAGCGGCGGCCCCATTCGAATGCCGCCTGGTTGTTCGCCACCTGCACGCCGTTCAGCTCCATTGCCTTCAGGATCGCCGCCCGGCTCAGCGGAATGCGCCCCTTCTGCCACGCGAAGCCCATCAGCA
>JBJOPV010000376.1:0-3075 GCA_046050625.1 Pseudomonadota bacterium
TGTCCTCGAGCATGTGCAGCGTGTTGCGCGACTCCAGCAGCATCTGCCAGTCGACGCTGCGGCTGCGCGGGCCGAACAGCTCCTGCTGCAGCGTCGCGAGCTGGCGGGTCAGCAGCCGGCGCAGCTCCAGGTAGCTGTCGACCATGTGGTTGACGACGCGCAGCATCAGGTCGGCCGGGCTGGGCGGGATGCGGCTGCTGCCGTTGCCGCCGGCCGGCATCTGCAACAGCCGCTGTGCGAAGTGGTCGCGCACCTGGCAGTCGGCCGGATGCACCGTCAGCAGCAGCCGGTCATAGACCGCGAAGCCGACCGGGCTGGTGTCGATCGCCTGCAGCGCGCGTCGCGCCGAGGCCAGCGTGCCGTGCTCCTCGTCCAGGAACAGGCTGCTGCTGCCGGGGGCCGCCGCCAGGCGCCGGAAGACCATCAGGTCGTACCAGGAGGTGTAGTCGAACTGCGAGGGCAGCTGGTTGCTGAGCAGGTCGGAGACATGCAGATCGACCAGCGGCCCGCAGCCCCACTGGTGCAGCCGCGACTGCAGCACCGGCGCGCCGACCTCGAACTCGCGCCGGGCGCTGGCGATCCAGACGAAGCCGCGCTCGGGCAGGCCGTCGGGCAGGGCGTCGAGCTCGGTGCAGGTCTCCGTGATCAGGAAGATCCGCATCAGGGCAGGGCCTCAGCCGCGCTGACGCAGCAGCCGTGCGGCCTCGAGCGCGAAGTAGGTCAGGATGCCGTCGGCGCCGGCGCGCTTGAAGGCCAGCAGCGACTCCATCATCACCGCGTCATGGTCGAGCCAGCCGTTCTGGGCGGCGGCCTTCAGCATCGCGTACTCGCCGCTGACCTGGTAGGCGAAGGTCGGCACGCGGAACTCGTCCTTCACCCGGCGCACGATGTCCAGATACGGCATGCCGGGCTTGACCATCACCATGTCGGCGCCCTCGGCGATGTCCAGCGCCACCTCGCGCAGCGCCTCGTCGCTGTTGCCGGGGTCCATCTGGTAGACCTTCTTGTTGCTCTTGCCCAGGTTGCCGGCCGAGCCCACCGCATCGCGGAAGGGGCCGTAGAAGCTGCTCGCGTACTTGGCGCTGTAGGCCATGATGCGGGTGTGGATCAGGCGACGGGCTTCGAGCGCCTCGCGGATCGCGCCAATGCGCCCGTCCATCATGTCGCTGGGCGCGACGATGTCGACGCCGGCCTCGGCCTGCGTCAGCGCCTGCTGCACCAGCACCTCGATGGTCTCGTCGTTGAGCACGTAGCCGGTGTCGTCGATCAGGCCGTCCTGGCCGTGGCTGGTGTACGGATCGAGCGCCACGTCGGTCATCACGCCCAGGTCGGGGAAGCGGCTTTTCAGCGCGCGCACCACCGTCGGCACCAGGCCCTCGGGGTTGCAGGCCTCGCGGCCGTCGGGCGTCTTGCCCTGCGGGCCCAGCACCGGGAACAGCGCCATCACCGGAATGCCCAGCTCGACGCACTGCTCGGCCACCGGCAGCAGCTGGTCCAGGCTGCGGCGCTGCACGCCCGGCATCGAGCCGACGTCCTGCACCAGGCCCTGGCCTTCCAGCACGAAGACCGGATAGATCAGATCGCTCGGATGCAACCGGTGCTCGCGCACCAGATCGCGGGTGAAGGCGTCGCGGCGCAGGCGACGGGGACGGTGCAGCGGATGGCGAGCGGAAGTCGGCATGGGCAGGATCGATGGAAGCGGAAGATTCGTGAGTTGCGGCACGCGGATCACGCGGCCTGCCAAGCTTGCCAGTGTCAGCGAAGTCCTGCCGATCAGCTACACCACGCGCACAGGCAAAGCCAGCGGGAGACTCCGGGCATTGCCAAAACCCAGGGCGGTGTTAAGATTCATCCTGAATGCAACGCCGCTTGGTGTTCATTCCCTGCTTTTCCTCCCTGAGCAGGTGCCTTACCGTGTTGACAGCGCTAAGGCTTCGAAGCCCCGGCACATGCCGGGGCTCTTTTTTTGTCTCGCCGCTTTTCAGCGACTCAGCGCGATTGCAGGACGGGTGCGCCGCCCCCCGGTGCCAGCGCCTGTGGCGGCACCGGGGCGTCGATCGACACATCCACGCCTTCGTCGAGCCGGACGGGCTGGGTGGCGTGCAATTCGTCGAACCAGGTGCTGCGCGGCGGATCGAGATCGCGCGCGCCCGGGCGGCGCGTGCCGGCTGGCCCGAGCGGATGGGTGTCCGGGCCGGTGTCGACATGACGTTCGGCATCCGGGTCCTCGGGCAGCAGGGCCCGGCGCACTGCCACCGGATCCGGCAGGACCGACTCGTTCCAGACATGCAGCGGAATGCCCGCGGCGCGCAGCACCCGCTCGACGCGCTGGTGCCGTTTGCGGGCGCGCTCGGATTCGGTCCGGTCCGCCTGGCGGACCTCGATGATGGCCACCACGTTCGAGGCGGCATCGCACACCATCAGGTCGACGCAGACATGGCCGACACGGCGCAGCCATTCCACATACGACAGCCGCGTCGGCACCTTGATGAAGTGCGACAGCGGCACCTGCGCCAGGATCAGATGGCCCGGCATTGCCCGGCGCAGCACGTCCATCGCGCGCTGGTGGCGCACCGTCAGCACCCGGGTGGCCTCCGGCGGCCAGCCGATCACCGTGTCGACCGCATCGAGGGCGCGCGGCCGTCCCGGACGGCTGGTCTGGGTGCCACGCTGGGCGCGCAGACGCCAGACCAGCAGCGCGACGAGGATCAGGCCGCCCGCCAGAAGCAGTGCGCCATCGAGTGGGTTGGCAAGTGAAAAATCCATTCCGTCAAGCTATCCGTGCAGATGCTTGACGTCAATCCCGCCGAGGGTGTGATGGATGTAACAGAAGTCGGGGTGGTTCCCAGGTCACTGAGGCGGCGTTACAACTGTGAATCTTCCCCTCGGAACACCACCAGGGGTTTCAGCCTCCCAGGGTTTCCGCCGCCGGTCAGAAACCCATGCCGCCCATGCCCCCCATGCCACCGCCCATGCCGGGCAGGCCCTTCTTGCCGCCGAAGCGCTTCATCATCTTCATCAGGCCGCCGCCCTTCATCTTCTTCATCATGCCCTGCATCTGCTCGAACTGGTTGA
>JBJOPV010000377.1:0-3052 GCA_046050625.1 Pseudomonadota bacterium
GCGAATCATCTGCACGACCTGCAGCTTGAACTCCGCGTTGAAGCTCCTTCTTTCTCTCTTGCTCATCTTCACCGTCTAGGTCTGGTGTCCACCTATCTCGGTGTCCGGGGAAATTAGACCAGCACAGTGCAGCGGTGAACGGTGGACGCTGCTCCCAATCTGGTCGAATCCGTACCGACCAGGGAAGCGGCCGTGACAGTTGCCTGCCACGGCCGCGGTCTCTCTCCCCGACGCCTCTCCAGCGTGCTTCCCCCGGGCGGTTCAGGTGCGCCCGGTCACCCCGAAACCAGGCTCAGAACTTGTAGCCGACGCCCACGCCGACCAGCACCGGGTCGACCTTGATCTTGCCCAGCGTCGTGCCGGCAGCGTTCAGGTCGGTGCGGATCCAGACCTTCTTGACATCCAGGTTGACCGACCAGTTCTTGTCGATGGCGAAGTCGGTGCCGATCTGCAGCGCGCCGCCGAAGCTGTTCTTGTCGACCGACAGGCCGGTCGGCAGATCGACGTTCGAGAAGCGGGTGTAGTTCAGGCCGGCACCGACATAGGGCTTGAGCGCGCCCAGGCCCAGGTCGGTGAAGTGGTACTGCAGCGTCAGGGTCGGCGGCAGGTGCTTGAGCGTGCCGATCTTGGTGCCGTCAGCCTTGACATCCTGCTTCTGCGGATAGGTCAGGATCAGCTCGGCGGCCAGGTTCGGCGAGAGGAAGTAGGTGAAGTCGACTTCCGGCAGCACCTTGCTGTTGATGCCGACGTCCAGGCCGGGAATGCTGTCCTTGTTGGCCGGATCCAGGTGGACCACGCGGGCACGCATCACCAGATCGCCGGCCACGTTCTGGGCCGAAGCGAGCGGCGTGGCGACGAGGGCGGCAACGGCGGCGAGAGCGAGGCAGGTCTTGTTCATGGCGGGCTCCTGAGGGGATTCGATTTCCGGCGCCTCCTTGGCACCGGGCATGAATCCATTGGAGCCGGTCGTGCCGGCTGTCGACTTGCGGCGGCTCAAGTCGCTGGCCGCGCGCGCCTCAAGGCGCAGCCAGCTTGACCTGCGTCAGATGTGCGACCGCGCGCTGTCGCTTTTGCGCATCACTGCGCGGGAGCCGCCGCGGGGATCAGCTCGAGCCGACGGCAGATCTCCAGCACCGTCGCGCTGGCGTTCATCGTGTAGAAGTGCAGCGCCGGCACGCCGGCGCAGCGCAGCTGCTCGCACAGGTCGGTGACCACGTCCAGGCCGAAGGCGCGGATCGAGGCGCTGTCGTCGCCGAAGCTCTGCAGGCGCAGGCGGATCCAGCGCGGCACCTCCGCGCCGCAGCTGTCGGCGAAGCGCAGGATGCCGCTGGCATTGGTGATCGGCATGATGCCCGGTACCACCGGGATGTCCGCGCCCAGTGCCTGCGCGTCCTCGACGAAGCGGAAATAGGCATCCGAGTTGAAGAAGAACTGCGTGATCGCCGAGTCCGCGCCGGCGCGGGCCTTGGCCGCGAAGGCCTGCACGTCGGCCTGCGGCGACTTCGCCTGCGGGTGCATCTCGGGATAGGCCGCCACCTCGAGGTGAAAGTGGTCGCCCGTCTCGGCGCGGATGAAGTTCACCAGGTCGCTGGCGTGGCGGAACTCGCCCATCGGGCCGAAGCCGCTGGGCAGATCACCGCGCAGCGCGACGATGCGCTTCAGGCCCATCGCCTTGAACTGCGCCAGGCGCTCGCGCACCGACTCGCGCGTCGCGCCGACGCAGGTGAAGTGGGACGCGGCCTCGCGGCCCTCGTCGAGAATGGCCTGGACGGCGGCGATCGTGCCGTCCTGCGTGCTGCCGCCGGCGCCATAGGTCACCGAGCAGAACTGCGGCTCCAGCACATAGAGCTCGCGGCGCACCTGAGCCAGCTTGACCGTGCCCTCGGGCGTCTTGGGCGGGAAGAACTCGAGACTCAGCGGCAGCGGGGCCGCGGGGGTCGTCGTCATGGGAGAAGTCTCCAGCGGGAGAAAAGGTCGTTGGCGCGGCGCCTGTGCGGCGGGTCAGCCGGGCGTGCGCCGCGCGTGCATCAGGAATTCGCGGTTGCCGTCGCCGCCGGTGATCGGGCTGTCCAGCCAGCGCTGCACCACCAGGCCGCAGCCGGCCGCGGCCTCGCGCAGCCGGGGCTCGACCCGCGCCAGCGCGGCCGCGTCCTTCACCAGGCCGCCCTTGCCGATGTCGCCGGGCTGCAGCTCGAACTGCGGCTTGACCAGCATCAGCAGGTCGCCGGCCGGGGCCAGCAGCGGCGCCAGCGCCGGCAGCACCAGCGCCAGCGAGATGAAGGACAGGTCGCCGGTGATGAAGCCGAAGCCGCCCGCCGGCATCGCCACGCCCAGGTCGGCCGCCGCCAGATGGCGGGCGTTGAGGCCCTCCAGCGCGGTGACGCGGGCGTCGCCGCGCAGGCGCGGGTGCAGCTGGCCGTGGCCGACATCGACGCCGACCACCCGCGCGGCACCGCGCGCCAGCAGCACGTCGGTGAAGCCGCCGGTGCTCTGGCCGACATCGAGCGCCACCCGGCCGGCGACCTCCAGCCCGCAGGCCGCCAGCGCGCCCTCGAGCTTCAGGCCCCCGCGCGACACCCAGCGCAGCTCGGCGTCGTCGGTGACCTCGATCTCGCAGCCCTCGGGCAGCTCGTCGCCGGCCTTGCGCGGCACGCTCCAGCCCCGGGGCCCGAGCCAGCGCACGGCGCCCTGGGCGATCAGCCGCTGCGCGGCCGAGCGCGTCGGCGCCAGGCCGCGGCTCACCAGCATCTGGTCGGCACGCATCTTCGACAGCGCGGCGGGGCCGATCAGTAGCGGTAGGTGTCGGGCTTGTACGGGCCGGCCACCGGCACGCCGATGTAGGCGGCCTGCTCGTCGGTCAGCGTGGTCAGCTGGGCGTTCAGCGTGGTCAGCTGCAGGCGGGCCACCTTCTCGTCCAGGTGCTTTGGCAGCACGTAGACCTTGCCGATGTCGTAGGCGTCCTTGTGCGCGTACAGCTCGATCTGGGCCAGCGTCTGGTTGGCGAAGCTCGACGACATCACGTAGCTCGGGTGGCCGGTGCCGCAGCCCAGGT
>JBJOPV010000378.1:0-3044 GCA_046050625.1 Pseudomonadota bacterium
TCGCCGCCAAGGCACTGAAGGAGTCGCGCTACCACGAGCAGCACGCCGCCGACTGGGTGGTGCGCCTGGGCGACGGCACGCCCGAGTCGCACCGCCGGCTGCAGGACGCGCTCGACCGGCTCTGGCGCTACACGCCCGAGCTGTTCGAGGCCGATGCGGTGGACGAGGCGGCCGCCGCCGCCGGTCTCGGCCCGCGCTGGGCCGACCTGCGCGAGGACTGGCATGCGGCGATGCAGGCGCTGCTGGACGAGGCCGGCGTGCGTGCGCCCGCGCTGGGCGCCCATGTCACCACCGGCCGGCGCGGCGTGCACAGCGAGCACATGGGCCGGCTGCTGGCCGAGATGCAGCACCTGCAGCGCGCCTATCCGGGCGGAGCCTGGTGATGTGCGGCGCGCAGGTGCTCGGCCGCATCGAGGCGGCGTGGCAGGCGATCGACCCGGTGCCCGATCCCGAGATCCCGGTGCTGACGCTGCGCGATCTCGGCATCGTGCGCGAGGTGCGCCTGGACGACGAGGGCGCGCTGGAGGTGGTGCTCACGCCCACCTACAGCGGCTGCCCGGCCACCGAGGTGATCTCGGCCAGCGTCGCCGAGGCGCTGGAGGCCGCGGGCCTGGCGCCCTTTGCGGTCACGCTGCGCCGCGCGCCGGCCTGGACCACCGACTGGATCAGCGAACAGGGCCGCCAGCGCCTGCGCGAGTACGGCATCGCGCCGCCGGGGCCGGTCGCGGCGAGCGAGGGCGTGCCGGTGCGGCTGCACCGCCGCGCGGCCGCGCCCGCCGATCCGTCCTGCCCGCGCTGCGACAGCCCGCGCACCGAGCGGCTCTCCAGCTTCGGCTCGACCGCCTGCAAGTCGCTGTGGCGCTGTCTGGCCTGCCGCGAGCCCTTCGAGCATTTCAAGCCGATCTGAATCCGAACCGGATCCCGACACCATGAGCCTGCATTTCCACGAACTCACCGTCCGCGAGGTCCGCCCCGACACCGACGAGGCGGTGCTGCTGAGCTTCGACGTGCCGCCGGCCTTGGCCGAGACCTTCCGCTTCCGCGCCGGCCAGTACCTGACGCTGCGCGCCGCGGTGGAGGGCGAGGACCTGCGCCGCTCCTATTCCATCTGCGCCGCGCCGCAGGACGGCGCGCTGCGGGTGGGCGTGCGCCGGGTGCCCGGCGGGCGCTTCTCGAACTGGCTGGGCGCAGCGCTCCAGGCCGGCGACACGCTGCATGTCTTTCCGCCGCAGGGCCATTTCACCCTGCCGGAGCTGCCCGCACCGCAGGTGGGGCAGGGCGAGCAGGGCGGGCGCCATGTCGTCGGCTTCGCGGCGGGCAGCGGCATCACGCCGATCCTGTCGATCCTGAAGACGGTGCTGGCGAGCGAGCCGGCCAGCCGCTTCACGCTGGTCTATGCGAACCGCTCGCTGCGCTCGACGATGTTCCGCGAGGAGCTGCAGGACCTGAAGGACCGCTTCCTGACCCGGCTGGCGCTGCACCCCATTTTCTCGGCCGAGCCGGTGGACACGCCGCTCAACGCCGGCCGGCTCGACGAGGCCAAGCTGGCGCTGCTGCTGCGCACCGTGCTGCGGCCCGAGGCGATCGACCAGGCCTTCGTCTGCGGCCCGCACGGCTTCAACGACACCGTCGAGGCCGGGCTGAAGGCGGCCGGCGTGGCGCCCGAGCGCCTGCATGTCGAGCGCTTCGGCGTGCCCGACGCCCAGCGCGGTCAGTCGCCGGCCCAGCTGCATCCGGTGCTGCCGGGCGACGCGCCGCAGGCGACGATCAGCATCGTGCGCGACGGCCTGCGCCGCGAGATCGAGTTCCGCGCCGGCGACGCCAGCCTGCTGGATGCGGCCGCGCGCGCCGGGCTGGACGTGCCGTACTCCTGCAAGTCCGGGGTATGCTGCACCTGCCGGGCCCGCGTGCTCGAGGGGCAGGTGCGCATGGATCGCAACTTCTCCCTTGAGGCCCACGAGGTGGCCGCCGGCTTCGTGCTGACCTGCCAGTCGCATCCGCTGACCCCCCGGGTCGTGCTGTCCTTCGACGAGCGCTGAGCGAGCCCCGCCGCGACGCGCGCCACCCCGACCGACGCCCGACCCCTCGACGCTTCCTGACCCCGTGGCCCGTACCCGCTCCCCCGCCTATGACGACCAGCGCGAGATGATCCTCGCCCATGCCGCCGACCTGTTCGCGCGGCGCGGCTATCCCGCCACCTCGATGAACCAGCTGGCCGAGGCCTGCGGCCTGTCCAAGCCGACGCTCTATCACTATTACCGCGACAAGTACGCGCTCCTGGTGCAGATCGCCGAGGGCCATGTCGGCCGGCTGGCCGAGCTGGTGGCCGAGATCGAGGCCGAAGGCCTGCCGGCGCGCCCGCGCCTGCACCGGCTGATCATCCGCTTCGTGCAGGAATATGCCGGCGCGCAGAACGCGCACCGGGTGCTGACCGAGGACGTGCGCTTCCTGGGGGACGTCGACCGCGAGCGCATCCTGGTGACCGAGCGCCGGGTGGTCGACGGCTTCGCGCGGGCGCTGGGCGAGCTTCGCCCTGACCTGGACGCGGCGCGGCTGGCGCGGCCGGTGTCGATGCTGCTGTTCGGGATGATCAACTGGATGTTCACCTGGCTGCGGCCCGACGGCTCGCTGGACCACGAGACGATGGCCCCGATCGTCGCCGATCTCTTTCTTGGCGGGCTGCCGCATGTGGGCCTGCCCGCCCCACCCCCCAGAGGAGACACCCCGTGAAGAAGAACCCCACCCCCCGCACCCTGCTGGCGCTGGCTGCTGCGCTGCTCAGCACCGCCGCGCTGGCCGACATCCACGTCGGCGTGACCGTCTCGGCCACCGGCCCGGCCGCCTCGCTGGGCATTCCCGAGAAGAACACCATCGCGCTGATGCCCAGGACGATCGGCGGCGAGAAGGTGAACTACATCGTGCTCGACGACGCCTCCGACACCACGACCGCGGTGGCCAACACCCGCAAGCTCCTGACCGAGCACAAGGTCGACATCGTCATCGGCTCGACCACCACGCCCAACTCGCTGGCGATGATCGACGCG
>JBJOPV010000379.1:0-3012 GCA_046050625.1 Pseudomonadota bacterium
CTGGCGGTGGTGGCCAGCCATTCGGTCAACGGCGTCTCGGCGCTGCACTCCGACCTGATGAAGGCCTCGATCTTCCGCGACTTCGCGCAGCTCTGGCCCGAGCGCTTCAACAACAAGACCAATGGGGTCACGCCGCGGCGCTGGCTGGCCCAGGCCAATCCGGGGCTGGCGGCGCTGCTCGACCAGCGCCTGGGCCGGGGCTGGCGACGTCAGCTCGATCAGCTCGGCAGCCTGCGCCATGCGCTGGACCTGCCGGGCTTCCTGGGTGCGGTGCGCAAGGTCAAGCGCCAGAACAAGGAGCGCCTCGGCCGCCTGGTGCTCAAGCAGCTGGGTGTCGACCTGAACCCGGACGCGCTGTTCGACGTGCAGGTCAAGCGCATCCACGAGTACAAGCGCCAGCTGCTCAACCTGCTGCATGTCGTCACCCGCTATCAGCGCATCCTGGCCAACCCGGACGCGCAGTGGGTGCCGCGCGTGGTGGTCTTCGCCGGCAAGGCCGCCTCGGCCTACCGCATGGCCAAGCTGGTGATCCAGCTCACCAACGACATCGCCCGGGTGATCAACAACGATCCGCGTGTCGGCGGCCGGCTGAAGGTGGTCTTCATCCCGAACTACAGCGTCAGCCTGGCCGAGGTCATCATCCCGGCGGCGGACCTCTCCGAGCAGATCTCCACCGCCGGCACCGAGGCCTCGGGCACCGGCAACATGAAGTTCGCGCTCAACGGCGCGCTGACCATCGGCACGCTCGACGGCGCCAACGTCGAGATCCGCGAACAGGTCGGTGACGAGAACATCTTCATCTTCGGCCACACCACGCCCGAGGTGGCCGACATCCGCGCCCGCGGCTACCAGCCGCGCGCGATCTACGAGGCCGACGCCGATCTGCGCGCGGTGCTCGACGCGATCCGCGACGGCGTCTTCAGCCCCGACGATCCCGGCCGCTACCAGCCGATCTTCGACGCGCTGGTGAACTGGGGCGACCACTACCTGCTGCTGGCCGACTACGCCAGCTATGTCGCCACGCAGGACCGGGTCGACACGCTCTACCGCAACGCCGACGAGTGGAGCCGCCGCGCGGTGCTCAACATCGCCGGCATGGGCCTGTTCTCGTCGGACCGCACCATTGCCGAGTACGCGCACGAGATCTGGCATACCCGGCCGGTCATCGTGCCGGCCGCAGCACCTCACGCGGGCTGATCGTCGCGGCGGGCGCGCATCGCGCGTGTCCAGTGCGCGCCCAGCTCGAGCGCGAAGTCCGACGGGATGAAGCGCTCGAAGCCGGCGCCGGGATAGCTGGTCAGCTCGCCGACGATCAGCCGCCCCTCGCACAGGTACAGATCGACGCGCAGGAACTCGAAGGGGGCGGCCAGCGCCAGCGCCAGCCCGATCATGCGGTCGAGTTCGGCCGGACGCGGGTCCGGCGCGTGGTTGTCCAGCGTCAGCCGCACCGGCAGCAGCCGCCATTCGGTGTCGTAGAGATTGCGGGTGTGGCGCCCGAAGCGGCCGCGGTCGACCTGGATGAAGCGCACCGCACCGCCGATCACGTAGACCTTGTGATCCGGCGGAACGCCGCCGGGCTCGCGTGGATCGCTCAGCATCGGCTCGGCCAGGAGGCGACCGCGCAAGCCGGCATAGCACCACTCGCGGCTCTGGCGGCTGAAGTCGGTGTCCAGCCAGCGCTGCATCTCCAGCCGCAATGCAGTCTCGGCTGCAGTGTCCAGCGGCGGATCGTTCTCGCGCAGGAAGATCACCCGGCCGCTGCCCACCGTCGGCTTGAGCACGCAGGGGCGAGGGAGCGTGCGCAGCGGCACCGCATCGGCGTGGGCCCACAGCCCGAGCTGCGGCAGCACATGCGTGTCGCCGACCTGCTCGATCACCCATTGCCGGGCGGCGGCCTTGTCGGCCGCGATCTGCAGCAGCGGCGAACGGCAGCGCAGCATGTAGGCCTGGATGTGCTCGTTGAAGCTGCGAGGGTGCGCGTAGTCCGGCCAGCGGCCGAAGTAGAGCAGGTGGCCGACGGCCAGATAGAGCCGGTCGGGCAGCACCCGCCCGAGCCGGCGCGCCAGCCACAGGTCCGGCCGCCGAAAGCCGCGCAGGCGCCGACCCAGATGGCGCAGGCGGTCCAGCAGGCCTGAATTCATGCGACGGCCGTGTCAGGCCGAAAGCTGCGCAGCCAGCGTCGCAGCCGGCCGGAGGTGTTGGTCACCGCCATCCGGCTGGCCAGCGCTGGAGGCGCCACCAGCATCGCCATCAGCCAGAGCTGCGAGGCATAGCGTTCCGGCCGGGTATAGCCCGGGCATTCGCGCAGCGAGCGCGCTTGCAGCTGCAGCAGGCGCAGCGCGTCGTCATGCCGGTAGGGATGGCGCTGCGGCTCGGTGCGCCAGGACAGCACGCGGGTGCGCAGGTTCCAGGGCGCTGGCAGGAAGGGGCCTTCGATGCGCTCGCCACCGTGGCGCGCCAGCAGGGCCAGCGACGCTTCGCGGCGGTGCCGGTCCACCCGCAGCGTGTCGGCATGGCGGGCGGCGATGTTGCCGAAGCAACCCCGGGCGCGATTCGCGCCGGAGTGGATGCGGTAGGCGCCGAGCGCCGCGTCGATGCCCAGCACGCGACCCTGAAAAGGCGCCAGGATGAAGGGCGGCGTGTCGGCGGCGCGGCGCCAGTCGGCCTCGGCCAGGGGGAAATAGCGGGCGATGGCGCTGCGGCGGTAGAGATTGCCGCTCGAGGGGGGCCCGCCGTAGCTGCCGAAGCGCCGGATCAGCGGGCGCACGTCGCCGTCGTGCATCAGATAGGGGATGGTGCGGCTCATGCAGCGGCCCTCGCGGTCGATGCAGCGCAGCAGGAACTGGATCTTGGCCACGTCGCGGCCGCCGTCGGGCTCGGCGCGCAGCCGTGCCAGGCAGTGGGCCAGGGCCTGGGGCTCGAGCCGGTCGTCCGCGTCCAGGAACAGCACCCAGTCGCCGGTGGACAGCGCCATCGCGGCGTTCATCATCGAGGCCTGGCCGCGGTTGTCCG